>CAMVKI010000019.1 GCA_947168005.1 uncultured Clostridia bacterium
GCTTTGAAATCAATCTTCAGTTCGTTATAAGCCGGCTCTTTCGGATCGACAGGATCCTTCGGGTCGGTATTCGGGACATCCTCGGATTGTCCCGGCGTATCGGCCTGAATGACTGAAGGGCCTGTTCCGGACTCAGATTTTCCGCGGGAGAGGATCAGCCAGCCGGAGCCCAGAGCTGCGAGCAGAAACAGGGCCGCCGCTGCCACAGCCCAGCCGGACCGCTTGTGGGAATGAATCGCGACGGGATCGTTCTCCCGGTCCGACTCCGTCCCGTTCTTCACAGCGTTGATCTTCTGTTCCGAACCCTTCTGCACACCTGCGGCTTCCTCAATATAACGAGAGTCGATCTTCCCGATTGCATCTAACAGATTGTGGTTCATACTGCAATATCCTCCTTTTCCAGAAATTGCCTCAACTGCTTCCGGGTTCTGTGCAGGGACATTTTGACCTTGCCCTCCGTGCATCCCGTCTCCTCGGCGATCTGCCGGACAGGGGAGAGGTACCAGTAGCGCTTGACGAAGATCACTCTCGCCTCTCTGGGCAGACGGCCCAGGAAGCCGTTGAGCACCTCCACCAATCGGTGCTCCTCCAGGGCGTCCTCCACGCTGCCCGGCGCGGCGCAGTCCCCGAGCTCCGAGAGGGCAATCTCCGCAATGCCCCCGCCCCGCTTCTCCGCCCGGGCAGCCCGGTATCGGTCCAGGGCGCAGTTCCGGGCAATGGAGCCCACGAAGGCCCGCAGGCACTCCGGCCGGTAGGGCGGGATCTGGTTCCAGAGCTTCAGGTACACGTCGTTCATGCACTCCTCCCGGTCCCCCGGATCGTCCAGAATGTTCCGCAGGATGCCCCGGCAGTAGGCGCCGTAGCGTTCCTCCGCGGCGGTGATCGCCTGCTCCGAACGTTCAAAAAACAGTTGGATGATCGTTTCGTCTTCCATGGATACACCTCCTGTGAAAAGGCCCTTTCACTCCTATGGACGCAGCGGGGGCGAAAAAGTAACAGCATCGGGAAAAAAACGGAAAAAGCTTGCGCATCATTGGAATGTCTGCTATAATCCGGGCAAAGAACCACGAGGAGGGATTGCCCATGATCTGCTTTCTGACCAGCCGGACCGATCTTCCGAACTCCGATCATTCGACCCTGAACCCCGCCAACGGCTTCAAGGCGGCGATCCTGCGGGCGCTCCCGAACCCCTGCCGGGCGCTCGCGGTCTGCTCGGACCCGGACGCGCCGGAGATCACGGACTTTTACGCGGAGCTTATGAAGCAAAGCTATGAGAAGGCGGGAATCTCTTTCACCTGTTTCCGCACGCTGGACGGCCGAAACGAGGACCGGGCGGCGGAGCTGGTCCGGGACGCGGAGCTGCTGATCCTCAGCGGCGGCCACGTGCCGACCCAGAACCGATTCTTTCAGAAGATCGGCCTGAAGAAGCTCCTGCGGGACTTCGACGGCGTTTTGGTCGGCATCAGCGCCGGCTCCATGAACTCCGCCGCCCTCGTCTCCTCCCAGCCGGAGGAGGAGGGCGAGGCCATAGACCCCAACTATCAGCGCTTCTTCTCCGGCCTGGGCCTGACGAAAAAGATGATCCTCCCCCACTACCAGGAGATCCGGAACGAGGTCCTGGACGGCCTGCGGGTCATGGAGGATATTGCCTATCCGGACAGCTTCGGACGGGAGATCTTCTGCTTCCCCGACGGGACCTATCTCTATATCGAAAACGGCAGGGAAGAGATTCGCGGCGAGGCCTGGCTGCTCCGGGACGGCGTGATGCGCCCGCTCTGCGCCGACGGAGAAAGAATCGAGGGATAAGCCATGAAAACCGAATCCGTCCTGCTTCAAAGCCTCTGCGTGCCCTGCGCCAACCGCTGCCGCTACTGCCTCCTGTCCTGGGACGGAGCGCCCGTAGGGGCGCCCTGGGACCGCAGCGTGGAGCTTGCCCGGCAATACAAGGCCTGGATCGCGGAGCACCGCCCGGAGCTTCGCTTCAGCTTTGCCTTCGGCTATTCCATGGAACACCCGGACCTGCGCGGCGCCCTGCGGACCCTTCGGGAGATCGGGAGCCCGCAATCAGATTTTTTGCAGTGTGACGGGATGCGGATGCGAAGTCCCGCCGAATGCGCCGCCCTGACGGCGATGCTGGCGGAGGAGGGCGTCAAGCAGCTCAACTTCACCTTCTATGGTCTCCGGGACTACCACGACCGCTTCGCGGCCCGTCCGGGCGACTTTGACCTGCTCCTGCGCATGGCCCGGGCCGGAAAGGACGCGGGCCTGAAGGTCAGCGTCAGCATTCCTCTGACGGCGGAGAGCGCACCCCAGGCTGATCCGCTCATTGCGCTTCTGCGCGAGAAGACCGCCTGCGACCGAATCTATCTCTTCGTCCCCCACAGTGAAGGCTGGGGCGCGGGCATCCAAAACATTCGTTTTTCAACGGACGACCTGCAAATCCTCTCCGCAGACGCCCTGAGTCTGCTGAACCGCGAGCTCTACCGCCCGGAAGAGGAGTGGATCACAGGCCCCTGGTACAGAGAAGAGACGAAGCGGACCCTGTTGCTCTCCCTCCGCGGGGACGAGCCGGAGCGCTGGGAAAAGCGGAGCCCCGGCGAGTGGATTGCCGAGGCGGAGGCCCTGGACGAGGCCTATTACGCGGCCTTCCCGTCCTTCCGAGCCCTGGCTGAACGCTACGGCGACCCGGACGGAAAGCGCTTCTATCGCCAGCGGGACCTGTTTCACCGCTACCGCCGCCTCTATGCGGCGGAATTTGGCGTGCAGGTCTACGACGTCATGGACGAGCGCCGGACCGGCAGTCGGAGATATTGACATAAGAGGAAAATAAACAGAGAGCTTTCCTTTGGGAGATGCAGCAAGCAAAAGTCCTTCAATGAGCTTTATGAGGGGCTGAAACCTATCGAATGATAAAACGGAGGGGAAAACCCATGGCTCTTGCGATAAATAATTATACGGAAAAAGACATCCCTGCCGTGATGGACTTCGAGCGCAGGCTCCGCGAGGAGGAGGACGTCTGGGGCTGGGAGATCGACGACAAGTATATCTCCGACGTGAAAGCCAGCTTCCGCGATCCCCGCTTTGAAAACGCCCTGTCCCTGCTGGCTTATGAAAAGGAGAAAGTTATAGGCCGGATTGACGCCGTGCTGATTCCCTCCCATTTCGACGGCTCGGTGAAGGCCTATCTGGATTGGATCTGCGTCCTGAAAAGCTGCCGCCACAAGGGCGCGGCACAGGCCCTTCTCGCCGCCCTCCGGGACCGCCTGAAGGCCCTTGGCGTTGACACCCTGGTCGCCCTGACCGCCGCCAACGAGGAAGCCCAGCGCTTCTATAAGTCTGTAGAAAACTCCGAAATGCACGACGTCGGCATCTGGATCGACGTCAAGTAAAGATGAGGTAAAAACATGCTTTTGGAAGAATTTGACCCCGCTCGAAACGCGGCCATCGACCCGGAGATGGTTGCAAAGCCCATCAAAGACTTCCCCGAGGTCACGGTCTCCTGCTTTTCCAAATTCCTGTTCGACAAGGTGCTGGCAGTCTTTGAGGCGAAGAAAATCGGCGAGCTCCACTTTGCCTTCGGGCGTAACCCTGTCTATGAAGTGCGCTGCAAGGGCAAGCGCTTCGCCCTGTTTCAGTCCTACGTGGGGGAACCCACCTGTGTGGCGCAGTACGAGGACCTTATCGCCATGGGCAGCAAGCGGCTGATCCTCTTAGGCAACTGCGGCGTTCTGGACCGGTCCATCGAGGACTGCGGCGTCATCATTCCCACCGCCGCCCTCCGGGACGAGGGGACCAGCTTCCACTACGCCCCCGCCGCCGACGTCATTGAGGTCAACCGCAAATACCGGGGCCTATTCAAGGAGGTCCTGAAGGACTGCGGCTACCCCTGGGTGGAGGGGATCACCTGGACCACCGACGCTCCCTACCGGGAGACCCGGGAGAAGATCGCCAGGCGAAAGGCCCAGGGTGCGATCTGCGTGGAGATGGAATGCGCCGGGATGCAGGCCCTCTGCGACTTCCGGGGCACAGAGTTCTTTCAGTTTCTCTATGCCGGGGACAACCTGGACCACTCGAGCTGGGAGCCTCGCAGCCTCGCCGGCGACGTCCGCCTGGACGACAAGACCAAGATCATGTTCCTGGCCTTCGAGCTGGGGTTGAAAATCATGGAAAGAGAACAATAAAATGGACTACCTTGTAGAATATTACAACAGTTATGACGAGGAAAACCGACTCTTTTCCCGGCACGGGCAGGTGGAATACCTGACCACCATGAAATACATCCGGGAAAGCCTGGAAGGGCTCGAGGCTCCCTCCATTCTGGAGGTCGGGGCCGGAACGGGCCGCTACAGCGTCGCCCTGGCAAAGCAGGGCCTCCGGGTGACGGCGGTGGAGCTGGTGGAGCGCAATTTGGACCTGCTGCGCGCCAAGCTGGACGGCACGGAGCCTATCACGGCAATGCAGGGCAACGCCCTGGACCTCTCCGCCCTGCCCGACGGCGCCTTTGACCTGACCCTGGTATTGGGCCCCCTGTACCACCTCTACACCCGGGAGGACAAGCTGCAGGCCCTCTCCGAGGCGGTCCGGGTGACGAAGCCCGGCGGGCGGATTCTGGCTGCCTACTGCATGAATGAGCCGACAGTTATCCAGTTCGTGTTTGCAAAACGAAATCTTGCGTATGCAAGCGAGCGGGACCTGCTGACCCCGGACTGGCACTGCAAAAGCGATCCGAGGGAGGTCTTCGACCTGGTTCGGACCGAGGATATCGCGGCACTGGACGCGGCGCTGCCCGTGGAGCGCGTCAAGCTGATTGCCGCCGACGGCGCGACCAACTACCACCGGGAGATGATTGACGCCATGGACGAGGAAAGCTTCGCCCGGTGGATGGACTACCATTTCGCGATCTGCGAGCGCCAGGATCTGATCGGGGCCTCTCACCACACGCTGGATATTCTGCGGAAGCTTTGACCGCAGCCGCAGACAGGGGGTCGGTTCCTTGTCTTCGCAAAGAAGACAAGGAACCGACCCCCTGTCTGCGTGAAAAACAGATCTACGGCTTTTTCCGAAGGACCCAAATCAGGTTGCCTTTATAGTTTCTCGCTGTGGAGGGATCGTTCAGATCTTCCTTGTCTCCCAAATAGCCGCGGTAGATGTCCAGGACCTCGAAGCCGCAGAGCTCAGCCAGCAGGAAGATCTCCGAGCGGTAGGTCTGCCGCATTTGCAGGGGCCGAATGCGCTCTCCGATCACGTTGCCCGCCTCGTCCAGGGTCTCAAACTTCCAATTCCCGTGCATCAGCTGGGTGAAGGGGTCATAGGAGATTGCGTTGTAGATTCGTTCCCGGCGTCCCTCGCTGTTGACGTATTCCAGCCGGAAGGAATAGTCCTCCGGGCCTGTCTCCATCATTTCCGCCTGGATCGGGGGCAAGGGGTCAAAGGTGTTAAAGGTCAGGATGCCGCCCTCCGTCAGCTGTTCCCGGATGTTCCGCAGCGCGGCCTTCTGAAGCTCTGTGGTCGGAAGGTGCATGAAGCCGCTCCGGGCAATGATCGCCAGGGAGTATTTTCTTCCGCTGTGGAATTTGGTCATATCCGCAGGAATGATATTCAGCTTCAAACCCAGCGCTTCCGCTTTTTTCCGGGCTACTATGCACATCTCCTCGGAGAGGTCCGTCCCGTCCGCGTCGATGCCCCGCTCCGCCAAATACAGCAGAACGGCCCCGGTTCCGCAGGCGATATCCACCACGCCCCCCGCGCCGTATTTCCGGGCCAGCTCTAAATAGAACTCCTGGAACCCGGCATGGTTGTCCTGTTCCCTGTACATGACGGACAGGTATCTGTCATAGTTTTCGGCAACGTCTTTGAAATCATGTAAATCCATACTGTTTCCGCCTTTCATCTGATTGTCCCGATAAACCTGGATTATTCAATCCCTAATCTCAGGATCACCCATACATTCGTTTCCGAGATAACACGGGTGCTCTTTCCCTGCGTACAAATCCATGATGGGACGTCTGAGCTTTGAAGGATACAGCGGCGCCGTATTCAGCGTATCGATTGGCAGCCAATCGTATCCGATTTGGTTGGTGTCGGGACGGAATTCCGCTTCGGCAGCACCCAGGTATTCGCACAAGAACACAATATCTACTCTGTGACTTGCTTCGCCGTCTGTTCCTTCAATCACAAAAGCAACGTCCACGGCTTTCACGCAGATGCCGGTTTCTTCCTCAATCTCTCTTTCAACGGCGGAGGGCAGCAATTCGCCGGCGTTTTGTCCGCCTCCGGGCAGAATATAAAACACGCCGTCCTGATCCTCCAGCTTGACCGCCAGCAAACGACCGTCTTGTATCACAAGCCCTTTCGACGAATTTCTTACCGTTCTTTTCGTCGGTTCGTTGTTATTGCAATAGATCATGGTTCCTCCCAGCAACGTGACGAAGCGTATAATATCGAGTGTTGAGATGATTATGCCATTCTTGAAAAAATCGTCTTTTGTCGGCAGACAAAAGACGATTTTTTCTGGCACGCCGGAAGGGACTCGAACCCCCAACCCTCAGAACCGGAATGTAAAGCAAACCCGATAACGTCGGCATATTTGGTAGAATGACTTAATTCCCTGCGTATTTCAAAAATCCGTTGTTATGGGGGCAGTAAACTATTATCAAAGTGTTCTGATTTTGTTCTGAAATGCAAGCCGGACTATCAATTCGTTTATAGATTGCTTTGATTGCTTCCACGTTGGAGTAATGAAAGTAATCCATAAAGGCTAAATACACTTGACCAGAATTGAAATGTACACTTTAATTCATATCCGTAAACAAAACGGACGGTAAAAACTGGCCGCCCGTTCTGCTTTGTATTGTTGGAGCTAACAACAATTTACGGTGTCAGTTTATCATAGCTGGAAACTGTTGTCAACTTCAATTCTGCACTGTACCCTTTAATTTTTTTCAATCCATAATTCAAAGAGCCGGGCGGGGATTTCTCCCCGCCGCTTTTTTACGCTCTGTACTCTATCTGGATTATTAAGTCCCTTGCACTACACCCTGGATAGCTGTTTGAAACTATTTTAATTGCTTCCCCGTTCTCAACACTTGCCTTTTGTTGGAAAACAAACTCTACGATATGCGGAAAGGTCATTTGCGATATGCTCTTGTCCTCCGTGTAAAGGTACAATGTATCTGGATTTTCGTAAACAACAATTCTGTCAAACCGGAGCTTTAGCTGGTAACTTTCCGCGGGGTCATAATCACGTTGTTCCCCGCTGATATAGTAGATGTTGACGATCTCCTTCGCTTCAATATACCGCTTGAAATCGTGAACGCTCATTCTCTTTAGCTTCATTGTTCTGCCTCCTTGTCTGCTTCATATTCCTTTATTCGTTTGTCCAACGTGGGACGGCTGATGTGTAATTCCTTGGCAAGCTGCGCCTTTGTGATTTCCCTTGCCTTATACCGGGCATATCCGGCTTCAAAACCGTGTACCCGTTTCTGTTTCCCGCCTGTGTATTTGCCGTCCCGCTTTGCAATCGCTATCCCCTCGCGCTGACGGTCAAGTATGCAGGCCCGCTCAAATTCCGCAATAGCGCCGATCATGGTCAGCATTAACTTTCCCGTTGGCGTTCCCGTGTCGATGTTCTCTTTATTTGAAACAAGCGTTACTCCCTTTTGGGTTAGCGTTTCCACAATATCCAGCAGGTCCTTTGTGGAGCGGGCAAGCCGGGAAAAGTCGTGGACGTGTACCGTGTCGCCCTCCCGTGCAAATTCCAAAAGCTCTTGGAGCTTTGGGCGGTTAGCGTCTTTACCGGAGATTTTTTCGGTGAAATACTTTTCGATTTGATAGGGCCGCATAGCTTCAAGCTGCCGTGCTTCGTTTTGCTCAGCGGTGCTTACTCTGATATATGCAAGCTGCATGATGTTTCCCCCTTTGTGGTAATATTGCAAATACAGGGTGACTTGCTTTACGTCCTGTAAAATGATTTGATTTCGTACTTTGTTTTTACGCTGTGCTGTATCGTCTTGTGCGTCAAGTCTGCGTGTAGTCTGTTTTTACTTCTTAGAGAACAGCAGCAGCAGAATGAAGCCCACGGGCGGGTACAGCGCAGAGAAGAAGATAACAAGGATTGCTTGGCCTGTTGTCATGGTGTGATTGCTCCTTTCAGTTCTTGGAGCGGGCGGGGATTGCTCCCCGCCGTGCCCCGGATTTTCTTACGCTTCAAGCATTAGCTTCATACAGTCAGCACAGATAATCCGTACTTCCTTTGTGGCTCTTACGCTGTTGCCGCAACAGGGACAGATGTATTTGCGGTGGTGGCTCTTGGCTGGCGGGATGGGGGTCAGGCCGTCCCCGTTGCTTGTGTGACCTCCTACAGTGATAGAGACAATGGCGGGGTTCGTCCTGCACAGTTCAATTTCTCGGAGTTCGTCATGCTCTAACACAAATTCAAGCAGTTCGTCCCCCGGCTCTGTGTGGCTCCATCCGTATTTCTCGGAGCGGGTAACAATCAGCCCATGCGCTTCCGCTTCCCTCTTGAATATCTTGTTGTGATATACTCCCTTGTTGCTGGTGTCCTGTACATTCAGTACAACGTCGTTGTATTCGTGTACCATTTCGTGGAGCATGGAAGCAAGGATATTTTCAAGTGGGCGGTCAAGCGTACCGCTTGCAATGTTGATTTCACGCTTGCCCTCTCCCTGTGTGTTCCAAGCGTCGAACGGCGTATAATGGGCGTATGCTCTCGGTGTGGGGATTACGGTCAGTACAGGGGTGGCCAGTTCGCCGTCGAAAAAATGTTCATTCAGCAGCCGGAACGCTTTTTCAAGCTCCCCGGTCAAGCGGCTCATTTTGTTAATCTGTTTCATGGTCGTTAGCTCCTTTATCTCAATTTGTAGTTGATTTTTGGGAGCGGGCAAGGTATAATTTCTATACCCGCTCCCGTGACTGGTTCAGCGGTCAGCCCTTGCATTTTTGCTTTGGTCGGCTCTTGTGCAAGGGCTGTTTCTTACGCAATAGAGAAGCGTCTGCTTGTGCTCTGCTTGGTGTACAGCTTGTACATTTCTCCGTGCTCTTTCTTGAATGCGGTGGTGTCGAAACGGTTTGAAAGAACGTTTGTCCAGCGGACAATGAAGCGGCCCGCCGTCAGCTCTTCCGTTTCTCTTGCAAGCATTTCCGCTTTGATTGTATCGCGGATTGCTTCGGCCTCTGCCTGTGCTTCCTTTGCAAGTTCTTCCCATTCTTGCAGCTTGGAAATCATGCTTTCCATTTCGATTGTAGACATTGTTATTAGCTCCTTTTGTCTGTTGTATTCGGCGGTTTGTCCCCCGCCGTGATTACATGATAGCACATTGTGTAATGTTCGTCAATATGGCACATTGAACAATGTTTTTACGTTTTGTTTGTGCATTTTGAACATTGTGCAATGTTCTACGGATATAGGACTTGCCCTCTGTTGCAATAGTCCTATCAACACAACGATTATACATGGGGGCGGGGTAGTTTTGGTATTTGTGGGCCGTATAGCTTCCATACTGTAGAAGTCCCTTTATCTCCCACATAGAAAGGTGTTTTGAAATGGCATACAAAGACAAATCAAAGCTGATTGCATATAATAACGAGTTTAACAAGGGAGCTTATGACCGCGTCAGCCTTATGCTAAAGAAAGGCAAAAAAGAAGCTATCCAAAAACAGGCCGCCGCAAACGGTGAAAGCGTGAACGCCTTTATAAACCGTGCGATTGATCTGCTATTGGATAGTTACGAAGATAACCCCAACTAATTTTGAATGTGCACTTTTAATCTCTGGAAAATTTAATAGTGACGCTTTGATCTTCGGAGCTTCCGATATATCATAGCTGTCTGACGTTTAACAGACGCATTCAGACGGTGCAGCCTACGCTGTGCCTGTGTATGGGTGTGTCTGTTTTCTTTATGCCCTGGAGGGGCTTGTAGTGCCTTATAAGGGCATTATCTGTTATGGCATTCTCCCTTGTCTGACCCTTTGCGATTTTGTGGGACAGGCCTTTGTGGGACCCTATGAAGGTCTATGAAAGCGGTGTTTGAAAAAATTATATAAGTCAATCGCTTGGGCGCCAGGGCTTTGACCTTTGCTTGATACAGAGGATAATTTGTAATGACATAAAGCCCTTTATCACCTATTGCTTTGGTGAGCACACGTGCAATTTCTTTTTTGTGCTGTGGTATAAACAGTTGTTTACAAAAATTCAACCCCTCAAACGCCTGGGCTCCAGGGCTTATATTGACGCTTGATAAAATGCCTAAAGTGTAGAGGGATAATACTATGAAATGAAAGGTGGTGAAAGAATGCACTTAGTTGAACGATGTGAAAACATGATGAAAGAACTTGGTATTCCTGTTACTGAGTTTTGCCGACGTGTTGAAATATCGCCGTCTTGCTTTTATCGTTGGCGAGCGGGAGAAATCAAGCCGGGTGAAAATACTTTGGCAAGGATTGAAGCATGGGTTAGCCGATTTGGGTTTTGAAAGAAGAAGCAATGTGCAAAACGACGATTTCATGCAGAAATGAGGTGATAATAATTTGCCCTTACTGGCAGGGCTAAAATGCCTTTGAATGAAAGGGGATACTATAGAAAAGGCGGTGTCCCATAATCGCAGAGAATATTTACATCTACCACACTTCTCCAAATCAGAAAAGCATTTTGACGCACAAAACGGTATCTGATGATACACACATCTACGGGAAATGCAATGTTGAGGCTACTTTACTTGCAGCTAAAGAATTATCTGACCGTGCATTTAAGCTATATATCCGCATGAATTTACACCAAGATAAGCATACATACGCATTAAGCCCGGTCGCTATTCAGCAGGATATAGGCATGACCGATAAACGGTATCGTGAAGCAGTTAAGGAATTGATTGAAAAAGGTTATTTAGTCCAACAGGAAAAATACAAAAGCCTTTATATCTTCTTTGAATATCCCCAAAAGGACAATGAACACTATGAGCAAAACGCCGTCACGCCGGATGACCCGGCGAGAACGGATAGATTACCCGGCAAAAACGGACAGATGACCCGGCGAGATTGGGTAGATGACCCGTCCATTTTGGGGGGAGAAATAGAACATAATATTACATCTCATACTACAGAAGATACAACAGATAATAACTGTGCTTTGGATGACAATAAGGAACGTGACTATCAATCCTATCTACAGGAGTATAATTCATATTTCCAGAGGAAGCAGAAACAAGCAAATCCATTGGAAATACCTCTGGCGGGTCCAGAAAGCAATGCTAACAATATAGATTGGGAGAACGACGATTTACCATTCTAAGCACCTTTGCAAAACGTTGAGATAGTTTTGCCGCTTTGGAATGGACAAAGAGCAAGGCGGGATTATTCCCGCCTTTGCTATAATTTAATTTACGAACGAGGTATTATGAAAAAGTATAAACGTGGAAACGTGAGCCGTATCGTTAGGGACGGCGAAATAATGCGGTATCAGTACAAGCCCGGCAATGTGACGGACTACTTAACATACGACGAAAAGCTCTATAGAATATTAGGCACGTATGGAGTGTCACCGTATTTAGATACGGCAGGGCGGATTATACTGCAACTACAGGCCGGAAGAGATCACCGGAAGTATTCAATACATTCTCTGGCCTATGCCTGTTATCATGGTTATATTAGCAGCTATGAGACTTGGGAAGATGATATGCAGTCGTTTCTTGACTGGAAACAGGTCAACTCCCTTACGGTAGATCACGCAGACAATAACGGTCATAACAATACCGTTTACAATTTGTCGCTTATGACAGGGCCTTTGAACACCGCAAAGGGGACAATCATACCGAGGATTAAAGAGCCGATCTATTTGAATTGTGCTTACTGTAACGGGGCGTACCGTGTCCAGATGATGTTTATAACAGGCAGTGAAAAAATGGCTGAAATGATGCAACGCTTTACGGGTGAAAGTTTCCGTTGCGGGTCCGGTGTAACTGGTATTCATTTCCTTTGTAATGATGCAGAGAGCTTTGTCCAATGCTTAAAGGTTTTGACGGAGCAACGCTTTGAGTGGGCGGCACCGCTAAAAGATAATGGTAAATGGATAAAGCGTGATAGCCCTTGCTGGTGTCAGAATGTGCATAATTCCCTACAAGCGCAAAAGGTATTATCGCAGCTTGATGAAAAACTGTTCCAGCCTTTTGTGTAGGGGGAGAGCATAAGCCCTGTAATTAGCCCTATGTTATGGCTTTTATTCCACATACATTCCAAATTACAAAAAAGTCAAGCTTTGAAAATGAAGCAAAAATAGCACGAAATAACAAGGCTTTTTGTTGTAGCATGGGGCTAATTAACTGTATCTGTTCTTCCGTTGCTATGGCAATCTGTAAATCACGATTTTTTGAAAGTGCACATTTAAGACTGTAAAAAGCCGCTGTTAAGGGCATAACATAAGAATAATCGTAACAGGGGGTAGGCATCTAAACTTGAAAATTAAACTTGAACACTTCCGGCGCAAAAGGTATAATTGTGCTGATAGTCCGGCTTGCTGTGTATAGGGAGGTGTAACACATGGCAAGTCAGATAATACATATCAAGGGATATTTAGTAGACGATCACGGTATATGGACGGTTAAGGCGCGGTTTGCCAATGTTGCCGGAGGGAAAGCAAAACTCCATAGCAAAAGCACAAGGCTGAAAGTTGCTGGAAACAATAAGAGAAAAGCGGAAGCGGCAATGCGTGACATAGTAAGCGCATGGGAACAACAGATACTTGCCTCTATTCCGGGGAACAATACAGCTTTTAGCGTGCTTGCTTCCCGCTGGTTAGAGCAAAAGCAGTTTTCAATCCGTAGCAATACGGCGGCTTCGTACAAGGATATGCTGGACAAGCACATACTTCCCGCCCTGGGGGAAACACCTGTCGGAGATCTGACAAGGCAGGCTATACAGCAGTATTTTGAACAGCTACAGCGAGCGGGCATTTCCACAAACACCATGAAAAAACATCGTGTTATTATTCGTGGCGTACTTAGGGACGCTGTACAGGAGGACATAGTAACCGCTAATGTAGCTGATTATGTTAGCTTGCCGAAACGTCAAAAGTTCATGGGGCATTCCTTAACGGACGCACAAGTTACAACCCTGCTTGACAAGCTCGCAGAGCAACAGGAGCCGACACGGGCGGCAGTTGTACTCGCTTTAATGTATGGTCTGCGCCGTTCGGAAATCTGCGGTTTACGCTGGGAAGATGTGGATTTTGAAAGCCAGCAAATCCATATCCGAAATACGGTTACAGAATATCGCGGTACGTTCTACGAGGTCGAAGCTACAAAGACAAAGGCAAGCTGTAGGGACTTATGCTTTATTCCAGGTACAGAAGATTACTTTCTGGAATTGCAAAACAAGCAGAAGCGGAGCGGGAGCTATACGGGAAAGGTGTGCGCCCATACGGACGGGCGGCTGGTAAGGCCGGAATACGTCACACGATCATGTGAACGCTTTTTACAATCATGTGGATATGATGGTATTCGCCTCCACGATCTACGGCATACGGCGGCATCAATCCTTGCGAAACGTGTTCCAATCAAGCAAGTACAAGCGTTTCTTGGACACGAGGACGTACAAACAACGCTGAACATATACGCCCATACACACATAGAGGACGCTTTAGAAACATCGAAAGCAATGGGTGAGCTATTATCCGCAAACACTTTTCTTTGCAAGCGTTCTGAAAACTGTTCTGAAAACGGCGGCTGACCGTTATTTCGTTGGTCCCTATCCAGAAAAAGGCAACAAAAAAGCCCCTAATCAAGGAAGATTAGAGACTTTCTTGGCACGCCGGAAGGGACTCGAACCCCCAACCCTCAGAACCGGAATCTGATGCTCTATCCATTGAGCCACCGGCGCGTTTGCTCAATTATTATAGCACTGCGTTTAGAAAAAGTAAAGCATTATTTCTGTTTCAGAGGAAATTTTTTATTTTTCCTTTTCTCTCTTATAGATAGCCCCCGTTGACGGGGAGGTTTTGGCCGGTGATAAAGCTCGCCTGCGCCAGGAAGAGGATGGCCTCCGCCACCTCCTCCGGTATGCCGATACGGCCCAGGGGGGTGTCCTCCGCAAGGACCGCCTTGTCCTCCTCGCTGAGGTGGGCGTTCATGTCCGTGTCGATCACGCCGGGAGAGACGGCGTTGACCCGGATGCCGGAGGGGCCCAGCTCCCGGGCCAGAGCCTGGGTCAGGGCAATGACGGCTCCCTTTGTGGCCGAATAGGCGGCCTCGCAGCTGGCCCCCGCCTGGCCCCACATGGAGCTCACGTTGACCACGGCCCCGGCCTGCCTTTGGAGCATGGCGGGCAGGACGGCCCGGACCGTGTTGTAGATGCTCTTGACGTTGACGGCGAAGAGCCGGTCCCACTCCTCCGGGCTGATCTGGGAGATCAGACCCACGTGGGAGATCCCGGCGTTGTTCACCAGCACGTCCACCGGCGGGAGGGACGCCACGGCGGCGGCGACGGCCTCCGTGTCCGCAGCGTCGCAGCGGAGGGCCCGGGCTCCGGTCTCGGCGGCCAGGGCCGCGGCGGCCTCGGCGCTCTTTTCATACAAAAAGCTGACCTCATACCCGGCCCGGGCAAAGGTCCGCACCGCCGCCGCCCCGATGCCCCGGGAGCCGCCGGTAATCAAAACGTGTGCCATAGTTGTTTCCTCCCAAAAGTGGAAAGCGCGAAGAAACGGATTTCTTCGCGCTTTCCACAATGTCAGCGTGCGGCGCACGCGATAGATTACCTCTTTCTGCTCCGGGTCTTGTGCTCATACTGGCGGACGCCGGAGATCTTGCTGTTGGAATCGGCCATGAACTGCTTCAGCTTCTCCTCGAAGCTCTCCGGCTCTGTCCTGGCGGGCTGGAAGCTCGCGGCTCTGGCCGGACGCCGGGCCGGGCGTTCCGCCGGATTGGGCCGGGGCGGCGTCTGCCGCTCGGCGGCCTGCTTGATCGACAGACTGAGACGGCCGCGCTCGTCGGCGTTCAGGACCTTGACGCGAACGGTCTGGCCCTCGGTCAGATGCTGTCGAATATCGGTCACATAGGTGGATGCGATCTCAGAGATATGGACGAGACCGCTCTTGCCCTCGGGCAAGTCGATAAACGCTCCAAAGCTTGCGATGGAGCGGACGGAGCCTTCCAGAACGGTGCCAGGCGAATAATCCATGAATGCAGCGATTCCTTTCCCGTTTCGGCCTTACTGTGCGTCGGCGTCCAGGAAGACAATCTCGCCGGCCTCCACCATTCCCAGGCGGGAGCGGGCAATCTTCACCACGCTCTGATCGGAGCCGAGCTCCGCGAGCTCCTCCTCCACCAGGGCGTATTCCTGTTCCGCGTAGAGGACCTGCTCCTCCAGTGCGGCAACCTGCGCGTTGGCGTCGGCCACCCGGTCCTGGAGATCCACCAGCGTCACAATGGCGTAGATTACAACGATCAGGATCAACAGCTTTGTCCAAATGGACGTCTTTTTGAGTCGCATGAGACCTCCTTTCCGGCGCGGCGCGCCAAGTAGACATAATGCCTTTTCTAAAATATTGTAACAGATTTTTCGTCAAATGCAATACTTTTTTTGCCTTTTTTGCAAATTTTTTTCATTTATTTTGCACTTTTTTCAAGCGCTTCCGAGCTTGGCAGGAGAGCGCTGTCCAGATCCCGCCGGAAAGGCCCATGGCGAGCAGCGCGAAGAGCCGCAAGCGGCCCCTCCCGACGTAGAGGGTGAAGGCCGGCAGCACTGCCAACAGGCTCAGGCACCAGAGGGCGTCCGCCAGAGCCGTCCGGCCCCGGCTCCGGCGCAGGGGCCGCAGCAGATCGTTCAGCAGGCCCAGCCCCGCGCCGACAAGCAGGGCCCAGCCCAGCTCCCGAAGCTGGAAAGCGACCGGAAGCTCCATCAGCCGAGGAGCCGGCGCAGCAGACCGCCCCGGGCGGCGTCCTGCTCATAGCTCAGGCTGTCCACCCGGCCCCGGAGCTCCACCCGGCCCTCCTCCGGCGACATGCCCCGCAGGGCCAGACCCCCGCCCCGGACGATCAGCAGGCGATCCGCCATCCGCAGGACCACCGCGTCCGGGTCAAAGCGCAGGACCTCCTTCACCCCGCTCACCCGCAGCACCTGTCTCCCCTCCAGCGTCAGACGTTCTTCCGAAATTACTTCCTGTTTCCCGATCTTACCGTTTTCCGTCTCAACTCACCCGCTCTCCTTTGATCCAGACAGTGGAGTATATGCGGCTCCTGCGAGGAATATGCAGCTGGAGCGATTGACGAGACCCCACCCGCGTTTCCTCTCCCTGTTGCCTGAAAAAAATGATTGAAATTCTCCCCTGTATGCTGTATAATATATTAGATAAACTGGCTGGGTATGCCCGGCGACGAAAGGATGGGCTTTTTATGGGTCTTGTGATCGCCCTGACCTCCGGCAAGGGAGGCACGGGTAAGACGACGATCTGCGCCGGCGTGGCCGCTTGTCTGGCCGCGGAGGGCTTTCGGGTGCTTTGCATCGACGCGGACATGGGCCTGCGCAATCTGGATATTTCCCTCGGCATGGCGGAGCTTGCGCCCATCTCCTTTGCCGACGTGCTGGCCGGACGCTACAGCCTCAGCGAGGCCACCCTCCATCCGGAGCTTCCGGGGCTCTACCTTTTGACCGCCCCTGCCGCCGAGCGGCCCGAAACCATCCGCTTCCAGGATTTCGGCGCCCTGCTGGATACGGTTCGGGACTACTTCGACTACTGCCTGATCGACTCTCCCGCCGGCATCGGCGACGGCTTCCGCTTCGCTTCCCTCTATGCCGACCGGGTTCTGATCGTCTCCACCCCGGACCCCGCCTCCCTGCGGGACGCCGCCGGGACGGCGGATCAGCTCCGGCTCATGGGCAAGCAGGATCTGAAGCTCGTGGTCAACCGGGTCACCCCCGGTCTCTTCCGCTCCCTCGACTGGACCGTGGACGACATCATGGACGAGACCGGCCTTCCCCTGCTCGGCATCATACCCGAGGACAGGCGGGTCGTCATGGCCGCGGCAAACAATCTGCCGCTCATCCTCTACACCGACCGCGGCGCTGCCCTGGGCTGCCTGCACATCGCCCGCCGTCTCCAGGGCCGCAAGGTTCCCCTGCTGAAACGATAAGAAGACCAACCGCCCCACTGACGAAGGAGGTCTATTCATGAATATTACCATCATGGCCCACGACAAGAAAAAGGAGCTCATGGTCCAGTTCTGCACGGCCTACAAGAGCGTTCTTGCCAAGCACAGCCTCTCCGCCACCGCCACCACGGGCCGCCTCGTCGCCGAGGCCACGGGTCTGCCCATCTCCCTCTTTCTTGCGCACAACCAGGGCGGCCATCAGCAGGTGGACGCCAGGATCGCCTACAATGAGATCGACATGGTCCTGATGTTCACCGATCCCAACAGCAAGGACCCCTGGGAGAACCGCTACGCCTTCCGGACCCTCCTGCTCTGCGACGCCCACAACATCCCCGTCGCCACCAATCTCGCCACGGCGGAAATGCTGATCCTCGGCCTCCAGCGCGGCGATCTCGACTGGCGCGAGCTGGTGCACAATAAGCGCTGATTCTATGACGAGCTACTCTGAAAAAACCGTCGAGTTCCTGTGGTCGCTTCGTCTGAACAACAGCCGCGAGTGGTTTCAGGCCCACAAGGACGACTTTGAAGCGCTCATGCTGCGCCCCACGAAGGAGCTGGCGAACGCCCTTTTTGACCACCTGCGGGACAAATACCCGAAGCACGACTGGAATCTCCATATCTCCCGGATCTACCGGGACGCCCGGCGGCTCTACGGACGGGGACCCATGAACGACCACCTCTGGTTCACCCTCTGGGCGGACCGGGAGGAGGAGCGCGCGCCCGCCTTCTGGTTCAGCTTCACCCCCGAGGGCTGGGACTGCGGCATGGGCCTCTGGTCCGCCGGAAAAAACCTCGGCATGGAGCGCTTCCGTGCCGCCGTCAGGCTGGACCCCGCCCCCGCCGAGGCTCTGGCGAAAAAGCTGCAAAGGCAGAGCGTCTTCGTCCTGGGCGGCGAGTCCTACAAGAAGCCCAAAATGGAGACCACGCCCCTGCTCATGCCCTGGGTCAACAAAAAATGGCTGGGCCTGGAGCACCGGGCCGCCCACGATGAGATTTCCCTTTCCGACCGGCTCTTCCCCTTCATCCGCGACAGCTGGGACTGGCTCATGCCCTTCTACGAATACTTCCTGACCCTCCCGGAGCTGGAGGAATACGTCCCCCTCATATGAAATCGCGGGCAGCCTGCCGGCCTTGGCCAATTGATAATCGGCACTACAATAACGATGCTGTTCTTCGGTAGTGCCGGCAATCTGCCGGCTTTGGCCGATTGATAATCGGCACTACGATAACCATGCTGTTCTCCGGTAGTGCCGGCAACCTGCCGGCCTTGGCCGATTGATAATCGGCACTACGATAACGATGCTGTTCTTCGGTAGTGCCGGCAATCTGCCGGCCTTGGCCGATTGATAATCGGCACTACGATAACGATGCTGTTCTTCGGTAGTGCCGGCAATCTGCCGGCTTTGGCCGATTGATAATCGGCACTACGATACGATGCTGTTCTTCGGTAGTGCCGGCAACCTGCCGGCCTTGGCCGATTGATAATCGGCACTACACGTCCTTCTGAAAAATGCTATGGAAAACCAATACCGCAAAAAACCAAATCGTCTTGCCGGATTTGATTATTCCACACCGGGGTATTATTTCCTTACGATCTGTACCAAAAACCATCTTTGTCTTCTGGGAAAAATTGTATCCGTGAATGAGCTGGTCCCAGCTGTCATGGAACTAACCGCAACAGGACAGATTGTACAGGCAGTCGCCGAAGAGATTCCCTATCACTATCCAAGCGCTGAGCTTGATAAGTACACTATCATGCCGAATCATGTCCATATGATTTTGGTTCTGAAAGACAGCTTCCCTGCCGGGCCGTCAATTCATACGATCATTCAACAGTTCAAACGTGTCGTTTCCGCCAAACTCGGAGAATCGATCTGGCAGCCTCGGTTCTATGACCATATCATTCGATCTGAAAACGAGTATCAGGAGATTTGGAAGTATATCGACAACAATCCGGCTAAATGGGCGCTGGATAAGTATTATCACGAGATATAATCAGAAGAAGGCCGGCAGGTTGCCGGCGCTACCGATTGGGTTTTCGGAAATCGGCCGGCAGATTGCCGGCACTACCGATTGGGTTTTCGGAAATCAGCCGGCAGGTTGCCGGCGCTACCGATTGGGTCTATGGAAATCGGCCGGCAGGTTGCCGGCGCTGCATTGAAAATGGCTGGCAAATTGCCGGCACTACAATGGAGGTAACATAAATGCCTAAGATCACCCCCCGGACGCTGTCCGGCTTTATGGAGCTGCTGCCTGCGCCGCAGCAGCAGATGGAGCGCTTTTTGCAGACGCTCCGCGAGACCTATTCTCTCTACGGCTTTACGCCGCTGGATACCCCGCTGGTGGAATCCGCCGAGATTTTACTGGCCAAGGGCGGCGGCGAGACTGAGAAGCAGATCTACCGCTTCTCCAAGGGCGACGCCGATCTGGCCCTGCGCTTCGATCTGACCGTCCCCCTGGCGAAGTACGTCGCCATGCACGCCGGCGAGCTGGCCTTCCCCTTCCGCCGCTACCAGATCGGCAAGGTCTACCGGGGCGAGCGGGCCCAGCGGGGCCGCTTCCGGGAGTTCTACCAGGCCGACATCGACATCATCGGCGACGGCAAGCTGGACATCGCCAACGAGGCGGAGATTCCCGCCGTCATCTACACAACCTTTATCCGCCTGGGCCTGGAGCGCTTCCAGATCCGGGTCAACAACCGCAAGATCCTCAACGGCTTCTACGCCATGCAGGGCCTCTCCGAGCGCTCCGGCGACATCATGCGCACCGTGGACAAGCTGGACAAGATCGGCCCCGGGAAGGTCCGGGATATGCTGGTGGAGGACGTACAGCTCACGGACGGGCAGGCCGACGAGATTTTGAAGTTCATCGCCATCCGCGGCAGCAACGCCGAGGTCCTGGACGCCCTGGAGGGCTACGCGGGCCGGAACGAGCTCTTTGACACCGGCCTGGAGGAGCTGAAGACCGTGACCAAATATCTGGCCGCCTTCGGCGTGCCCGAGACCCACTTCGCCGTGGACCTGACCATCGCCCGGGGCCTGGACTACTACACCGGTACGGTCTACGAGACCCTGATGCTGGACCACCCCGAGATCGGCTCCATCTGCTCCGGCGGCCGCTACGACAATCTGGCCGAGTACTACACCGAGCGCCAGCTCCCCGGCGTGGGAATCTCCATCGGCGCGACGCGGCTGTTCTACGTGCTCCAGGAGCAGAAGCTGCTCAATGACGGGCTGAACACCGCCCCCGCCGAGGTGCTGATCCTCCCCATGACCCAGGATCTGACCGCCGCCGCCGAGGCCGCCACCTTCTTCCGGGGCTGCGAGATCCGCACCCAGCTTTACACCGAGCAGAAGAAGTTCAAGGCCAAGATGAGCTACGCCGACAAGCTGGGCATCCCCTTCGTGGCCTTCCTGGGCGAGGACGAGGCTGCGCAGAACAAGATTTCCCTGAAAAATATGTCCACCGGCGAGCAGCAGCTGCTGAGCCTGACGGAGGCGGCCAACGTAATCTTAGAGGACATGCGGATCCGCAACAACGGCAAGCTGATCCGGGGTTGATCCTGTAGGGGCCGGCGTCCTCGACGGCCCGCAGGTTACAGAATCGGTACCCACGGGGCGTCGAGGACGCCGCCCCCTACGATAAAACACAAAATCCGAAAAAGAGGTATGTATACATGACCCAAAACAGAACCCACAACTGCGGGGAGCTGCGGCTCTCCGACGCGGGCAAGACCGTCCGCATTGCCGGCTGGATGGAGAACGTCCGGACCGTCGGCGCCAACTTCGCCTTCGTCGTGGTCCGGGACTTCTACGGCACCACTCAGGTGGTCATCGAGACCGAGGACATGATGAACGTCGTCAAGTCCATCAACAAGGAATCCACCATCGCCGTGGACGGCGTGGTGCGCGAGCGGGATTCCAAGAACCCCAAGCTGCCCACCGGCGAGATCGAGATCGTCCCCAGTAAAATCGAGGTCCTGGGCCGCTGCCGCTACAACGAGCTGCCCTTTGAGATCAACCGCAGCAAGGAGGCCGACGAGACCGCCCGGCTGAAGTACCGCTATCTGGACCTGCGGAACCCCGCGGTGAAGGAGAACATCATCCTCCGCTGCAACGTCATCGCCGCCCTGCGGCAGGCCATGCTGGAGCGGGGCTTCCTGGAGATCACCACCCCCATCCTGACCGTCTCCTCCCCCGAGGGCGCCCGGGACTATCTGGTCCCCGCCCGGAAGCACCCCGGCAAGTTCTACGCCCTGCCCCAGGCTCCCCAGCAGTTCAAGCAGCTGCTGATGACCTCCGGCTTCGACCGCTATTTCCAGATCGCCCCCTGCTTCCGCGACGAGGACGCCCGCGGCGACCGCAGCCCCGGCGAGTTCTACCAGCTGGATATGGAAATGGCCTTCGCCA
>CAMVKI010000020.1 GCA_947168005.1 uncultured Clostridia bacterium
GAGGGTCCACTCGCCCATGTCGTGGCCCAGAGGATCGGTGTAGTCGGCCTCGTAGCTGTCTTCACAGCGGATGCACTTGTAGATGGTCTTGCCGCCCTCGGTGCAGGTGGGCTCGATCACCTGGAAGGCCTCGTAGCTGTGGCCCAGGGCGTCCACGGGCTGGGTCTCAAAGTAGTCGCAGCGGGAGCACTCGCGGGTCTCCTCGCCGGGCTCGGTGCAGCTGGGCTCGGTGGTGAGGGTCCACTCGCCCATGTCGTGGCCCAGAGCCGGGGTCTCGCTGTCAACATAGCTGTTGCCGCAGCGGGTGCAGGTGTGGGTGGTGTAGCCGCCCTCGGTGCAGCTGGGCTCGGTGACGACGGCCTCGTAATCGTGGCCCAGAGGCTCGGTCACGGGCTCCGCGATCTCGATGCTCAGCGCCTCGTCCTCGAAATAGCCGGTATAGAGGGCGCAGTTCTCGTCGGCGCAGTGCCAATGGGCGGCGACGCCGGGCTCGGTGCAGGTGGCGGGAACCGCGTCAATGAATTCGGGGCTGTGGACGTGGACCTTGCCGATCCAGAAGTAGCCGCCGAATTCGCCCCAGGCGTCCTCGCCGTTGGGGTTGAAGTAGATGTTGACCTCGCCGGCGTGGGCCTCGTCCACGTGATACTGGGTGTCGGGGCCGTCGGGATACCAGCCGGTGATGGCGTTGTTCTCGACCTTGACGACCTTGATCTCCTGGCCGACGCTCAGGTTGGCGTGCAGCATGGACTGGTCGGCGTCGTCGGGGTTGGGCCCGAAGATGTCAGCGGCGTTGATGCTGTCCATGCTCCAATCGGGAGCGGGGGAGAGCAGGTAGCAGCCGTCGTACAGCACGCGGACGTACTCGCGGCTCAGCACGGCGCCGCAGCGCTCACAGGTGACGACCAGATAATAGCCGCCGGCCTCGCCGAATTCGGCGGGGACATAGCCCTGCTGCGCAGGTTCTCCGGGAACGTGGCCCAGAGGATCATCCTCCATCTCCTCGCTGTTCTCCAGGTACTCGCCGCAGACGGAGCAGTAGGTGACCAGCTGGTAGATGCCGCCCTCGGTGCAGGTGGGCTCCTGCCCCTCCAGGTATTCCTTGACGGGCTCGCCGGGGGTGTGGCCCGTGGCGGGAAGCTCCTCGTAGCTTGTGTAGTCGCATCTGGTACAGGTCTGGTAGGGGTTCCAGCCGGGCTCAGTGCAGGTGGCGGGCCGGCCGTCGTGGTCCACCAGGTCGTGACCCAGAGGATCAATCGTCACGGTCTCGGTCTCGTTGCAGCGGGAGCACTTCAGCTCCTTCGCGCCGGGCTCGGTGCAGGTGGCCGGGGTCTCGCTCAGAACGACGGAGAAATCATGCCCCAGAGCGGGCTCGCCATCAACCTCGACGGGCTCGCCGGTCAGCAGGCCGTAGTAGGTGGTATAGCCGGCTTCGGTGCAGGTGGGATCGGTTTCCACGGCGGAATCGGCGGGGTAGACGTCGCTGGCCGGGTTGGCCTCGAAGCCCTTTTCGCCGCCGGGGGTCAGATAGTAGACCACCCAGCCTTCCTCGTTGACGTCCTCCGCGACGTTCAGCGTGCCGGTCTGGGCGGAGCCGTTGTTGAGGATGAGCTTGTCATAGCGGACGATGTCCATCTCAAAGAGGTAGTAGTTGTTGCCGTCCATATCGAGGCCTTCAGCTTCCGGCAGCGCCTCGCCGGGCCAGTTCTGATACAGATCGCCGGCGGGGCCCCAGATCCAGGCGTTGATGGTCTCGCTGTCGGTGGCGTTCACGACGAAGACAGAGACGATCTGCTCTTCCTTCTCGTGACCGCAGTGGATGCAGACGAAGCTGCTGTCAAATTCGCAGTCCTCGACCTCGCTGTAGTCGCAGCGGGAGCAGGTCACGTTGTGGGTGTCGTTCTCCAAATAGCTGTACTGGAGGTCGTGGCCGGTGGCGGGATCGCTGACGGTCACGCGGCTGAGCTCTTCTCCGCAGACGGAGCAGTAGACGACCTCATCGTGACTGCCGTCCTCGGTGCAGCTGGCGGGGTCCACGTTCTCAATCACGGGCTCGGCCTCGACGTGGCCGGCGGCGGGAAGCACGACGTCCTCGATCTCCTCGGTCAGGGCCTCGTCGGCGAAGAACTTGCCGGCCAGGGGGCAGCCCTCGGCGGAGCAGTAGTAGTACGCAACGTGGCCTTCGTTCACGCAGCCGGGGGCGACGGCCTCCTCGTACACAACCACGTGCTCGTGCTCAACGGGGGTGTTATCCACCAGCTTGTAGAGGGCGACGGGCTGCTGGGCGTTGTAGGTGGAAGACTTGAAGTAGCGGAAGCGCTCCTGGCCGGAGGTTTTGTTGTAGCGCAGGACCGCGGCGCCCTCGGAAACGATCTCGGCGCTGCCGTCGGCGTTGATGCTGATGGTATGCGTGTAGGCCGTATCCGTGCTGGCCAGCATACCGTTTGCGTCGGTGGTCCGGCCGATGTAGTAGCCGCTGGCGGACTTGATGCTGCCTTCTGCCGTGTCGATGGTGAACACGGCGGCCAGGGTGGTCTCGTCCGCGGGGATACGGTCGGAGCTGGTGTCAAGGTCAACGGAGATGCTGTTGTTCACTGCGTCCAGCGGATCCAGACCGCCGTTGAAGGCCAGGCTGCCGGCCTCGTAGACGATCAGGTAGTCGCCGTCGGTGAGGGCCTCGCCGTCGGTGACCTTCTCAAAGTAGGTGTCGCCGAAGTCGGGGTAGGGGACAAACTCAGTCTGGGGCTCGAAGGGATAGCGGTCGGTGGGGAACTCGGCGGTGTAGGTGACGCCGTCCTCGCCGGGCTCGGCGGCGGCCTCCGCGGTCTCGGTGATCTTGTGCAGCTCGTTGTTGCCGCAGACGACCTCCGCGGTGCAGCTGCTGTAATCGGCGGCCCAGGTGTAGACAGGCTCGCCCCAGGCGTGGCCGAGGGCCTCGCCGACGGTGCGGTCATAGGTCCCGTTGTTCAGGATGCCGACGTAATGGTAGGTCTCCGGATTGGAGCAGTCGGCTTCGGTGTGGGAGTCGAGCTTCCAGATTTCGGTGTCGCCGGCGCTGGCGGCGAGGCCGTTTTCGTTGTACAGATAGAACACGGCGCAGCCGTCGGTCTTGTGCTGGGCGGTCAGGGCGAGGTCGGCGGTCTGGCCGCTGGGGGTCGTGATCAGGAAGCCGTTGCCGTAATCCGTAACGTCCAGGCTGTACTTGTAGTAGTGATGGGCGGAGGCGTAGTCGTACTCCTTGTCGGAGATCGCGTCGTCGCCCTCGTGGGCGAAGGAGGGACGGTTATCCCAGCCGCACTCCATATCGCCGGCTTCGCCCCAGGCCCAGATACGGAGCTCCTGCTGATTCTCGGAGGTCTTGTCGATCACGTAGACGTCCACGAATTCGTGCTCGGGCTCGGGAGGCTGCGGATCGCCGGAGCCGGGGGCGGTGTAGAGCTGCATGGCGTACTGGCCGGGGTTCGTGCCGGAGTAGCCGTAGGTCGTAAAGTTTCCGTTATAGTATTCCAGGGCGACGGGATTGCCGTTATAGACAGCGTCCTTGCTGTAGACCATAAGGGAACTGTCGGTCTGGTCGCCCAGATACCACAGGCCGTAGTCGGCGGTATCGGTCAGGGCCAGGCTGTTGCCCGTGGCGCCGGTGGTCAGGAACTTGTCGCCGGACTTCAGATAGAAATAGGTGTCGTCGGCGTAGACCACGGTGAGCTCCAGGGGGGCAGTCCCGTTGAGCGTCTTGCCCAGCAGGCCGTCCTGGCAGTTGACCGCGGCGGGGGCCAGCTTTGTACCGGAGGCGGCGCCGCTCATGGCGCGCTCAGCCGCCGGGTTGTAGACCGTCACGAGCTCGCCGTTGGAGAGGGCGAAGTCGAGCCGGTAGACGGGATTCTCGCAGTAGTCGCATTCGTAGTCGCCGTCTTCATCCGCATGGCCGGTCATGGGGATGACTTCGGTTTTGGTCTCCTCGCAGAGAGTGCAGGTGTAGGTCATCACGCCCTCGGAATAACAGGTAGGCGCGGTGGTGACTACGCCGTCGTCCCAGACGTGAGAGCAGCTGCTGCCGGAGTCGATTTCAAGCAGCTCCACGTCGAAGTATTCCGTGCCGTTCACATTGGAAACGGCGTAAGCGCCGAACACGGTGTAGGAACCGGCACGATAGATAATGCCGCGATTAGGGTACTGGCCATTTGTGGCGCGATAGGTGCCGTAGGTGCCGTCGCTAAACGTCCACCGGGCACTATCGGTCACTTCATTGACCCACTCAAAGTTAGTTCCGGAGCTGCCCTTGTAGGCCAGGTACTGCGTACCGTTAGAGATGGTGTAGGAGGTGTTGTCAATATCCAGGGTAATGGTGCAGCCCTGGGCGTCGGCTTGGCTGACTTTGCCATTCGTGACAGTAATTACTTTGCTGGAGATTTTGCCGTTGGTAAGCGTCAATCCGTTCATCGCATAGTAGGTGCCGTTTACGTTAGCGGCGATGACGTACTCGCCCACTATGGGAGCTTCTACAGCGTGCGCGGTAATGGATATACCGGAGAAGAGGGAAAATACCATTGCAAGTGCCAGGATCATGCTGCATAGTCGTTTTGACATGTACTGAATCACTCCTTTTACATTTTGGTTTTCCGTTCTTGGTTCGGGGCGCGGTTCGGGGCGGCGCTGCGGGGCTTCCGGCAAAGCTCCGACCCGCCGACGGGAGCCGTCTCCCCTGGGCTGATAAGGGACAGCGCCGCCGCAGCCGCGGCACAATATCTCTTATAAATGTATCATAGCAAGCTTTGTTTGGATTTTCAATAGATTGCACGGATTTTTTTGGAGGATTTTCACAGACGGAGTGGAAAAGGAGGAGGGGAAATAGTTAATAATGAACAATTAATAATTAATAATTTATGTATTTGTCAATTCTGCGAATTGACAAATGGAATAAAAATCGTCGGGGAAATGGCAATTTCCCCGACACCTCAATTATTAATTATTCATTATTCACTATTCATTCAAGACCTGAGCCTCCGGCTCAGGTCTTGCCTCCGGCTCAGGCCTTGTGTCCGCCTACCTGCTCGTTCCGCTCCATGGCGGTGCCGGCCTCCTGGAGGTTCATGCCCTTGACCAGGGCGTTCTTGCCGAAGCGCTTGCGGATGGCGAGGATGGCCTCCTGGCGGCGGCGCTCCTTCTCCTCGGCGGCCCGGCGGGCGGCCCTGGCCGCCGGATCGTCGAAGAGGCTGAGCTGCTCCGGCTCCTCGGCCAGCTCCGCCTCGGGACGGACGTGGTTGGCGACCACGTAGAGGCGGCGGACCGTCAGGCTCGGGTCCGCGATCCGGGCGAAGAGCGCCGCCGCGGCCTCCACGATGCGCTTGGTGGAGGCTGTCCAGCCCCCCAGGTTCTGGGAGCCGTGGGCCCCGGCGGGCATGGAGCGGCCGTACCAGTCCCGGGCCACGGCTCCGTCGAAGGCCGTTTGCGCCTCGGGGGTCTTCAGATTTTCGATGTCGTAGCCCACGGAGAGGACGATCTGATCCGTGGCGAGGCCCTTGCGCACCAGATCGAGGACCAGAGAGTCGGCCATCTCCCGGACGATCAGGTCCGTGTCCTGGAAGCTGTAGGGCCGGTGGAGGACCTGACCCACGGAGAGGGAGCTGGACCGGGGCTTGTAGGCCTTGATGTCGGCGATGGTGCAGGGCTCCACCCCCCAGGCGTGGTCGATCAGCAGCTCGGCGTTGACGCCGAATAATTTAAACAGGAGTTCCTCGTTCCGGCGCTCGTGGGCCTTGCCCAGGGAGCAGCGGGCCACGTCCCCCAGGGTGAACATGCCGTTGGCCTCCAGCTTCCGGGCGATGCCCCGGCCGATGCGCCAGAAGTCCGTCAGGGGCCGGTGGTCCCAGAGCTGCTCCCGGAAGCTCCGTTCGTCCAGCTCGGCGATGCGGACCCCATCGGCGTCGGCGGGCAGCTTCTTCGCCACGATGTCCATGGCAATCTTGCAGAGGAAGAGGTTGGTCCCGATCCCCGCCGTGGCCGTGACGCCGGTCCGGTTCAGGACCGCCTTGATCATCCGGGCCGCCAGCTCCCGGGCCGTGCATCTGTAGGTGCTGAGATAGGGGGTCACGTCGATGAAAACCTCGTCGATGGAATAGACGTGGATGTCCTCCGGGGCCACGAATTCCAGATAGGTCTGGTAGACCCCGGCGCTGCAGTCCATGTAGTGGGCCATCTGGGGCGTGGCGATGACGAAGTCCAGCTTCAGCCGGGGGTCGGTCCGAAGCCGGTCGGCCATGGCCGAGGCCCCCTCAAAGCGCCCGGCAGGAGTCCGGGCCAGGCGGCGGGCGTTGATCTGCTCCACGGCCCGCTTCACCTCGAAGAGCCGGGGGCGGCCCGGGATGCCGTAGGCCTTCAGGGCCGGGGAGACCGCCAGGCAGATGGTCTTGTCCGTCCGGCTCTCGTCGGCCACCACCAGCAGGGCGTTCAGGGGGTCCAGACCCCGCTCCACGCACTCCACCGAGGCGTAGAAGGACTTCAGATCAATGGCGAGGTACTGCTTTTGCCGTTCCACAGGCGCGCGCCCCCTTTTTCGATATTTTTACACGATAGATTATAACCGATGTGTAACCGTTTTGCAATTGTTCTAAAGAATTTTGAAAAGAATTATTTAAAAAACCCAAACTAACCCTTGCCTTTTGAGCCGTTTTGCGCTATAATATGGTAAAATAAGAATCCATATGGGGTGCATAGCGGCGGATATACAAGATGTTGTATCCCCACCCCAATATCTTGTGTTCTCTTCCCCGGAACCTGAAAGTGAGGCGAATTCTATGACCAATAAGGAACTGCGCCGTCTGCGCAAAACGGAGCTGATGGAGCTTCTGGTTGACCAGATGAAGCAGAATAAATGGCTTCAGACCAAGCTGGAATCCCGTGAGTCTGAGCTCAAGGAAAACGCCTCTCGCATGGAGGAGGAGCGCAAGCAGTTCTCCGAGCGGGCCGATCAGCTGGCCGAGAAGGATCGGCTGCTGGCCGGCAAGGACGACCAGATGGCCGAAAAGGACCGCCAGCTCATCCAGAAGGACCAGCAGCTCAGCGAAAAGGACGACCGGATCGCCGAGCAGGCCCGGCTCTACGCCGAGCGCGACGCCCTCCTGGCCGACAAGGACCGCATGCTCCGTGAAAAGGACGACCGCATCGCCGAGAAGAACGACCTGCTCGAAAGCCGCATCAGCGAGCGCGAGCAGGATCTCGCCCGGCACGAGGAGGTCTACAAGGAGAAGGACCGCCAGATCGCCGAGAAGGATCGGATCCTGGCCGAGCGGGACGAGCGCCTGAGCGCCCAGACCGAGCGTCTGGCCGCCCTGGAGCTCAAGACCGCCGAGCAGGAGGCCGGACTCCGCGAGACCGCCCAGAAGCTGGCCGAGACCGAGTCCCGGCTCCAGGACCGCGAGGCCGCCCTGGAGCGCCGCGACGCCATCATGCTGGAGGCCGGCTCCATTGCCGAGGCCTCTCTGCGGCTCAACGGCGTCTTCGAGGCCGCCCAGGCCGCCGCCGACGAGTATTTAGCCAACGCCGAGCGCATTGAGAACGAGAAGCGCGCCAGCCTGGAGTCCATCGAATCCGAATCCCGCGCCGCCGCCGACAAGCTGGTCCGAGAGGCTGAGGCCTCCGCCGCCGAGCTGCGCCGGCAGGCCGAGCAGGAGACCGGCGCCCTCCGGGAGCGGGCCAAGAAGGAGGCGGACAGGATCGTCTCCGAGGCCAAAGAGAAGGCCGAGGCCCTGCTGGAGAATTCCCGCACCAAGGCCAGCATCATGGAAAAAGAAGCCGATCTCGTCAGCTCCCAAAAGCACAATATGGCAAATTCCGCCCTGCTGGAGGCCCAGATGAAGGCCACCTCCTCCGTGACCGAGGCCCAGAACCGGGCCGACGCCATCCTGTCCAAGGCCCAGGAGGAGGCCGACCGTCTGACCCTCGAAACCCGGCAGCAGGCCGAGAGCCTGCTGGCCGCCGCCCACTCCGAGGCGGCCCGGATGGACGAGGAGGCCAAGCGTCAGGCGGAGGAGCTCCGCCGCGGCGCCGAGGAGTATAAGGCGGCCAGAACCGCCGAGGGCGACGACTACAAGGCGGCCAGAACCGCCGAGGCCGACGAGCGCCTGGCCAAGGCCGGCGCCGAGGCCGAGAAGACCCTGCGCAGCGCCGACGACCGGAAGGCCGAGGCGGAGCGCGAGGCCGAGCAGATCAAGGCCGACGCCCAGAAGGAGGCCGACCACATCGTCCATGCCGCCAAGCTTCAGGCGGACCGCCTGGGCCGGGAGGCCGCGGACCTCTACGTCCGCAAGGTGCGGGAGGCCGACGACCACTGGAGCAAGATCACCGGGGATCTGGAGCAGTTCTACGACGAACACCAGGGCCTGCGGGAGATGCTCAAAATGATCGGAAACGTGAATGTATGACTGAAAACGCCGGACCTGACCGGGCACACGAACCAGACAGACCGGACAACCGGCGCGGAGTAACGCGACCATGAGTAACAACAAGAGACTGCCGGAGCTGCCGAGCATTGAGGAGCTTGAGGCGGAGATCGTCCGGAAAAAGCACAAGCAAAACCAGCACCATCTGGTGCGCAACGCCATGTACGCCCTGGTCACGGTGGCGGCGATTACCGCTCTTGTGGCGGTGCTGTTCATGCCGGTTCTCAGGACCTACGGCACCTCCATGGCGCCCACCCTGGAGGACGGAGAGACCGTCATCGTCATCAAGAGCCACAACGCCAAGCCCGGCGACGTGATTGCCTTCTACTACAACGGCAAGCTGTTCATCAAACGGGTCATCGCCCTGGGCGGCTCCGTGGTGGACATGGACGAGGCGGGCAATATCTCAGTGGACGGCGTTCCCCTGGACGAGCCCTACCTGACAGAGAAAGCCTACGGCAACGGCGACGTCGAGTTCCCCTTTACGGTCCCCGACGGCCTGTACTTCGTCCTCGGCGACAACCGCGTCAACGCCGCGGATTCCCGCAATTCCATCCTGGGCTGCGTGGAGCCCGAAAACACCCTGGGCCGCGTGGTGTTCCGCGTGCTGCCCCTGAAGCAATTCGGCAAAATCCGCTAATCGGTACGTAAGAAATCTGATCGAAAACCTGCCCGCTTTCGGGGCCGGCTATCAAGCGCGAAGAAGGAAAGAATCATGAAGAACGACCTGTCTCAGAGCAGCGTTGCCGTCTACACGCAGCGCCGCAGGAACAAGTCAATATGGCTCAGAAGCTGCATGATCATCGCCCTCGTTGTGGTGCTGGCGACCAGCTATGCGCTGATTTTCCCCGCCCGCACCGCGGACCGTGCGCTGATCTGCACAGAGAAGGAGCACGTCCATGACGACAGCTGTTGGGTCAGCGTGCTGACCTGCGGCCTGGAGGAGGGGGAGGAGCACTCCCATTCCGCCGAGTGCTGGACCAGGACCCTGATCTGCGGCATGGAGGAGCATGTCCACGGCGACGCCTGCTATGCCGAGCTGCCGCCGGCGCCGGAGCTGACCGAGGCCCTGCTCGCGCCCACGGAGGCCGTCACCGACGTGCCCTATGAGCCCCCCGTGGAGGACGACCTGCCCGCTCCCACAGAGGAGAATCCGGCCCCCATCGAGGCGCCCGCAAAGCCCGGCGCGCCTTCGGAGCCCGGCGAGGGACTGAAACCCCAGCCCATTGCCGAGCCGACGGAGCCGGTGCCCGCGGTCACGGAGCCGGAGATCCCCGAGCCCGCGGCCACGGAGCCCGAGGCGGAGCTGAACGCGGTCAAGCTCGAGCACGAGGCCTTTGTGGAGATGCGTCTGCTGCAGCTGAAGGACATCATCGAGGCCATCGAGTTCCCCGATGAGGGCATCGATCTTTCGGAGTACATCGACACCGCGGTCTTCCTGCACGAGGTCGGCGGCGCTCTGGTGGAGGACACCTGGTTTGAGAACGGCGAGACCGTCAAGGCCAGCATTATCTACGACATTCCCCGGGACGTCGTGACCCCGGAGAGCAAATACGTCTACTATCAGCTTCCCGAGGGCATCCGGCCCATCGAGGAGACCTCCGGCGAGGTCATGGACAACGGCGTTCCCGTCGGCGTCTATACCATCACCGAGGACGGCAGAATCCACATCCTCTTCAACGACGAGTTCGCCAACGGCAACGCCATCGTGGGCACCGTGGAGTTCTCCAGCTGGCTCTACGCCAACGAGGACGGCTCCGACCGGGTCGTTGAGTTCGAGAACGACGCCGGCACCATCACGATCCACGTGCCCGACGAGCAGAGGTACGACCTCCAGCTCGAAAAGTACGGCGAGTTCAACGAGGACTACACCGTTGCCACCTACACCCTGACCGTCTCCTCCGAAAAGGGGACCGGCTCCCCGATCCGGACCATCGACGTTCTCACGAACCAGACCCCGGCAACCCTCTTCTCGGCTCTCTACAACCACAGCCTCACGGTACGGCATGTGGCGGCCGACGGGACGGTCACCGTGCTGGAAAACGTGAACGTCAGCTGGGCGCTGGACAGCATGAGCTTCACCGTGGAGGAGCTGCCCGCCCTGGAGGCCGGGGAGCACTACGAGCTCAGCTACGCGGTCAATCTGGACCCGGATCTCAGCGCCAGCTTTGAGCTGGACAACCAGGCCACCGCCTCCTCCGGGCCCCTCGAGGCAACCACCTCCTTCTTCATCTCCTATACCTGCGATATTACCAAGTCCGGCGCCTTCAACCCGGTGACCGGCCTGATCGACTGGGCCATTACCATCAATCCCGACAGCCGTCCCGTGGCGGGCTGGTACATCGAGGACACCCTGCCCTTCCCCGCGGTGGGCAAGGTCCTGCTGACCACCGCCAACGGCACCCGGATTGCCGATCTGACCCCCTCCGACGGCGTATCCATCCAATACACCTTCCCGGCCAACGCCCCGGCGCGGCCCTACTTCATCCGCTACAGCACCGCGGCGCCCACTTCTACAACGACGGTTCGGAATACCGTCACCCTCAGGTACGACGGACACGAGACCTCGGCCGTCTCCGAGGTCAATGTGGAGGAGCGTGCCGAGGGCGTGGACAAGAGCGTCGGCGCCAAGCACATGGATGAGAACGGACTGCTCAACACCTACTGGAGCTTCCGTGTGACCCTGCCCGTGGGCGAGCTTGCCGGCTACACCTTCCGCGATCTCATCTCCACGCCCGTCATGGACGTGAACGACGGCATGTATCTGAATTCCAGCCTCCACTTCAGCTACGCGGCGGAGCTGGAAGCCGCCTTCCGCGGCAGCCTCCGCCTGGTGAGCGACGGCGTGGACTATCGCTACGGCGACGAGGACAACAGCTATGTGGACTTCACCCTGACCTATTACGACGCCCAGGGCAACGTCGTCGCCCCCGACGACGAGACCACCCATGTGGCCCGCATCGTCTTCAACGTGACGCCGCTGGACGGGAATACCTTCCACGGCTACGAGATCGTCGCCGAGAACTATCCCACCTGGCTGGATACCTCCGGAACCCAGGAGGGCGACTACTGGTCCTACGAGAACAATCTCTACCTCAGCAGCGGCCTCTTCGACCGGGCCACGGCCTTCTTCCGCCGGGGCAGGGCCTTCCAGAAGCAGATTCTGACCCCCACCGGCTACACCGGCAACGATAACTACTTCGATTACAGCGACTGCGGCGGCGAGCTGCAATACCGCCTGCTGCTGGATCTGACCGACCTGATCGGAGACGAGTTCACAGTCACCGACCTCATCCCCGCGGGGATGGAATATGTGGAGGGCAGCGCGAAGGCCTTCTTCACCACGGCCAATCTCCACGGCGAGTACAGCGGCACCTTCAACCAGGAGGGGAGCTTCACCGTGAGCGAGGAGCCCGGCGCCGACGGCACCACAATGCTGAGCTTCCACGGCAGCGGCGTCTCCAACCTGATGAAGCAGACCTACGCCTACATCGGCATCACCTACCGGGTCCGGCTGACCGACGAGACCCTCTGGAACGCCTACACCCACAGCCTGGAGGAGTTCACCAACGAAGCGGCCTGGGGCGCCTACTCCGATTCCCATACCGTGACCGTCGAGAACCTGCCCACCGTCCTCGAAAAGGCCGGCGTCCAGCTCACTGACGAAACCGGAGGCAATCCCATCAACCGTATCCGCTTCTCTCTGGAGATCAACCTCGGCGAGGAGGATCTGGACCCCGAGAGCGACCGGATCACCCTGGTCGATATGCTCAACGCCAGCGCCAGCCTCCATCCGGAGCTGGACCGCCAGAGCGTTGCCCTCTACCACTACGATCCCACGAAGCCCGGCCACCTGGGCAACCGGCTGCTGGACGAGGAGTTCGGCTTCAGCTACGACGAGTCCACGAACCGCATCAGCGTCGTGCTCAACGACGAGACGGCCTATGTGCTGGTCTATGACTACATTGTGGACAGCAACGCGATCCTGAGCGGACAGACCCAGATTCAGAACGCGGCTGAGCTGGCCGGCGTCTTCCACTCCTCCAGCCAGGTGGTTCTCCAGGGCGTGATTTCCAGCGCCACGGCCTACCAGCGTGTTGTCACCGTCACCAAGGTGGACGAGAACAACCAGTCCAAGGTTCTGCCCGGCGCCGAGTTCAGCCTGGAGCGCTGGGACCTGAGCGCCCAGCAGTGGGTGCCCGTCACCGACCCGGAGGGCGAGCCGAGAAGCTTTGTCTCCAACGCGGACGGCAAGGTTGTCCTGTCCATGATCGGCGAGGACCACGATATTGACCTCGGCATTCTCTACCGCCTGACGGAGACGAGAGCTCCCGTGGGCTACGAGAATGACGGCACGGTGCTGCACTTCATCTGCGAGCCCCGTGAGAACGATGGACAGGAAGCGGTTCTGGCTGCCGCGGGCGCGGGCTCTGGCCTGACCCTGGAGGACGTGGTCATCTTCGGCTGGGACGGCGGCTCCTGCCACATCACCAACCGCTTCAGCGGCCTGATCGTGCACAAGCGCTGGTTTGCCTACAGCGGCGTTGAGATGGACGGCAGAGACCGGGATCCCATCACTGTGCGGCTCTATGCCAGCACCGATCCCTCCGGCCTGACCGAGCCCGTGCTGGTCGAGCCCACGGAGCAGATCGAGAACCCTGTTGTTCTCGGACCGGACAACGAATGGTCCTACACCTGGGGCAATCTTCCCACCATGGACGAGGATGGCAACACCATCTACTACTTCGTGGCGGAGGATCCCGTCCCCGGCTTCACACCCGTGTATATAAACAACGGCACTTGCGGAGGTTCTATCGTCATCTCCAACAACTGCGAGCCTTACGAGCTCCCGGAAACGGGCAGCAACGGTACCCGGATGTTCGTAATGCTCGGAGCTGCGATGATTATCCTCGCAGCCGCTGTCTATATAAAATCAAAATTCAAAATGGAGGTCACCAAATGAAAACGATGCAAAAGCTTGTCAGTATTCTTACTGTCCTTGCTCTGGTTTTCACCCTGAGCCTGGGCGTGTTTGCGGCTGGCAACGACAATCCGCACACCATCACCATTGAGAACCCCGATGCTGCAGAGGCGCATCAGTATCAGGCCTATCAGGTCTTCAAGGGCATCTACAGCCCCGAGAACACCCTGTCCGACGTTGAGTGGGGCGAGGGCGTTGACGGTGCCGGCCTGCTGGAAGATCTGGTGAACCATGTTCCCGCCTTTGCTGCCTGCACCAACGCGATCGCTGTTGCGAACGTTCTGGAAGGCTTTGCTGACGGCAGCGAGGAGCTCCGTGAGTTCGCTTCCTACGTAGAGAAGCATCTGGCCACCCCCGTCAATGCCGAGCCCGCTGTCGCTACCGCTGACAGCCCCGCTGTGATTGACGTGGTCGGCGACGGCTACTACTACGTGAAGGACGTCACCCCCGCTCTGGAGCAGGACACCTACTCCGACTACATGCTCTTCGTTGAGGGCGACGTGAGAGTCGAAGCCAAGGACACCACCGGCGTCACCTCTCAGAAGAAGGTTAAGGACATCAACGACTCCAACCTGGAGGGCTCCGATTGGCAGGATACCGCCGACTATGATATCGGCGATCCCGTTCCTTTCCAGCTGACCGGTACCGTTGCTGAAGACCTGGCCAAGTACAACTGCTACAAGCTCACCTTCCACGACAAGGAGTGCGAGGGCCTGACCTTCCAGCCCGAGACCGTCAAGGTTTTCGTTGACGGCGTGGAGATCACCGAGGGCTTCGAGGTCGTCACCGACTGCGACGACGAGTGCACCTTCGAGATCCGCTTTGCCAATCTGAAGGCCATCGAGGCTGTTCATGGCGGCTCCGTCATCACTGTGGAGTACTTCTCCATCCTGAACGAGAACGCTGTCATCGGCACCCCCGGTTCCCCCGACAATGTCGTCTACGGCAACCCCAACGACATGCAGATGGAGTACTCCAACAACCCCACCGTTTCCGGTGAGGGCGAGGAGGACAATGACACCGGCTTCACCCCCTGGGACGAGGTTGTTGTCTACACCTACGAGGTTGACATCGACAAGGTTGACGAGAACGGCAATCCTCTGGACGGCGCTGACTTCGAGCTCTACAAGTGGTATCTGAACGAGAACGTGGATCCTGCCGACTTCACCCCCGACATGGTTGGCAATCCCGAGTTCGGCGAGTGGGTCCTGGTTCCCGGCGGCGCTGAGGAGACCACCGGTCCTGTCGGCGAAGGCGAGATCCTCAAGATCAACGGCAAGGTCGTGTCCAAGGTCACCGGCCCCGACGGCGTGGAGTACTTCAAGTTCCGCGACAAGCCCAACGAAAGCTCCCCCGAGACCGACATCTACCTGAAGGTTTCCGACGTCGAAGACGTTGCCTCCCTGGTTGCTTCCGGCCGTGCCATCGGCGTTGACTACTACGAGATGAGAAACGGCGCGATTGTTCCTGTCGCCGGCAACTTCTCCTACACCATCCGCAACATCGAGCGTGCTGCTGCTGACGGCGCGACTCACTTCACCTGGACCGGTGTTGACGACGGCTGGTACCAGCTCGTTGAGACCCAGACTCCTACCGACTACAACTCCATTGATCCCATCGTCTTTGAGATCATTGCCGAGCACACCGAGGATCCCATTGAGCTGCATCCTGTCCACGGCTACGTCGATGGTGAAGAGTTCTTCATGCCTCTCGACGAGAACATCGGCATCATCCATGCCAACATCGAGAACCACAGCGGCGCCACCCTGCCCTCCACCGGCGGCATCGGCACTGTCCTGTTCTATGTCCTGGGCGGCCTGCTCGTCCTGGGCGCCGGCGTTCTGCTGGTTGTCAAGAAGCTCTCTGACGCCAACTAATCTCCGCACTACATAGCAATTCACACAAACTAATACAGCGCCGAGGCGCGGGCTTCCCGCGCCTCGGCAGCAAGGAGAATCCCGCATGAAAAAGTGGAGAACTTTGCTGCTGATCCTTGTTTTTCTTGCGGGACTGTCCTTACTGCTCTATCCGCCGATCAGCAACTATCTGAATTCCCTGCGTCAATCAAGGCTTGTTTCCGACTATATGGAGAACGTGTCGCAGATGGAGGGCACGCGAAAACAGGAAATCCTCGAGGAGGCCTATGCCTATAACCGGGATCTCGCGGCGCAGCCCTTTCACCTTAACCTTTCGGAAGAGGAAAAGGAGCGGTACAAAAACATCCTGAATGTCAGTGTGACCGGCGTTATGGGGTATTTGGAGATTCCGAAGATCGACGTCGCGCTTCCCATTTATCACGGAACGGATGAGGAGATTCTCCAGATCGCCGTCGGGCATTTGGCCGGCACCTCGATCCCCGTGGGAGGGGAGAGCACCCATGCCGTCCTGACCGGACACACTGGCCTGCCCAGCGCCCGCCTGCTGACAGATCTCAAAGACCTGGTTCAGGGCGACATCTTCTATCTCCAGATTATGGATGATACCCTGACCTATGAGGTCGATCAGATCCGCAAGGTCCTGCCAGAGGTCACGGAGGACCTGCAAATCACCCCCGGCGAGGACTATTGCACCCTGGTTACCTGCACGCCTTACGGCATCAATACCCACCGGCTTCTGATTCGCGGACATCGGGTCGAAACGGAGAAATCCGTCACCATGCGCTTTTCCGCGAACGCCCTGCAAATTGATCCGCTGGTCGTCATGCCCTTCCTGTATGTCCCGATCCTGCTGATCCTTTTCCTGCTTGTTATGATTAAGCCCAACCGATCGAAGAAAATAGAGAAACAGCTCAAGGAGCTACAAGAGAATCCTTGAGGCCTGGAATCGGAGGTACTGTTATGTTCAAAAAGCTTTGCTGCATTCTTTGCTGCATAGCCATACTTTGCCTGACAGCGACCGCCGTTTTCGCCGCAGGCTGGTACTGGTATGATGATGAGCCACAAAACGGCACCCTCAGCTTCGACTTCAACACCGATCAGATTTCTGTCACCGGCGGCAGTGTGGATATGCGCATGATTGCGTATTACGATGCCGAGAACAAGACGCTCCGCTTCTGCGAGGGCTGGGAGAGCTGTGGCCTGAGCTTTCAAGAGCTCTTTGACGAAAAGGCTGCGGACCGACTGCTTGCCTATGCGGAGACAAACGGACTGGCGGCCCATGAGATCAAAATCGGATCCGATGGCAGAGCCAAGGTCACGGAGCTGCCCATTGGCGTATACCTGGTGAGCCAGTCCACGCCCTTTGATGGCTGCCTGCCCCTGGTTCCGGCACTGATTTCTGTCCCCCTGATGGGGGATAACGGCAGCTGGATTTTTGACGTGCAGGCCAAGCCGAAGCTGGAGCCCCTCGTCATTGAGACCACTGTGCCCCACACCACGGAGCCCACGCCGCCGGAGCTGCCGCCTACGGGACAGACCAACTGGCCGGTACCGCTGATGCTGCTGAGCGGCTGCTTCCTGATTCTGCTTGGAATCTGTCTGCGCCGGGATAAACGCCATGAGACGAACGTTTAGCACGATCCTGATTGTCGTTGGGGTCTTGCTGATTCTTGGGGCCGCCGGTCTGCTCCTGTTTAATCGGCAGGAGGCGGACGAGGCGGCCTCGGTCTCTGCCAAGGTCCTGCCGCAGATTTCCGAGTATATGGAGGCCGTGCGGGAAACGGCCACGCTCCCGCCGCCGGAGACGGACCCCTACGCGCCGCCTCCGACCATGCCTGCCGTGGAGATCGAGGAGAAGACCTATGTCGGCGTCCTCTCGATCCCGGCCATCGGCTACGAGGTCCCGGTCCAGTGGGAATGCAGCCTTGACCTGCTCCGGCTGGGCGCCTGTCGCTTCCACGGCTCCACCTACAGCAACGATCTTGTGCTCTGCGCCCACAATTACTACGGTCTTTACCGGTCCTTGTCCGGCCTCCACGAGGGGGATCAGGTGTTCTTCACCGACATGGACGGCCTGACCTGGAGCTACGAGGTGGCCGATCTGGAGACCCTGGGCTCGACCATGGTCAGCGAGATGATCCACTCCGACTACGATCTCACCTTCTTCACCTGTACCTACGGCGGCCAGGCCCGCCTTACCCTCCGCTGCGTGCGGAACTGACACCCCTCCGCTGCCCCAGGATTGACAGCGGAGGGTTTTTCGTGCAGCGAACGACAACGAAAACGAAGAACGAAAAACTGATTTCGTTTTTCGTTTAAGATTCGCAGTCCAGAAAGGAAATAACATGAAGCTATACATAGAGGGTCACAGCGACCGCTACGCGCTGGAACAGCTCCAGCTCTGTCTGTTCCCTGAGGAGTCGATGGAATTCTGCGAGAGGCCCTTCCGGGGGGACGGCGCGGTCTCGAAGCTTTCCCGCGGGGGAAAATACCTGACCGCCACGGCGAAGATCACCCGGAACGGGGTGACGACCCGGGGCGTACAGCGGCTGGTGCTGGAAAAGGAGAGCTACGCCCTGCGGCGGCGGATCTTGCAGCGGGCCTACTATCTGGCGGCTCTGCCCCAGCTCCCGGCCCCGCCGCCCTGGGGGGCCCTCTCCGGGGTCCGGCCCACCAAGCTCTCCACCCGGCATCTGCTGGCCGGGGGGACGGCGGAGAGCGCGGACCGGCTGATGGAGGAGAGCTTCTTCGTCACCCCGGCCCGGCGGAGGCTCTGCGTCCGGGCCAGCCTGGCCTCGGTGGAGGCCGCCCGGCTTCTGGACCCGAAGGACGTGTCGGTCTATATCGGCATCCCCTTCTGCCCCACCCGCTGCTCCTACTGCTCCTTTGTGAGCCAGACCGAGGGCAGCGCAGGAAAGCTGCTGAGCCCCTATCTCGACTGCCTTCTGCGGGAGATCGAGGTCGTCGGCGCGGGGATGAAGAAGGCGGGGCTGCATCTGCGGACCCTCTACATCGGCGGCGGGACGCCCACCACCCTCTCGGCGGAGCAGCTAAAGCTGCTGATGGAGGCCGTCAACAGGCATTTTGACCGCTCCCGGCTGATAGAATATACGGTGGAGGCCGGACGGCCCGACACCGTGGACCCGGAAAAGCTCCGGGTCATCCGGGAGCTGGGGGCCGGGCGGGTCAGCATCAACCCCCAGACCATGAACGACGAAGTGCTTCGGATCGTGGGCCGGCCCCATACCGCCGCCGACGTGGAGCGCGCCTTCGCCCAGGCGAGGGAGGCGGGCTTTCAGAGCATCAACATGGACCTGATCGCCGGTCTTCCCGGCGACGACCCCGCCAGCTTCGCCCGGTCTCTGGACCGGGTTCTGGCCCTGGACCCCTCCAACGTGACGGTCCACACCCTGGCTCTGAAAAAGGGCGCAGAGCTCTTCAGCCGCCGGGAGGCCCTGCCGCCCCAGGCCGCGGTGGAGGAGATGGTGGACCGCGCCAACGCGGTCCTGACCGAGCGGGGCTACGCGCCCTACTACCTCTACCGGCAAAAGTACATGTCGGGCAGCCTGGAAAACGTGGGCTGGTGCCGGGACGGGGACCTGGGGCTCTACAACATCTATATGATGGAGGAGCTGAGCTCCATTCTGGCCCTGGGCGGCGGCGCTGTCAGCAAGCGGAACCTCCCGGAGAACCGGCTGGAGCGCCAGTGCAACCCAAAGTACCCCAAACAGTACGTGGAACGCATTGAAACGGTGCTGGCCGAGAAAACTGCCCTATTGGAGCAATTGACAACGGATGAAAAACCGGGTATAATAACTTGATAGCCGCTCTATACTGAAACAGAAAAGGAGTCCACGACCATGCGGATCGAACTCGATGAAATCAACTTTGCCCTGCGCACCGACCCCAAGGGCTTCGTCAAGCGCTGCGACAACCTCTATGACAACCGCATCGGCAAGGCTGCCGATATGGTACTGAGCCGCCTGAAGCTGAGCCGGATCGCTCTGCTGGCAGGCCCCTCCTCCTCCGGCAAGACCACCACCGCGTCCCGGATCAAAAAGGCCCTGGCGGAGCGGGGCGTCTATGCCCACATGATTTCCCTGGACGACTACTACCGCCCCAAGTCCGACCCGGACTACCCCCGGACCAGGGACGGCGAATTCGACCTGGAGGCCCCCGAGGGCCTGGATACCGCCCTGCTGGGCCGCCATCTGGAGGCCCTGGACCGGGGCGAGGAGATTCTGGTGCCCTACTTTGACTTCAAGCTCCAGGCTCCGGTCCCGGAGAAGTTCCACCCTCTGAAGCTGCGCGACAACGAGGTGGTCATCTTCGAGGGCATCCACGGCCTGAACCCCATGCTCACGGACAAGAACCCCGACGCCACCCGGCTCTTCGTCTCCACGGCCTCCTCCATCTATGACAACGACGTGGAGGTTTTCGACCGGGTATGGATGCGGGTTTTGCGGCGCATTGTCCGCGACTTCTACTTCCGCGCCTCCAGCGCCGAGGAGACCCTGGGCCTGTGGCGGAACGTCCGGATCGGCGAGAAGAAGTACATCACCCCCTTCAAGAACAGCGCCCACTACGCCATCGACTCCTCCCTGGGCTACGAGGTGGCGGCCTTCCGCACCATCGCCGAGCCCATGCTCATCGAGGCCGAGGAGCACCCCCAGCCCAAGCTGGTGGACCTGATTCTGGAGGGCCTGGAGTCCTTCGACCCCCTGGACCCCAACGAGCTGCCGGAGACGTCCCTGCTGAAGGAAGAATTTTTGCCGAAGGGATAAAAGTATGGACACTTTATTCTCAAATGTCACCCTCGTCACCATGGACGAGGCGATGCACGTCTGGTACGCGGCGTTTTTGGGCGTGACCGACGGGAAGATTTCTTATATTGACCGGGAGCCGCCCAAGGAACAGCCGAAGCAGATCATCAACGGCGAGGGCATGGTGCTCATGCCGGGGCTGATCAACTGCCACACCCACCTGCCCATGAGTCTGCTCCGGGGCTACGGGGACGGCCACGATCTGCACACCTGGCTCTTCGACTATATCTTCCCCCGGGAGGCGAAGATGGACGATCGGACCGTCAAGGCGGCCACCCTGCTGTCCATCGCCGAGTGTCTGCGCTTCGGCACCACCTCGGTCTCGGATATGTACGACCACTGCGGCGCCATCGCCGAGGCCGTGGCCGAGAGCGGGATCAAGGCCAATCTCAGCCGGGGCATCACCCTCTGGTCCGAGGACTTCGACTTCGAGGACTACCCCGCCTGCCGGGAGCTCCGGGAGCTCCAGGAGAAGTGGAACGGCTACGACGGGGGCCGGATCAAGGTGGAGAGCTCGGTCCACGCCGAGTACACCTCCAACTACCGGCTCTGGGAGGCCCTGGGGGAGTACGCCCTCAACGAGGGCCTGGGGATGCAGGTCCACCTCTCCGAGACGAAGAAGGAGCACGAGGACTGCAAGGAGAAGTACGGCCTGAGCCCGGCCCAGCTCCTGGACTGCCACCACGTCTTTGACAGCCGCGCTCTGGCGGCCCACTGCGTCTGGCTGGAGCCCGAGGATAGGACGCTCCTGGCGAAGCGGAAGGTTACGGCGGTCCACTGCCCCGTGTCCAACCTGAAGCTGGCCTCCGGCAGGGCTGATGTGATTGCCATGGTCAAGGCCGGGATGAACGTGGCCCTCGGCACCGACGGGGCCTCCTCCAACAACAACCTGGACCTCTTCGAGGAGATCAAGGCTGCCTCCCTCATGGCGAAGGACGTCCACGGCGACGCCAACGCCCTGCCGCCCCAGGCGGTCCTGATGATGGCGACGGTCTGCGGCGCCCGGGCCCAGGGCCGGGAGAAGGAGTGCGGGATGCTGAAGC
>CAMVKI010000021.1 GCA_947168005.1 uncultured Clostridia bacterium
TGCGGTAACAGGATTCGTCGTGGACATGGCCCTCGCCCTCGGCCTGGCCGCAGATTAGCTTGGTGGTCCAGCAGCTCTCGTCGTGGGTGTGGGCCGCATGGCCGCAGTAAGTTGTCTTCTCCTTGGTGATGGCCGGGAGAATCAGCGCGTAGGTCGTACAGAAGACCACCAGGCACGCGAGAATCCGGACCAGTCCGCCGCGGCGTTTCTGATAGACAGCATGTTCTGTCTGCCGCGTTCGCTTTTCCATGCTGTTGCTCCTCTCTCTGTCTTGGATTTCATTGCTTCATTCATAGCTTTTTTGCTATGTCAACTCTGACATAATCAATAGATGCTAAAAAACGGATGGCTGTGTTCAAGTCTTTTCCATATCTTGCGCATCGCAGCCATCCGTTATTTATTTCGTTGTTCCGCCTTTATGTCTGATCGTCCAGAATACAGCGAACTGCGCAGCGGGTCCGGCCGCCGAAGTGGCAGGTAAAGAGGGTCATGTCCCAGTCGTCGGAGGGCCCGGTCATTTCCTCCACCGCGTCGGGGCCCAGGGTCTCCCGGTTGGCGACGATGTAGCGCCAGATGTGGCCGCTGCAGTCGGTAAACAGGACCTCCGTGCCTACGGAGACGCCCAGCAGCTTGTTGAAAAAGCTGGCGTAATTGTGGGCGCAGATGACAATATCGTTGGTATAGCAGGAGCCGCTGTAGCGGCAGGGGGCGTTCCGCAGTCCGGCCTCGCTGTACTCCGCCAGGACCGGAAGGGAGAGCCCGAGGCTCGGAATCTCGATCTGCCCGAGCCAGGTGGAGTCCTCCACGACGGTGGTGGGCATCTCGGGAACCTCCTCCATGAGGGGGGCGTAGTAGGGCGCAAAGTAGGACCCGGCGTGCTCCCCCGTCTCCGCCGCGGCGGAGATCTCCGCCGCGAGCTGGACGGAGACACGCTCCGCTGATTCGCCGGCCTCCTCGGATTCCGCGTTGTTCTCCTGCCAGAGCAGCACGCCGGACACGCAGGAGCACAGGCCGAGGCAGATCAGGAGCAGCGCAAGAATTTTACGTTTCATCTTTGGACCTCCGACGCTTCAGAAGCAGAACGCCGAGCAGGATCAGCAGCGCGCCGCCGCCCAGCAGGACCGGAACGGGCCACCAGAGCTGGCCGGTCTGGGGAAGATGAGGGCCCGAGGGCTTGTGCGGCTTGTCGTCGTCCCTGGGCGGCTTGGAGGGCGTCTCGGCGGCGCCGGCCTTGGGGGAGGCGTCCACCTGATACTGCCATTCGTCGTTTTCCCAGTAGGGCACGCTCACCAGGAAGGGGCTGCACAGCTCGCCCTTGGAGCCGGGGACCGTCTGGCCGATCAGGTACAGACCGTTCTCCAGGCCGGACCAGCTCGCCTCTCCGGCGGCGGAAAGCTGGGAGGGCGTTCCGGGGATGGCCTTCTCCTGAATGTAGGCCCAGATCGTCTCCGCCATGGCGGGCTTGTACTGCTCGTTCCAGTTGCCGATGTCCGCCGAGAAGGCCGCGAACGCCTCCGTCGGGACAAAATGCCCCTCCTCGTCCAGAATCGCAAGCGCATAGAGCATCAGCGTCCCGCCGGACACGGGCTTCTTCTCCGTATTCAGAAGGGTCAGGCGAATAGAGCCCTCCCCTTCGGGGGGCGGCGTCTCCTCTGCCGTCACGGGAAAGACCAGCGCGGCGGCCAGCAGCAGCGCCAGAAGGAATGCGACTCCACGTTTCATAATTCGATATCCTCTTCGATCTCTGTTTGTTTCCTCGATTTCAGCGGCAGCAGCAGCACTGCCAGGGTCAGCAGCAGCAGAATCGGCGCGCCGATGAACAACGCCACCAGGGGCGGGTCCACCTGGATGGAGTCCGCCGTCACGCGGATGTCGCTCTGCCGAACGGTGTCGATCCGATGTCCCCGGACCAGAAGCCGGTGACTGTTGATGCCATAGGGGGTGCAGGTCAGCAGGGTGCAAAGATCCTTCCCCGGTTCGATCCGCAGCTCGCTGATCTCATGGGGCAATACGATGTGAACCTGGTCCACCTCGTAGGTCAGCACCTCGTCCAGGGTATTGATAATAAAGGTATCGCCAACGCCCATCTGGTCGAGGTCCGTAAACAGGCGGGCCGAGGGCAGGCCCCGGTGGCCGGAGAGCACGCAGTGGCTGCTCTCGCCGCCCACCGGAAGGGAGGTTCCCTCGTTGTGGCCGATGGCGATCTGGAGCACGCCGTCGCTGGTTCCATGGTAGATGGGCAGGGTGCAGTTGATCTTCTGGATCTCAATGTAGCCCATGACGCCGGTGCCGTCCACGTTCAGCAGGCTGTTGTACTCCGCCTGCTCCGCGTCGGTAAAGGCCCAGCCGCCGCCGCCCTTGGAGGCGACATATTTGTTGTAGGCTCTGGCGTCCTCCAAAATCTGCTTGTAGGTATCATTGTCAATCTTTGAGATCGCGTCTGCGTAGCTGACCATAACCCTGGATTGACGCAGACTGTTCCACCAGTTGCTGACGGGGGGATACAGCAGCAGGGACAATCCGACGATCAGAATGAGAAGCAACAGCGCGTTGATTTTATGTTTCCTCATGTCGAACTCTCCCCACGGCTGTATCCGGGGAGGGGAGGAATCCCCTCCCCGGTACAGTGTGTTCCTTCAGACTGTATTCTGAACAGCCGGTGCGCAGATTACTCGGTCACGCGCTTCCGGACAACCAGGACCACGCCGGCCGTCAGGACCATGAGAGCGCCCAGGACGTAGAACAGGGTGGTGCCCACGCCGCCGGTGCTGGGAAGGGTGGTGCCTTCCTTGTTCTCGACCTCAACCTGAACGCGGTTGTTGGAGAAGGTGGCGTTCTCGCCGTCCACAGTGGCGGTCCAGGCGCAGGTCTTGCCGTCCTGATCCAGGGTGGCGTCGATGACCACGGTGATGGGCTCGGTCAGCAGGTTGTAGCCGTCGGGGGCGACCATCTCAGTGATGGTGTAGGTGCCCTCGCCCAGGCCGTCGAACTTCAGATGACCGTTGCTGTCCACGTAGCCGTAGGCCACGACAGGCTCGGTGTGGGTGTCTTCGACAACGTTCTCAACCTTGACGTAGGTCTTGCCTTCCTCGTCATAGAGCTCGGCAGTCTCGGCGGTGGGAGCGGTCTCGGTGTAGGTGCCGTCCTTCAGCAGGTACCAGGTGCCGTTGGCGTCCTCTTCGAAGACGGTCTCATTGATGACGACCACGACAACCTTCTCGCCCTCGATCTTGAACTTGGCGCCGGTCAGGGTGTTGCCCTCGGGATCGACCTTGATCAGCTCGATGCCGGTGGTGAAGGTCTTGGTGTTCACCTCGGGGGTCTCGCCAACAGGCTCGCCGGGCTCGCCGGGCTGCTCAGGATTCTCGGGATCGGGAGGAGTGGGAGGAGTGGGCTCGTCGGGCTTGGGGGGCTCTTCGGGGTTCTCGGGGTTGCCGGGATCGCCGCTGTACTCGTAGTTGGGGTCGTTGGAGTAGGTCAGCTTCGCGGTGTTCACGTTGCCCGCGGCGCTCAGGTCGGCGTTCTCGTTCAGGGTGGCGGAATAGGTGATCTCGATCTCGTCGCCTTCCTGGGCGGCGTACTGGATGAAGTCCTTCAGGACGATCTTGATGCTGGTCTCGCCGGTGGAGACGTCCACGCTGGACTCCACATAGAAGTCCTCGCCCTCGGTGAGCTCCTGGCCGCCGATGGAGATGGCCACGTCGTTGTTGAAGGTCAGGCCCGGGGTCATGGTATCGTTGATGATGAAGAAGTACTTGTTGTAGCCCTCCATGTTGGGCACGTTGGAGGTGATGATGAAGGGGATGCTGTCGCCGATGGAGGCCTCGTTGGCGCTCACGCCGCCGTCCTCGTCGATCTTCTTGTCGATGCTGGGAACCTCGCTCTTGACCGCAACGGTCTCGTCCTCGAGGACGTAGAGGATGTAGCGGGTGTAAGCGTCATTCTCGCCGGTCAGGGAGCCGTCCTGATCCTTGACGAAGTAGTAGCCGGGCTCCAGGCCGGAGATGGCGCCGTTGGCATAGGTGCCGGAGGTGCTGGCCAGGTGCTTGGCAACGATGTCGGCAAAGGCATAGGCGTCGTCGGAGGAGTCGGCCCAGCCCTCCAGAACGTCGGCAACCTGGGCAGCGTCGTTGCAGGCGGCGAAGGGCAGTCTGGGCTCCTCGGCGGTGCCGAAGTTGGCGGTCTGCAGCTCAGCCAGGAGGGCGTCGCCGTCCACGCCGGTGCCCCAGTCGATGTTGACCAGAGCGGGTCTGCCGTTCTTCTCGGTCAGGTCGCCGGAGAAGATCTGGTAGGCTTCATAGGTGTGGGTGCCGGTGTCGTCGGGGTTCGGGGTCAGGGTGATGGTGTAGGTGGTGGGGGTGGGTTCGGGCTCGGGATCGGGCTCGGGGTCGGTGGCGAAGGCAGCCATGCTCAGGCTGAGCACCAGAGACAGGACCAGTACCAGGGCCAGAATGCGGCGGAAGGTTTTCATGGTTGTTTTCTCCTTTTCTTTAAAATTTTTTAATTTTTGAATTCTCTTCTTTTATTTTAGGATACGGTGCGGCGCATTGAGATTTCGCCGTGTAGGAAATGAGGCTTAAGTCCGTCCCCCTTTCCTTCTGCGCCTCAGCGCGTATCCGTAAAATACGCTTGCGGCTCCCATCAGGAGCAGGCCGGTCAGGCTCAGCGGCAGGACGCCGGAGCCGCCGGTGTGGGGCATGGTGTAGCCCGTGGAGTTCTGGATCTCGGCGCCGAAGACCAGGGTCTGGGTCTGCCCCTCCTCCTCGACGGTCACCGTGCCGCTTCGCGGTTCGCCGTTGATCACATAGGTCATGCCGGCGTTGGTGATGCGGACCTCGATGGGCTCCTCTATGGGGATGTAGTTCAGAGGGGGCGTAAGCTCCTTGAGCCAGTAGCTGCCGGGAAGGAGATTCTCGAAGCGCAGCTTGCCGTCGGGGCCGGTGGTCGCGGAGGCGACGTCGTTCCCCTCGGCGTCCTTCGCCGGGATCGTACATTCCTCGTCGGTGTAGAGGCCGAACTGGGCGCCTCCAAGCTGCTCCCCGCCGACCATGTCGGTCTTGAGGATTTCGAAGTCGAAGCTCCTGCGGGTGTTCTTGAAGATGAAGCCCTGGGAGGCGTTGGGGATGCTGACGCCGATGACGGTGGTGAGATCGTCGGAGAGGACGTAGGGCGGATTCTCCGGATCCAAAGGCTCTTCTGTCCAGAAATTGCCCTCGACCAGATAGAACTCGTACACGTCGTACTCCCCGAGGATTTCGTAGAACACGTAGTCACAGCCCGTGGGGATGTTGACGAAACGCAGGGTCTCATGGGTCTTCAGCGGGATGGTGAAGTCGGAGCTGTCGGGCACCTGGAACTTCTGGGAACGGGTGCCGTCGTCGTAGTAATAGCGGTATTCCAGCGGATTCAGGGGCTGCCCCTTCTTGGTAATGGAGCAGTGGATGTAGAAGACGCTCTCGGTATCGACATCGACCAGCCGGCCCTGCTCGTCCACGATCATTTTCTGGAGGGAGATACCGCCTCGCAGGTTGTTCACCACGGAGATCGTGTCCTCGAAGGGAACCGCTTCCATAACGGTCTGTCCGTCTTCGGAGAAGGTGACGTCCATCTTGACGCCATCCACCACCATGGGATGGAAGCTGTGCTCCGCCAGCTCAAAGCTGTCGTCGAAGGCGTCCTCCTCGAAGTAGTAGTCGCGGCCGGGCTCGAGGATGTAGTAGAGGGTGCCGTTCAGGGTGGTGGTGGAATAGTAGGGCACGTCGTTCTCGTCCTTGACCGTCAGGCCGGATTCCGCGGCGGAGGCCTCGCTGACCATCAGGCCGCAGGAGATGTGGTAGCCGTTGGGGTGGTTGGAATCGGGCCAGACGTTCTCGCCCTCGATCGGTTCGATGACGATGTCCTCTACATAAATCGCATCGCCCGCTTCGTCACGCTTCATCAGGTCCAGATTGACGGCCCAGTCCGGATTTTCCTCGATGTACTCCTGCAATTCGCCGGGGTCCAGGGAGTCGTTCCATTCCTTCTGAACCAGGACGCCGGTGTCCACCAGGGGCATGGGCTCGGGATAGATCAGGTCGGCCGTCCTGGGCTCGCCGTAGGTGACGGTCACGTTGCCGTCGGCGTCGGTGACCTCCTGGGCGGGGGTGTAGGTGATGGACTGGCGGGTGTTGGTGCGCAGGGCGAAGGGCGCCCGGTCGCCGTTGGGGCCGGAGCCCACCACCTGGGCCTGCTCCTCGGGGCTCAGCGCGTGGAAGTCCCGCATCCCGTTGTTCAGGTCGGCCACCAGGTCGTAGGCCGCCTGCTCGGGCCAGACGATGAAGCTGACCGCGTAGGTGTAGCCGCCCAGCAGGAGCTCGTCGGCGCCCAGCGCCCAGGTCACGGTGCCGCCCTCGTAGTTGTTGCTGCCCGAGGGGGTGACGGGGGTGTACTCGGCGTTGCGCTGATCCGCCCGCAGGACCTCATCGGTCACGTCGTTGCCGTTCCGGTCATAGACGTGGTAGGTAAAATCTCTGGGATTGCCGTGGACCAGGGTGGAGGAGGTCATGGAGGTGATGCCGTCGAGGATGGACATGTTGGTGTAGCCCAGCCGGGTGGACATCATGGATACGATGTCATTGAAGGCCGCCCGGATGTCATCCTCGTCCTCTCCCTCGTAGTAGCCGTTGTTGGTCAGGCCGGACATTCTCACCGAGTCGCCGAAGATGCCGATGTTGATCAGGACCGTGCCCTCGCCCACGATGCCGGAGGCCTGTTCCTCGGCGCGGTTGAAGTTGAAGCCCATCGGGTCGGAGGAGCCGTTGCCGTAGACCTGGGGAATCAGATCCCGCTCATAGGAGCCGACTCGACCGCCGTCGGAGTAGGTGTCGTTGATGCCGTAGCCTGTGCCGGAGGTCAGGCCGTCGGGCTGAGTGCGGCAGGTGGGGTCGCCGTCGGAGATGAAGATGATGTACTTCTGATCGTCGTCGCTGAACTGGACCGCGTTGGGATGGTTCTCATAGGGATTGCCCCTGGCGATTCGGAGCGCGGCGTCCCAGTTGGTGCCGCCGTAGTGGTTGTTGTAGCCCTGGGTCTCCTGGAAGGGCGTCGTGCAGCTCGTCACCCAGCTCTTGATGGTGGTCTCATTGGTAGAGGGCTGCTGAACCTGGCGGATGTCGGAGGCAAATTCCACAAAGCCGATCTCGACTCTCGCCGGATCCTCCGCCGTATTGTAGCTCAGAAGCTCCTCGACCAGTTGGTTCACGCAGGTCTTCGACACCGTCAGACGGGTCCTTTGGGGCGTATACTTCGTGCAGTACTGTCCGTTCTGATCGTAACCGATGGTAACCTCGCCCGAGGGCGTCTGGATAAAGAAGCGCTTTCTGTTGGTTTCCTGCTGGACCAGGAGCTTGTAGTACTGTCCGTTGTAGAGGCCGTAGGTGCCGTGCCGGTTGTCCTGCACCCAGGTATTGCCCTCCACGGGGGCGTTCATGGAGTTGGAGCTGTCGAAGATGATGACGATGTTGGCCCGGTTCTCACTCTCGGCCTGAACCATGGGAACCTCCAGGCTCAGGGTCAGGGTATAGGTGCCGTCGCCGTTGGACTCCAGGGTCTTGCGGCCCGTGGCCTCGTCCAGCTCGTCCAGCTCCGGCTCGGGCAGGGGATTGGTTCCGCCGCCGGGCCGGGTGCCGCCGCCGGACCAGTTGCCGGAGTCGTCGTCCTCGCCGATGTAGATGAAGCTGATGTTAATGTCGCCGATGATGGGGAACTCGCCGACCTTCTCGCCGTTTTCATACAGCTCATAGATCTTGCCGCTGCTGGTGTTCCGCGTCACGATGGTATCGAAGCCGACAACTCTGTCCTCCTCGTTCGTGCTGGAGAAGTTCGCCACGCAGCCGGCAAAGACCGTGCCGGAATCGGTTGATTTGATATACTGGGTCAGGTCTAAGGAATCACCCTCCGCCGTTACGTTCAGCACGAGGTCGTCGTCCTGAGACAGGGTATTGTAGGTATTTGTGACGTTGCTGTAAAGGACGTGGTGCAGATGCAGGTTCGCGATGCCGGCGTCGCCCACGGCGGCCTCCCGATAATTCATCTCGAGCCAGGCCACGTTCTGATCCAGATAGTAGCCGATGTTGTTGTTGGCGTCGCGCAGGTAGACGCCGTTCTGGATGAAGCAGATGACCGGGGCGCCGTTGTCCAGCAGGAACTCCACCGTATCGAAGCCGCGGAAGTCGCCGGCGATGGAGGTGTTGAACTCATAGCCGGAGAAATATTTCAGATAGGGGTCGGTCAGGATGTTAATGCGGTTGCCATCCTCGGTGGCCTCCACCTGGAACTCGTGGAGCTCCATCTCCCCGTCCTCGTTGGTATAGTGAACCTGGAGGGTGACCGCGTTGGGATCGATCTCCTGTCCGTCCACCGAGTATTGATAGGTGATAAACAGATCCTCGCCGGTGGGGAGGACGAAGATGTCGCCCAGCTGCTCGCCGTTCTGATAGAAGATGCAGGCCGGAAGGAGCTGACCGTTCTGCTCCACCAGCTTTACGGTGACTGAATCAAAGCCCATCGTGCTCTGATGCCGCAGTCTGGTAAACTCATGATCCTCGAACTGCCGCATGTAGGGCGCTTCCAGCAGATTCAGGGTCGTGCCCTCCACGGTGGCGTTGACCTCCACCGTCTGCTGGGCGAGGATGCCGTTGGGATCCGCGTAGTTGAAGGAGATGCTCAGGGGAACGCTGGTGGGCGCGGTAGGCACGTAGTAGTAATTGATATCGATCGCCGTGCCGCCGTAGACTCTGACCCGCGCAACCCGGGAGCCGTCGTTGTAGAAGTTGGCGTAATACTGGGCGATCCAGTAGCCCTCCACCGTCGTCTGAAGCGCGTCTACCTCGATCCCGTTGTACTGGATAGACTGGAGGGCGTAGCCCTCGATGGGCCGGGCGTAGCTTGCGCCGGTCAGATCGACGTTTTGGGTGCCGGTGCCGATGGAATCCGTCACGGAGCCCTCCACGATGCTGGTGATCTCCGAGCCGCTGTCGGCGTCGTAATAGCGCAGATTGAAGGTGACCTGGGTATTGTTGTTGATGTTCCAGGTGATGGTGAAGGGGGACAGGCTGTCCACCTCGATGGTGGCCGTCAGCTGATCGTCCCTGATCTCAAAGGGATTGTCCCGTTGATCGCTTGCCCCGGAAATTTGCTCCCGGACCGCCAGCTTGCCGTCCAGGTCCACCAGGTGCCGGAGCTCCAGGGAAGCGCAGAGGCTCTTCGCGCTCAGCTCCTCGGGCAGATCCTTGAAGGTGAAGGCCACCCGGACCGGGCCCGCGGGCTCGAGCTCGTTCCCCTCGGCGTCCACGAGGGACACGTCCAGGGCGGCGAAGCCCAGCGCCTCCTCCGGCTCCTCGCCCTTGCGGGTTTTCAGGACCAGGTCCTTGGCCTGCCGGAATTCTTCGGAGCTCTCCTTGTATTCTGTCGCCCGCAGCTCCGCGTCGGCGGGGAGCTCGGCGTCCTTGCCAAAGTATAATGTAACGTTGTAGTGCTTTGTCTCGGCCCGCAGCTTCATGCCGAAGCGGTTCGGGTTCTCCGGAAGCTGTCCGTAGCCGTAGATTCGCGCGTCATCCCAGTCGTAGTGCCGCCGGGCCACCTTGTCCGCCGAGTTGCCCTCGATGGTGTCGATGCCCTTCTTTGCGTCCACCTCGCTCACGATGCCCACGTGGTCCGGCCGACCGTCCTGCTTGAAATCGAAGAACACCAGGTCGCCCGCCTTGGGCGCCGCGTCCTCCGCCGGGAAGAAGAGCTCCTTCTTGTCCAGCTTCTCCACCCAGCGGGGGCAGGAGGCCTCCAGGGGAAGCTCTTTTTCCGACACGCCCGCGTAGTGCAGGCAGAAGGAGGCAAACATGGCGCACCAGTCGCCGTAGGGACTGCCGTACCAGGCGCCGTAGCGGGTATAGCCCCGAACGGTCTCGTCCTCGTCTACCTCATAGTTGACATCGCTCTCCCGGTAGCGGAGCTGGCTTTCCGCCACGCTCAGCAGGTCCTTCGCCCAGATGCCGCTCAGGCTGTCCGCCTCCGGAAGGGTGGCCTCCCAGTCCTTCTGGGTCTCCAGGTCCGCGTTCCGGTTGGAATAGCAGGCCAGGCTGTGAACGTGCTCCTCGAGCTTGCAGCTCAGGGTCTTCTCCCAGCATTCCGCCGTGTGGACGTGGCCCTCGCCCTCGGTCTTGCCGCAGATCAGCTCGGTCTCGCTCTCATAGCATTCGGGGCCGTGGACATGGCCCTCGCACTCGGTCTTGCCGCAGATCAGCTCGGTCTCGCTCTCATAGCATTCGGGGCCGTGGACATGGCCCTCGCACTCCTCCTGCGTACAGCTAAGCACCGTCTCCTCCGTCCAGCAGTCCTCGCTGTGGGTATGCTCCTCGTTCTCCTCCAGGCCGCAGCTTAAATAGCGTCTCGTCTCATAGCAGCTCGGGCCGTGCTTGTGGCCCTCCCGCTCCTCCTGACCGCAGATCAGCTTTTCCGTGACGCGGTAGCAGGACTCGCCGTGGACGTGGCCCTCGCCCTCCTCCTGGCCGCAGATCAGCCTTTGCGTCGTGCGGTAACAGGATTCGTCGTGGACATGGCCCTCGCCCTCGGCCTGGCCGCAGATCAGCTTGGTGGTCCAGCAGCTCTCGTCGTGGGTATGGGCCGCATGGCCGCAGTAAGTTGTCTTCTCCTTGGTGATGGCCGGGAGGATCAGCGCGTAGGTCGTACAGAAGACCACCAGACAGGCAAGAAACCGAACCAGTCTGCTGTGCCGCTTTCGCGACGCCGCGCGTTCCGTCCGGCTTGTTGAATTTGCCATGCTTCTCCTCCTCTCTGATTTACCGGATTGGCCCCAGCTCTGACAGGGGCCAGATGCGAAATACAAGCTTTCCGACGATTTGTTCCTCCGCCACGCAGCCGATGACAGAGCTGCGGGAATCCACCGACACGCTGCGGTGATCGCCCATGACAAAAATTCTGGACTCGGGCACCTGATAGGGCAGCTCCAAATCACATTCGCCAAAGGCAAGCTCCGACACGTAGGGCTCGTCCAGGGCCTCGCCGTTGACGGAGACCCGGCCGTCCCGGTCGATGTCCACCCAGTCGCCGGACTGGGCGATGACGCGTTTGACCAGAATCTTATTGTTGTAATAGAAGGCGCAGATGTCGCCGGTCTTCAGCTTGGCCTCCTTGATGGAGACCACGTAGCTCCCCTCGTCCAGGGTGGGCGTCATGGAGGAGCCGAAGATCTGCAGCACGGGCAGCAGCAGAACCGCCACCAGGACGGCCGCCGCCGACACGGTCAGCAGCACGCCGAGGGTCCCCTGCAGGGAGGAGAAAAATCTTCTCCTGTACTTCGCTTTTTTGTAGACGCGCTCCAGCTGCTCGGCGCTGGGCAGCTCCCCCGAGACCGAGGGCTGCGCGGGTTCCTTAGACCGCTTCATGGACTTCTTCTATGGCGGAGCTCTGAATCTTGATCATGCTGCAGTCCTTGTTGGCCGCCTTGGTCAGCCGCCGATACTCGTCTACAAAGCTTACCACAGAGCGATTCAGAACCTCAGTAATGGAGGAGGCCGAGGCGTTGATGGTGCGCAGCCGGGTGATGCTGTTCTCCCGTTCCGCCAGAAGCTCCCGCGTCTGGGCCAGCTCGGTCTCAAGTAATTCAATGCGCTTTTGCTGCTTCAGCATCAGCTGCAGAAGCTCTTTTTTGCGCAAATGGTTCAATTCCTTGTCCGTCATTTTGAATTCTCCTTGGTTGGCGCATATAAAAAACGGATGGCTCTATACGCTGCTGTCGCCAGCATCACGTATATTATAGCCATCCGTAGTGTACTATGAGTTTCAATTCCGTTACGTATCGGGCGGGGAAAGGTTATTTATCAGTTACAATTTGATTTTTTTTGAGAGAATATTGTGTGTGGTTTGTTAAATAACGGGAGGGATTGGTTACAACTCTGTTCGCGGCGCGGGATTCTCCGTAACGGGAGGCGCCGGTCGGGAGTCTGGAGGAGGCGGCTTCGCCGCCGTGCCGGGCGCCGAGCTCGGCCCTGGCCGAGGACCGGGCCTCCGCCCCCCGGGGGAGGCCGGCTCCGGGTCTGGCCGCGGGACGGCCTTCCCCGCTCCGCTGGGCCGGGAGCTCGCTCCTGTCCGGGGTGCGGGGTTCTCCGTAGAGCCGCACCTTCGCCACGGTGCCCAGGCCGGGAATGCTGCCCAGGCTCATCTCGCCGGAGCCCGTGAGCTCCAGAATCTGCCGGAGATTGTTGGTACCCGAGGGACGCTGCATGGATTCCAGCTGGGTCTTATCGAAGCCCTTGCCGTAGTCGATCACGGTGATCAGGATGTCCTTTCCATCCCGGGCGGTGTTCAGCTCGACCCGGTACAGCCCCGTCTTCGGGTTGTGGCCGTGCTTCACCGCGTTCTCCACCAGGGGCTGGACCGTGAAGGAGGGCAGGCTGAAATTCGTCACCTCCAGGTTCTCGACGTACAGAAGCTTCTCGTCGCTGCGGAGCTTCACCAGGGCGATAAAGCTGCGGATCAGGCTCAGCTCCTGGGAGAAGGGCACCGGCTTGGCGATCTCCTTGGCCGGCGCCATGCCCCGCAGATAGTCGGAGAGGTTGGTGACCGCGGTCTTCGCGGCCCCGGCGTCCTCGTCGCAGAGGTAGTAGATATTGGCCAGCACGTTGCAGACGAAATGGGGCTCCACCCGCTCCCGGACCATGCGAAGCTGATACATGTCCGCCTCCTGCTGCTTCTCCCGCAGGGCCTCGTCGCCCTTGCGCTGCTGGCGCAGTTGGCCGACGAAGAGCACCAGCACGAAAATCGGATAATTCAGCAGCAGGCCGGGGAACAGGAGGGTGAATATAACGGAGATACAGGGCGCCACCGGCGCCAGGGTCATAAACAGCCAGTCGTTTTTTGGAATCTCCCCCCGGACCGTCCGCAGCAGCAGAACGTCCAGGATCGCGACGATGGTGCTGGCGATGGAGGCCGCCAGATACAGGGTCGGCGAGAAGCTGGCGGCCTGGTCTTCGTCGTCGAAGCCGAGGCGGCCGGCCGTGATCGCGACGCCGATCAGAATTGCCAGAAGGCAGACGACCCAGCTTGCGATCGTAATCCCCCTGGCAAAGCGGGTCCGCAGCTTCAGCCACAGGGCCAGAAAATAGGTGTAAAGCGCCATGACTGCAAAAAAACTGGCGAAGGCCAGCATTCGCAGCACGATAAACATGACCGCGTTTCTCCGAAAGACCAGCATCGCAAGGGCGTTGGCCGTCAGCATCGTCAGACTGGCGAACAGCATCACGCGGCTCTGCGCAACACCGGCCTTCTTTCGGAGTGCCGAATGCTCCTGGGTGATCAGGAGGATCAGCACGAACGCGATGGAATACAGGCTGATGGTTCCGTTTACGGCGTCCATAGCGTACTTTTCCCTTCCAGGTTCACCCAGGTCGGCTCCGCCCAGTCATACTGCCGCATGTACTCCCCGCGGTAGGCGTTCAGCCCCCGGGGAAGGCCCTGCAAATAGTCATAGTAGTCGCAGCGATAGCCCTTCATGAGCAAGCCTAAAACACCTCGCTGCTTGATCAGGATGTCCTCCATCCCGACAGAGGCGAGGGTATCGCGCAGGTCCTTCTGGACCTGCTTGTAGTAGTTCGTGTGTGTCTCCTCGCCGCCCCAGAGGATGGTGACGAGCTCGTCCCGGCTGACCACCGTGCCCCGGCGGTCCACCAGATAGGCAAAGAGCTCCTTGGCCTTCTGGTAGCGGAACAGCAGGGGCTTTTCGTTGAAAAAGACCTCAAAGCTCCCGAAGGCCCGGACAAACAGCCCCTCCCGGCTCTCCCGCTTCGGATAGCGCAGATCCTCCAGCTCGGCCAGCACCTGCTCCTTCCGGATGGGCTTGAGCAGATAGCCGGAGGCGTGGAGGGCCATGGCCTCCTGGTAGTAGCTGTTGTAGGCGGTGGCAAAGATGATGTTCAGATTGCGGCAGTGCTGCTTGAGACGCTTCGCCAGCTCGATGCCGTTGAGGTCGGCCATCTCGATGTCGAGGAAGGCGACGTCCACGTTGTTCTCGGAGGCAAATTGCAGGGCGGCCTCCGCCGAGGAAAAGCCCAGCACCCTGGCGTCGCCGACGCAGGCTTCAATCACCTTCCGTTCGCCGTCGAGGATGATTTTTTCATCGTCAACCACTATGATCGTCAACTTTGCCCCTCCTCCCCGCCGTTTCGGTATCTTCACGCCCTCCCGCGTCCGGCGAAGCGTGCCCCAAAAAAGGACCTGCCTCACGCATAACCGCAGAAAGGCTATAATATCACCTATAATACTTTGATTATAATAAAAGCATCGGGCATAGTCAAGGTTCTTTCTTATTAATTTTGTGTATTTCGACAAAATTCCCGAGAATGCCCCATTTTTCGACAGGGGCTTTTGTGGGATTCCGACAGGGAGCTTTTTTGCGGGATGAATTGATTTTTCCGCCGGGATGTGGTATATTGCTTAAAAACCCCTCAGGAAAGGATTTCTTATGGATATTATCAAGCTGCTCGCAAGCGAGCTCGGCAGAGAGCCGAAGCACATCGAAAACGTGGTGACCCTCCTGGACGAGGGCAACACCGTCCCCTTCATCGCCCGCTACCGCAAGGAGCTCCACGGCTCCATGGACGACACCGCCCTCCGCACCCTGGAAACCCGGCTGCAATACCTGCGGGGCCTGGAGGAGCGGCGGCAGACCATCGAAAAGGCCGTCGAGGCCCAGGGCAAGCTGAGCGACGAGCTCCGGGCCGCTCTGGCCGCGGCCACGACCCTGGCGGAGCTGGAGGACCTCTACCGGCCCTACAAGCAGAAGCGCCGCACCCGGGCCACCATTGCGAAGGAAAGGGCCTGGAGCCCCTGGCCGCCCTGCTCTTCGCCCAGAGCCGGGACTGCCCCCGGCCCGCCGACGCCGCCGGGGACTACCTTGACCCGGAGAAGGGCGTGGAGACCGTCGAGGACGCCCTGGCCGGGGCCTCGGACATCATCGCCGAGTGGATCTCCGACGATCCGGAGCTGCGGAAGGCCCTGCGCCGCCTCCTGCGGGAGAAGGCCTCCCTCCGCACCGAGGCCGCCGGGGAGGAGGACTCGGTCTACGCTCTCTACTACGACTTCACCCAGCCCGTCTCCCGGCTTCAGGGCTATCAGGTCCTGGCCATCAACCGGGGCGAGAAGGAGAAATTCCTGAAGGTCTCGGTGGAGATCAACGAGCTCGTCGCCATGCAGACCGTCCGCCGGGCCGTGGTCAAGCCCGGCAGCCCGGCCATGGAATTCGTGATCGCTGCGGCCCAGGACGCCTGGGACCGGCTGATCTTCCCCTCGGTGGAGCGGGAGCTCCGGGCGGAGCTGACGGACAAGGCCTGCGAGGGCGCCATTGGCCAGTTCGCCCTGAACCTCCGGCCCCTGCTGATGCAGCCCCCGGTCAAGGGCAAGGTCACCATGGGCCTGGACCCGGGCTACCGCATGGGCTGCAAGGTGGCCGTGGTGGACCCCACGGGCAAGGTGCTGGACACCGCCGTGGTCTACCCCACCTACGGCGAGCGCCAGAAGCAGGAGGCCATCCGGGATCTGAGCCGCCTGGTCCGCCGCCACGGGGTGGAGCACATCGCCATCGGCAACGGCACCGCCAGCCGGGAGACCGAGCAGATGGCCGTGGAGCTGATCCGCCGGGAGCGGGAGGCCGGCTATGAGCTGAGCTATATGATCGTCTCCGAGGCCGGGGCCTCGGTCTATTCTGCCTCGGAGCTGGCGGCCAAGGAGTTCCCCCAGTACGACGTGAACCTCCGCTCCGCCGTCTCCATCGCCCGCCGCCTCCAGGACCCCCTGGCGGAGCTGGTGAAGATCGAGCCCAAGGCCATCGGCGTGGGCCAGTATCAGCACGACATGCCCCCCAAGCAGCTCGACGCCGCCCTGGACGCGGTGGTGGAGGACTGCGTCAACGCCGTGGGCGTGGACCTGAACACCGCCTCCCCCTCCCTGCTCCAGCGGGTCTCCGGTCTGACGGCGGCCACAGCGAAGAACATCGTGACCTATCGGGAGGAAAACGGTGCCTTCGCCTCCCGGGCCCAGATCAAGAAGGTCCCCAAGCTGGGGCCCAAGGCCTTCGAGCAGTGCGCCGGCTTCCTCCGGGTCCCCGAGAGCAAGAACGTCCTGGACAACACCGCCGTCCACCCGGAATCCTATGAGGCCGCCAAGGGCCTGCTGGAGCTGACGGGCCACAGCCTGGCCGACGTCAAGGCGCAAAAGCTGGACAGGCTGAGCGAGGAGGTCAGGGCCTACGGCGAGGCGAAGGCCGCCGAAGCCCTGGGCATCGGTCTGCCCACCCTGCGGGACGTGATCGCCGAGCTCAAAAAGCCCGGCCGGGACCTTCGGGACAGCCTGCCCCAGCCCATTCTCCGCACCGACGTGCTGGAGCTCAAGGACCTGAAGCCCGGCATGGTCCTCTCGGGCACGGTCCGCAACGTCATCGACTTCGGCGCCTTCGTGGACATCGGCGTCCACCAGGACGGCCTGGTCCACGTCTCCGAGATCGCCGACCGCTTCATCCGGCACCCCTCCGAGGCCCTCTCCGTCGGCGACGTGGTCAAGGTCGTGGTCCTCAGCGTGGACGAAAAGAAAAAGCGCATCGGCCTGTCCATCAAGCAGGCGAAAAACGCCCAGTAGAGGGACACAAGGTCGTTCATTTAGCGCCTTCTTCACTCGTTTTCGGTTTTGACTTATCAAAAAAGACTTTAGCTTTCGATTATAAATATATGCCGCATAATAATTCGACAGCAACCGAATTATTATGCGGCATTGTGAATGATTAATCGTGCGCGTCAAAGGTGTTTTTCGCAGCTTCAAGAACGGCTTCCGCTTTTTTCAAAATCGACATGTACTCTTTTTCTTGATTCCTGATATTATCGGAATATTCTACTTGTTTATTTAAGTCTCCCTCCTGTATGTCAACAACAATGGTATCGACTTGTTCTGGTGTCAATTCCACCAGTCCGGTTGATCCAGAATACAGTCTTGTTATTTGCTTAGCGCCTAACCCGTATCGCAGATAATCTGCAAGATAGTATGGATTTAATTTTTCTTGATCAACTCGAATTATCGTAACATGGCTATCCGCAATTGCAGGAATTTCCTGATTAAAAACACAAGATTTTCCCAATGTACCATCGCCAGTAGACGCAAGCAAAACATCTCCCGGTTTCAACGCAATCGTGTTACTTTGTAATTCATCAAACAACGACTTCTCAATCCAATCACTGTTCTCATCAATTACCAGTTCGCCGAATTTGCTAATATTACTTCCAGCTTTTACAACAAGGGCATATCCATCTTTTTCGTCAACATAACTGTCACTTGCCGGGCTCTTTCCACGAGCCGTGGTGATCGTATTTATTTCTTTTATCGTCGGGCAGTGTTTATTTTTTAACTCAGATATTTTTTCGCATACATCAGCGTCCCAGTATTTATAGTCCAAACGATAATTAGGATCTTCTGTAATCCTTTTTGACATAATATCGCAGGCTTTCCACTGGTAACCCATGCGGCGGTTCCCCATGGCTTTATCAAGTATTTCAGTCTTGATTTCAGCATAAAACCTATTTTTATCAAAGCCTCTTATTGGTTCTCCAGAGCCAAGATAACCTAACGAATCGATCTTACAAAAAGTAATCGGATAATTGTCCTCTAATTCATCGTCTGGAAAATTTCTTTTTTCAAGATAAAGCAAACTTGATTTTACGTTGATTTTATTGGGCTTGAACGTCTCAATAGGCAAACTGACTACCGCCTTAACATAACAATTTTTCAGAATGCTTTCTCTAAGCTCTTTGCCTGTTCCAGTGTTTAATACTCCCTCATCGATTACGGTACATATCTCTCCTCTGTTCTTTACGCACGAAATCATCTTTTGCAAAAAGAGATATTGCCCTTTTGCTGTACTGATTGTGTACTGTTTTTTATCCTCTTTTGTCAATGAATCATTTTCAGAAGTTCCAAAAGGAGGATTTGTCATTATGATATCAATATCGGGATTTTTAACATTCCAATTTTGCGATTGCTCAGAAAGACTATCCTCGTGCAATATGTTTGTATGGCCGTCACCCGCTATAATCATATTCATTTTAGCAGCTGCTGCAACACCCTTGTTGGCGTCAGAACCAAAAAACACATCTTCTTTAACGGTTTTGACACCTTTCGAAAAAGTTTCGTATGTTATTTCTCTTGATTTGTATTTTTTTCCAAGCTTTTGTATGGAATCCTGCATTAAGAAAACCAAAAAGCCACCCGTTCCACATGCTGGGTCTAACACTTTAATCGTGTTATTGCTTAATACAGCGTTTATAATTTTATCCTCGCCAATTAGAAGCGTCATAACTTTAATCAGCTCTCTTGGCGTAAAATATTGGCCTAATTTTTTTCCTTTGAGGGTTGCTCTAACATAATATTCAAAAGCGGCTCCTTTGGAATCCAAGCTGCAATCACAGAAAGAGACCGAAGCCAAATCTTTTACAAGACTTAAAAACGTTTTTGGGTTTTCGAGATGAATATCGTCCTTTAATACATCACCATATGTTTCTTTCGCTATTTCTTTTTTCATGCTCAGTATTGCGTTCTTGGCTTGATCAGCATTTTTTGGTGGGTATTCTGCTAACTCATAGAACTTATATGTGTATGGAAGTGTAAAGGAATCTTCTATGTCGCTTTTTTCTTCAAGGAGTTTTAGGAACAATAGTTTAGAAAAATCAGCAAATGCAAATTCCTCATCTTTTTCAATTTTACGGATTGTATTATGGCCTTTCGCAAAAAGAGCATTTAACTGCCTTAACGGCAAGCCGTGTCTGTAGGGTAACGATTCATCGTCAGATATGCTGATGATGGTCTCCTCCGGTTTCGTCCTTAAACAAGATAGGACCTTCTTCAATTGTTCTTTGCTGGGAATCTTATCTGACCGTTTTCCGTCCCAAAGTATCCTTGCTTTGTTTTTTGCATTATAGCATTGGATATCCTGCCCGTTTGTAACTACAACAAAAGGGACTTTAACCTCTTTTGAGCGTGCATACGAAATCGCTTGGTCTCGGTCTTTCGCCGTTAAGTTTTTTCCAATCCTTTTTGCTTCGATTAAGAAACTCGCTTGTTTTTTGCCTAATGTTACTAAAATATCGACATATCCTTTGGAATACCTATCTGTTGTCGTGACTGCTGTTTCAAAATCCAAATCCTTTGAAATATCATATCCTCTTCGACTTAAGTAAGGCAAAATCTTTTTTATCACAGTTTCGGTCTCAGTATTGATATTCATAATCATGCACTCCTTGCCTTATGTTTTATTATGCGTACATGGTCCGCATTTATCCATTTATCCAGTGATTTTTGATACACGCTGTCACAACACCACATACTATTATATCATACATGCGGTTTTTTTCAAGAGACAAACAAAAGATTTATCGGAATATAATACGCTTTCCATATAATAACGTAAATCCGACTCCACCTTGTAATTAATTATGTATATGGCTTTTTGCCAAAACTATAAACACTTTTTAAAAAACCGATCCATGGTTCCGTGGACCACGCCCGCCGGGCGGGGGATCTCCTCGTAGCCGCAGTGCTCGTAGAGCCGCAGGGCCGCGGTCAGCTTTGAATGGGTTTCCAGATAGGCGCTCCGGTAGCCCATCTCCCGCGCCCGGTCCTCGAGGAAGCGGAGCAGGGCGCAGCCCAGACCCCGGCCCTTCACCGCGTCGGCCAGGTAGAGCTTTTGCAGCTCGCAGCAGTCGCCCCGGAACTCCGCCAGGCCCATGCCGCCCACGACCCGTCCCGCCTCCAAAAGCACGTAATAGGCCCGGCCCGGCTGCCGATAATAATCCGAAAGATGGTCCAGGGCCTCGTCAAAGTAGGCGGTTCCCGGAATGTCCAGCCCGAACTGCCGCAGGTTGGAGCGGACCAGCTCCGCCACCGCCGCGTCGTGCTCCGGGGCCAGAGGACGGAACTCCGGTGAGGCCGGCACGGGCGTTTCTTTCGTCTCTTTTGGTGTATATTTATTCATATTCATCGGTCGCAGAGCAGAGTGCAGAAGCCCAGGTCGTGGGCCGCGATCGGGCAGCCGTGGAGCTCCGTGGGCGTCCCGGGAAGCTTCCCGTCCAGCACGGCCTGCGCTCCCTCCCGCAGCCGCGGGAGGATCGAGGGCTCCAGGGGCAGCTCCGCGTGGGAGGGCCAGATCTCGTCGAAGAGGCCGGTACAGCCCTCCAGCCGCTCCAGGCTGCGGACGTAGGTCCGCAGATCCCGGTGGCCGCCGAATAGATAGATCCGGCCGTGCCGCTGGATGGGGTCGCCGCTGATCAGGACCCGGTTTTTCTCGTCCAGCACCGCGATGCTCCCCGGCGTGTGGCCCGGCAGGTGGAAGATCCGCAGGGGACGTTCCCCCAGCTCCAGCCGGTCCCCGTCCCGGAGCGGCAGCAGCTCCCCTTTCAGGCCGTTCCGGCGGCAGAGCGGCTCCTCGTCGGGGTGCATGTAGAAGCGCTCAAACTCGGCGTTGCTGCCGATGTGGTCCCGGTCCGCGTGGGTGTTCAGCAGCTCCAGAGGCAGCTCCGTCAGGCCTTCCGCGAGCTCCTTCGCGTTGTGTACGTTCATGCCCGAGTCGATGAGCAGGGCCTTCTCCTGCCCCGCCAGCAGGAAAAACCGCACCCCGCCGTCCTCGATCCGCCAGGTCCCCTCCCGTATTTCCACAATTTCGTAATTCATAAATACGCACCTTCTCTGTATATATATTCCTTGCGCAGTCAATCGCTGTATGTTCCTTTAATGCAGGGCTGTTCCCTGCTCCCTCTCCCCACCCTGATCCTTGATCTCTGATCCCTCTCCCTGCTGCCTTATCCCGAGCAGGGAACCGGGCCGGCAGATTGCCGGCGCTACAGCCGCGCCTGCTGCCTTGTCCCGAGCGGGGAACCGGGCCGGCAGATTGCCGGCGCTACAGCCGCGCCTGCTGCCTTGTCCCGAGCGGGGAACC
>CAMVKI010000022.1 GCA_947168005.1 uncultured Clostridia bacterium
GGCGGAGTGCACCCTGGTGGTGGTGGTCCCGCCCTCCTTCGCCATCCGCTCCACGGCGGAGCGCATCGCCCCCTTCCTGCGGCCCGACGTGATTCTGGTCTCGGCCACCAAGGGCATCGAGCCCGACACGGGCAAGCGCATGTCGGAGATCGTGGGCGAGGTCACCGGGAAGAAGGTCGTGGTCCTCTCCGGCCCCTCCCACGCGGAGGAGGTCAGCCGGGGCGTCCCCACGGGCGTCGTGGCGGCCTGCGAGGATCGGCTCCTGGCGGAGATCGTCCAGGAGGTCTTTATGAACGACCGCTTCCGGGTCTACACCTCCTCCGATCCCCTGGGCGTGGAGCTGGGCGCGGCCATGAAGAACGTCATCGCCCTCTGCGCCGGCGTCTGTGACGGCCTGGGCTACGGCGACAACACCAAGGCCCTGCTGATGACCCGAGGCCTCACGGAGGTCGCCCGGCTGGGGATGAAGTTAGGCTCCCGGACCGACACCTTCGCCGGGCTCACCGGCATCGGCGATCTGATCGTCACCTGTACCTCCATGCACTCCCGCAACCGCCGGGCCGGCATCCTGATCGGCAACGGCATGGGCGTGGAGGAGGCCATGAAGGAGGTCGGCGCCGTGGTCGAGGGCTACTACGCCACCAAGGCCGTCAAGCTCCTCGGTGACCGCATGGGCGTGGACATGCCCATCACCCAGGCCGCCTACCGGGTCCTCTACGAGGGCGCCCCCGTGGGCTCCGCCCTGGGCTCCCTCATGTCCCGCAAGAAGGGCCGCGAGATTGAGGACGCGGGCTGGGCGTAATACGAGGGAAGAGGGAATCCGTGACAAGTGACAGGTGACAAGTGAGAATTAAGAGTTAAGAATTAAGAATTAAGAATTAAGAATTGAGAATTGAGAATTGACAAACAACGCAGGGGCGGTCAGCGGCCGCCCTGAAGCCTCCCCTGCCAAGGGGAGGGGGACCGCCGCCTCAAGCGGCGGTGGAGGGGTCCGCTCCCCTGCCTCGAAGGAACCCTGTAGGGGCAGCCGCCCTGAAGCCTCCCCTGCCAAGGGGAGGGGGACCGCCGCCTCAAGCAGCGGTGGAGGGGTCCGCTCCCCTGCCTCGAAGGCACCCTGTAGGAGCGGCCGCCCTGAAGCCTCCCCTGCCAAGGGGAGGGGGACCGCCGCCTCAAGCGGCGGTGGAGGGGTCCGCTCCCCTGCCTCGAAGGAACCCTGTAGGGGCGGCCGCCCTTTCCCGACCGCCGTAGGGACAAGCCCTGCTTGTCCGCCCTTCCCGCCCGATTCGTCCATATATAAATATCGCAAGAGCCGGTTCCGCGCAGCTGAGGCGCGGAACCGGCTCTTTTGTTGTTCGCCGCTTGTTTCGTACGCAGTTTACTTTTTCTGCCTCAATTCCCTCGCCTGTGCCTCGTCCCGCTCGGCAAGCTCGGTTTCCCCCATCTCGCGGTAGAGCTTCGCCCGGTCCTCGTAGGGTTCCGGCAGGGAAGAATTTATGGAGATTGCCTTGCTAAACAGCTCCAGCGCCCGCTCCCGGTCCCCGGCTTCGCCGCGCTTCATATAGGCAAACCCAAGGCTGTGAAGGGCAAACGGATTATCCGGGGCAAGCTCCAATGCGTGTTGGATATCCGCCAGGGCTTTTTCATACGCTCCCATTTTCGCATAACAAAAACCCCGGCTATTGTAGGCCTCCGGGGCATCCGGCTGCAGCTCGATGGCCCGGTCATAATCCCGGATGGCCTCGTCGTATTTGCCGATCTCGCTGTAATCAATGCCCCGGGTAATGTAGGCAAACGGGGCATCCGGCTGCAGTTCGATCGCCCGGTCAAAATCCCGGATCGCCTCGTCAGATCTGCCGAGCTCTCCGTAGGCGATGCCCCGGTTATTGTAGGCGTCCGCGTCATCCGGCTGCAGCTCGATGGCCCGGTCAAAATCCCGGATGGCCTCGTCGTATCTGCGGAGCTTGCCGTAAGCGACGCCCCGGTTAAAGTAGGCCGCCGGGAAATCCGGCTTCAATTCGATGGCCTTCGTATAGGCTTCGATCGCCGCGTCCCATTGCTTCGCTTCGTCCGCTGCATAGCCGCGCTGGAAATAGTCCCAGGCGGTCAGCTTGCCCTCCTTCTCGCGCTCCTCTTCCTCGCTCTTTTCCGCAGCGCGGATCTCGGTCAGCTCTTCCTCCAAATCCGGTTTCTGCTCCCCGTTCAGCTCGTTCCAGCGTTTGGCATAGGCGCTGACTCTGCTGTTCATCTGCTCCTGGAAGTGGGCCTGCACGGTGGTGGGGGTGAGGCAATCCGCCCCTAAAATCGCCTTGCCGAGCTCCAGCATCAGGGCGTCGAAGCCCTTGATTTTGACAAGGCGCCCCTCCTTTTTGGAGGCCACCGCGTCAACAATCCGCTCCGGGAGCTGATCGACCTCCCCGCGCACGCACCAATAGAGCCGCTTCAGGCTTTTGCATTCCTCCAAAAAGGACATCAGGCTGTGATCGCCGCCGCCGTAACCCACGACGATGGGCGTATAAATCGCCAACAGGTGGTTGAGCTTGTCCTTCCATTCCTCCGCCAGCGCCAGGTCCGGGGAGTTCATGGGGTCGTAAAACAGGCCCCGGTGGACCTTGGCGATCATGGGCCGGGAGAGCTCAGAGCTCAAAAAACCGGCCAGGGATTCATGGCTGATCACCAGAGGCTTCTGGTTGGTGTACAGAGCCAGAGAATCCTCCACCAGCGTATCAAAGTTGGTGGTGACCACGAGGTTATTTCTGCCCGAATTCGCCAGCAGCAGCGAGAAGGGATGATAGCCGATGCTGGGGCTGCTGCGCTCCATGATCCGCTCCAGATAGCGGTAGCCGTCCTCGTCGTTGTCGTGGAAGCGCAGCCGGTAGATGTCGAAGTAGAATTCGCTGAAATTGTACGTCCAGGGGCCCGTTTTGTTCTCCCTGGCTTCGGTCCAGGCTGCTTTGATCTCCTCAAAGCTGTGGGACAGCTTGCGCTTTCCCTTTTCATCAACGTCCTCGTACAGACAGTTCGCCAGGCGTTCTGTCTCTTCTCCCGTATGGCTGCTCAACAGCGCTTCCGCCTGCGCGCCATACTCGGATTTCACTTGGTAGTCGTATTTGTCCTTTCCCTGTCCCATCAGATAATGCATCCAGGCCATTTCCAGTTCAAACCCGGTGGGAATTTTTGATTCGGCGGAGCTGCCGGAACCCAGAATGAAACAGTAGCGCCGCCCGTTCCGGTTCCCCTCTACGATCTGCCGCGCTAAATCCTTGGCATTGAGAATCCTGGATTTTGGGAAGTCTGAAGCCTTCATGGTATCGCCCCCTTGCAGGGAAATACTACCATTTCCGACAGAGTCTGTCAAGATTCATTATTCTTTTTTCAGTCTTCAGTTAACCCCCGTACCGGATCGCCCTGCGGGCGATTGTTCGCCTGCGGCGAACCGGACGGCAGAGTGCCGTCCCTACAGGGCAGCGCCGCGTTGTCGGGACACCACCTCATCCGCCCCCTTCGGGGGCACCTTCCCCTCAAGGGGAAGGCTTTGCGGGGGGCCTCCGAGGCGGGGGGCGGACCCCTCCGCCCCAGTGTGCGCACTGGGGCACCTCCCCTTGGCAGGGGAGGTTTTGCCGGCGGGCGGGGGGGAGCGGCGGCCTGGGGTCAGGCCGCCCTACGGCGGGGTCGGCGCTGCCTCCGGGTGGGGGGGCGGCGGCCTGGGGGCAGGCCGCCCTACGGTGGGGTCGGCGCTGCCTCCGGGCGGGGCAGGGCGGGGGCAGCCGGCCAAAATCTTTTTATTTTTTTTATAAAAACAGATAAACCTTTTCCCGCTTTCCCGGGTCTTATAGACAGGACGCGAAAAAAGCGGCCGAATACTGGTTTGAATACTGAAAAGGAGAGATTCAAAATGAAGCGCACACTGATGACCCGCATTCTTCCTGTTTTGCTGAGCCTGGCGCTGCTTCTGGCCCTGGCTCCCGTCTCCGCGCCGAGCGCGACAGCGGCGACAGAAACGCCTCCGAAGCCGGAAACGGTCGTCGCCAAGGGCCAGGACAAGGCTGTCTCCAAGACCGGGCTGCCCCGCCCGGGCCACGGAACCCGCGGCGACGGATACGGCGATTGGAACTTTGACGAGCTCGACGCCATCGATCTGACGCCGGACCAGGAGATGAAGCTGTCCTTTGCCGATGGCCAGGAGGAGCTGTGGCTCCGCTTTACGCCGGAGACGCTCAGCCTCTACCGCCTGGTCTCCTTCGGAGACGCTGACGTCTATGTCACGCTTTGGGACGAGAACGGAAACGAAATCGGCTACGACGACGACAGCGGGAACGACTATAATTTCGACCTGTCTTCCCTTCTCAGCGCCGAACGTACCTATTATTTCCAAATCGGGCGCTACAGCGGAAGTTCCAGCTTTTCTGTCCTGCTGACCGCCGAGGAGCTTGATCCCATTGAGATTCATCCGGATCAGGAGCTGTCGGTGGACTTTGCCGCAGGCCAGCCTTACGTATGGCTGCACTTCGAGGCCCCGGCCTCCGCCGTTTATACCCTCGACTCCTTCGGAGCGTATGACCCCTACGCGATGCTGCTGGACGAGGAGTTCTGTCAGCTCGCCTATGACGACGACGGCGGGGAAGACATGAACTTTTCCCTCCAATACTATCTGGAGGCCGGGCAGAGCTGCTACTACCGCCTGGGGCACTATGGAGACCCTGACGAGCCGGTAAAATTCGCTGTCCTGCTGACCGAATACGTGCCGATCACCTCCGGCGAATGCGGCGCCCAGGGGGACAACCTGCTCTGGAGCTATGATACGGAAACCCAGGTGCTGACCATCACGGGCAGCGGCGATATGATGGATTACGTGTTTGGCGATGCGCCATGGTATCCATACTGTTACAATCTTTTGGAGGTCCATCTGCCCGACGGCTTGACTTCCATCGGCTCCTGCGCGTTCTATGACTGCTGGAATCTGTCCGCGATCACGATCCCGGATACGCTCGAAGGGATCAAATACTGTGCGTTTTGCATGTGCGTCAGTCTGCCTTCCGTGACGCTTCCGGACCATATGAGCTACCTCGGCGAAGGCGCCTTTTACAGTTGCGGTACTCTGTCTGATTTCACGATTCCGGAGGGGCTGACGAGCATCGGGGATGAAACCTTCTACGCTTGTCACGCGCTTACCTCTGCTGTAATCCCCGAGGGCGTGACCGAAATCGGAAAACGTGCATTCTGCGATTGCAACAGCCTCGATTCCGTTGTGATTCCCGAAAGCGTTACTGACATCGGTTCTTACGCGTTCGCTTTCTGTTCCAGTCTGACCGAGATCACGATCCCCGCGGGCATCACCGCAATTCCCGACCACACCTTCGCCAAGTGCAGCCTCCTGCGCTCGGTGACCCTCCCGGCAGGCGTGACCGATATCGGAGAAAGAGCGTTCTACAACTGCAGCTTGCTGAGCTCGATGAATCTGCCCGCAGGCATCAGCAGAATTGAAACAGGCGCCTTCGAGGGTTGCGGCAGGCTGGATATGCTGGTAATCCGCAATGCCGACTGTCTGGCGGGCTTTATGGCGGAGGGCTATGCCCCCGATGAAACCGACGAGGATCTGGACGACTATTTGAGCGACGAAACCCTCGGCGAGCACAGCACGGTTATCTACGGCCGGCACGACCAGGCCAAGCTCGACAGCGGCGACATCGAGGAGCGCTACCAGTACGCGGAGGCCTACGCCGTCAACAACGGCTATACCTTCTACGATCTCTATGCCTTCTCCGACGTCAGAGAGTACTCCTGGTACGAGATTCCCGTGGCCTGGGCCTGCGGGAACGGAATCACCGCCGGCACCGGCGAAGGACTCTTCTCCCCCGGCAGCACCTGCACCAGAGAGCAGACCGTGACCTTCCTCTGGAAGGCCCTGGGCTCCCCCGAGCCCGAGACCACGGAGAACCCCTTCCGGGACGTGAAGCCGGGCAAGTATTATTATAAGGCGGTTTTGTGGGCCCTGGAGAACGAAATCACCGCCGGCGTGGACCTGGATCTCTTCGGCGTCGGCCAGAGCTGCACCAGAGAGCAGGTGGTGAGCTTCCTCTGGAAGGCCGCCGGCTCCCCCGAGCCCGGTTCGGAGGAAAATCCCTTCCGGGACGTGAAGGCGAACAAATACTACTACAGGGCCATCCTCTGGGCCGTGGAGAACGGGATCACCGCCGGGGTGGACGTGGACCTCTTCGGCGTCGGCCAGAGCTGCACCCGCGCCCAGATCGTGACCTTCCTGTACAAGACGGATCAACTGCTGAATGCCGGTTCGGAGTTTTCCGAGTGGTCCGTAATCGGCAACATTTGCGGTTCCAATTGGGACGTGGATTTCCCGATGACAGAAACGGAAGAAAACGTATTTGAGAGCGAGGTCCTGGAGCTCCATGCCAATGAAGAGTTCAGAGTCCGTTTGAACGGAAGCTGGGATACGAATTATGGCGTCAACGGACCGGACGGCGACAACTATCTGGTAACTGAGGACGGACAATATATCGTCCGTTTTGATCTGAACTATGAAACCCTGGACCTGATCGCACCGTGATTCCGGCAAAACCGCGGAAAATGGGCCGCGGATGATCCCAAAACAAGCAACCGGCTCCCAGGCTCAAGCAGGGCCCGGGAGCCCTTCCTTTGCTCCAACGGGCTGCCCCGCGGGCTCTGAACCGCTGCCCCTCCCCTGCATTTTGCGGCTTGCATTTTGCATTTTGCATTGACATTTCCCCCTTTCTCGGGTATGATAAGAGATGGTGGAGTATCACCGAAAACCAATCACAAAGGAAGTGAGATTCTATGGACGCGGGGAGTAACGGCGGCACAGCTCCGGGCCGAAGTTCTTTGACGGAGATCCCCTTGCGTGCCTGGGATCTCTTCTGATTTCGCCCTTGTGCCTGCTTTTCACGTTCCCTGACCGACAATCGCCGTAAGGGCGCAGCGAACGCCCGCCGAACGGTCACACAAAAACTGAAAAGGAGGAACCCCAATGGCAGAACACACTGTAATCATGGAGAACACGCTCCGCAAGCTGCTGGCGGAAAAGAAATACGCCACCCTGCGCGAGATCCTGATCACCATGAACCCGTCGGATATTGCCGCCATCTTTGACGAGCTGGAGGAGGACCGCCTTCCCCTGCTCTACCGTCTGCTCCCCAAGGAGCTGGCGGCAGACGTCTTCGTGGAGATGGACCAGGAGGCCCAGGAGCTGCTGATCCGCGGCTTCTCGGACTCCGAGCTGAAGGAAGTGCTCGACGAGCTCTTCGTGGACGACGCCGTGGACATCATCGAGGAGATGCCCGCCACGGTGGTCCGCCGCATTCTGAGCCAGGCCGACCCCGAGATGCGCAAATCCATCAACGAGATCCTGCGCTATCCCGAGAGCTCCGCCGGCTCCATTATGACCACGGAGTATATCTCCCTGCGGCCCCAGATGACCGTCGCCGAGGCCATCACCCGGATCCGCCGGACTGGCATCGACAAGGAGACCATCTACACCTGCTACGTCACCAAGGACCGGACCCTGATCGGCGTCGTGACGGTCAAGGACCTGCTGCTCTGCAATGACGACGACAAGCTCATTGCCGACGTCATGATCGACAAGGTCATCTCCGTCAACACCCATGACGACCAGGAAGAGGTCGCCCAGATGTTCTCCAAGTACAACTTCATGGCCCTGCCCGTGGTGGACGGCGAAAACCGCCTCGTCGGTATCGTCACCTTCGACGACGCCATGGACGTCATGGAAGAAGAGGCCACCGAGGATATCGAAAAGATGGCCGCTATCATCCCCTCGGAGAAGCCCTACATGAGCATGAGCCCCTTCGAGATCTGGAAGAACCGCATCCCCTGGCTGATGCTCCTCATGGTATCGGCCACCTTCACCGGCATCATCATCTCCCACTTCGAGTCCGCCCTGGCAAAGCTGGTCATCCTGACGGCCTTCATCCCCATGCTGATGGACACCGCCGGCAACTCCGGCTCCCAGGCCTCCGTCACCATCATCCGCGGCCTGAGCCTGAACGAGATCGAGTTCAAGGACATTCTCCAGATCATCTGGAAGGAAGCCCGGGTCGCCGTGCTCTGCGGCATCTCCCTGGCCGTGGCCTGCTTCGCTAAGATCCTGCTGGTGGACTACCTGATCCTGGGCAGCTTTGCCGAGGTCACCATGGCCAGCCCCTTCCTGATCATCGGCGTCATCTGCATCACCCTGGCCATCACGGTGCTCTTCGCCAAGATCGTGGGCTGCTCCCTGCCTCTCTTCGCCAAGAAGCTGGGCTTCGACCCCGCCGTCATGGCGAGTCCCTTCATCACCACCATCGTGGACGCCCTCTCCCTGCTGGTCTACTTCGGCATCGCCAATATCTTCCTGCCGTTGTGACGTAGATTCCCGAAAAGCGTAGGGCGGCCTGACCCCAGGCCGCCGCTTTTCTTCCGAAATCAGAATTTGTTGAGAAAATCTGTAAATATAAAGGAACAAATATGAGATACAAATGCCTGGTCCTGGACCACGACGACACGGTCATGGATTCCACGGCCCACGTCCACCATCCGGCCTTTCTGGTGGCCCTGGACGAGCTGCGGCCCGGACACACCATCAGCCTGGAGGACTACTTCCGGATGAACTTCCACCCGGGCTTTCTGGAATACTGCGCCGAGACCCTGCACTTCACCGAGGCCGAATACGCCCGGGAGCTGGAGATCTGGAAGGAATACGTCCGCACCCACGTGCCGGCGGTCTACCCCGGCATGGCCCGGATCATCCGGCGGCAGAAGGCGGCGGGGGGCCTGGTCTGCGTGATCTCCCACTCCTTCGACTTCAACATCCGCCGGGACTACGAAGCCAACGGCCTGCCGGAGCCCGACGCCATCTACGGCTGGGAGCTCCCCCGGGCGCTCCGCAAGCCGGACCCCTGGGCCCTGAACCAGGTCCTGGAGCGCTTCGGCCTGAAGCCGGAGGAGGTCCTGGTGGTGGACGACCTCAAGCCCGGCTACGACATGGCCCAGGCCGCCGGCGTCCCCTTCGCCGCCGCCTGCTGGGCCTACGACGTCCCGGAGATCCGCGCCTTCATGGAAGCAAACTGCGCGCTGTCCTTCGAGGACCCGGCGGAGCTGGAGCAATACCTGTTCGGCTGACCCGCAGCGCCGACAAGCTGCCGCCAATTTCGGATTTGGCGGGCGCTCCAACCCGTAGGGGCCGATGCCCACATCGGCCCTCCCGATTGCCCGGGGCAAGGGCCGATGTGGGCATCGGCCCCTACGAATGATCTCGACAAATCCTGATCCGCAGAGAATCCCCATAGCTTTTTTTGCTTGACGCGGCCGAAAAACCATGATACAATACTCCCACACGCCGCTATGTTGGAATAGGTAGACAAAGCGGACTTAAAATCCGCCGGTAGCGATACCGTACCGGTTCGACTCCGGTTAGCGGCACCAAACCAGACAAATCCGAACCCAAGGCCGGTCGGCCAGGCATTCGGCTTTGTCTGGTTTTTTCATTTATCCGAATTCATATATAAAAGCGCATGGTAATTGATTCACGAATTAAAACACGGGTACCATTGGCGGGCGGTACCCGTGTTTTGTTTTTGGCATGGGTCGTCAGTCCATGCCGACCGCGGCGGAGGAATGATGGCCGCGGGCTGCGGGCCGGGGAGGTATTCCTGCGCCGCAGCGAAAAGAGGAAAGGAACGATCTTCTCACGCAGACCGTATGGCTTGACCGGTCGGTGAAAACAAAATCAAGGATGCAGAGCTGCGATGGGCTGTTTGCGGCATTTCGGAAGGATTAAGCAGTTTTTGCGCTCAGCCGCTCCAGGAGGCAGCCCTGTGCGTTCCGACGCAGATAACAGCTCGTACACTGCCGATATTGCTCGAACTTCTTCCGGGCAGCCTGCTCGTCGCCGTAAGCCTTCCGGCAGCCGACGCATTTGCAGCCGCAGTCCCGGTGTTCTGTAAAGCCTTGCATGTCCTCCGGCGAACAGCGCAGAAACAAAACGATCTCGCGGGGAAAGTCCTCCCGGTCGGTCAGACGGCGGCGCAGCTCCCGGATGCAGCCGGTCTCGTCGCAGACGGGATCGCCTGCTTCCCGAAGCAGACGGGCCGCATCGCAGCTTTGCAGCTTCTCGCCGAGCATTCCAGCCGGTAGAGCCAGAGCATCGCGAAGCTTTCCGTCATGCGCAGAGGCAGCAGACGCCGGCCGTTCGGCGTGCGCTTTCGATTATAGGCCCGGAGCTCCGCAAGGGCGTTCTCTTTGGATGAATAACGATAGGGAAGCAGACTGCCGGTCTTGAGCCCCGCCAGGGTCGGCGCGGTGCTGCGAATGAATTGCTGCTCGGACATCTGCTTCACTTCTTTGTGCCTGGCGAAAGTTAGCATCCGCTAACCTCATTTGAAATATATCACATCCGGCAATCATTGTCAAGCGTTTATTTTCTGCTTTCAATCGGCTGCGTATGCAGAAAGAATAATTCCGAAAATCTGTAATTCCCTCTTGACAATTTAGCGTGCGCTAACTATAATATAGCCGGTTAGAAGTTGCTAACCACTTTTTTTGGCAGCGCGGTCAGCAACGGCTAACTGTTTTCTCGCCCTGCTATTAGCAGCGGCTAATCATCAAATTACGGAGGGAAACTATGATGCCTCTCACCTTTGCGGACGTCGGCCAGGCGCAGATCATCAAGCGGATCGGCGGCAGTCCGGAGGTCAAAAAACACTTGGAGGATCTCGGCTTCCACGTGGGCGGAGAGATCAGCGTGGTCAATACGATCGGCGGGAATCTCATCGTCAACGTCAAGGAATGCCGTGTCGCGGTCAGCAAGGAGCTGGCAAATAAGATCATGATCTGAAGGAGGATCGGAAATGAAGACATTACGAGACGCAAAGATCGGGGAAACTGTGACCGTGGCGAAGATCCACGGGGAAGGCGCTGTCAAGCGCCGGATTATGGACATGGGCATCACCAAAAACGTGGAGATCTACATCCGCAAGGTGGCCCCGCTGGGCGACCCCGTGGAGCTGACCGTCCGGGGCTACGAGCTGAGCCTGCGGAAGGCGGACGCGGAAATGATTGAAGTGAAGTAAAAAAAATTGCCCCGAAGTTAGCAAAGGCTCACTCCGGAGAAGAAAGGAAGAAGACTATGAGTATCCGAATTGCCCTCGCGGGCAACCCGAACAGCGGCAAGACAACCCTGTTCAACGCCCTGACCGGCGCGACCCAGTTCGTCGGCAACTGGCCCGGCGTCACGGTGGAGAAGAAGGAAGGCAAGCTGAAGAAGCAGAGCGACGTGACCATCACGGACCTGCCCGGCATCTACTCCCTCTCCCCCTACACCCTGGAGGAGGTCGTGGCCCGGAACTATCTGATCGGCGAGCGGCCCGACGCCATTCTGAACATCGTGGACGGCTCCAACCTGGAGCGCAACCTGTACTTAACCACCCAGCTGACCGAGCTGGGAATTCCCGTCGTCGTGGCAATCAACATGATGGACGTGGTGAAAAAGAGCGGCGACAAGATCGACACCGCCCAGCTCTCCAAGCAGCTCGGCTGCCGGATCGTGGAGATCTCCGCTTTGAAGGGCAGCGGCGTCCAGGAGGCCGCCGAGGCCGCCGTCCAGGCCGCAAAGAACGGGAAAACCGTTCCCATGCACAGCTTCTCCGGCCCGGTGGAGCACGCCCTGGCCCACATCGAGGAGCACGCGGTTTCCAATATGCCCGAGGAGCAGCAGCGCTGGTACGCGGTCAAGCTCTTTGAGCGGGACGAAAAGGCCGCGGCGCAGTTGACCCTCAGCGAGGCGGTAAAAAAGGATGTCGAGGCCCACATCGCCGAGGTGGAAAAGGAGCTCGACGACGACGCCGAGTCCATCATCACCAACGAGCGCTATATCTGGATTGGCAATATCATCAAGGGCTGCTACCGGAAAAAGTCCGCCGGCAAGCTGACGGTCTCGGACAAGATCGACAAGATCGTCACCAACCGCTGGCTGGCCCTGCCGATCTTCGCCGTGGTCATGTTCCTGGTCTACGCCATCGCCATGGGCAAGTCCGTGGCGGACGGCGGCGTCGGCATCGGCACCTTCCTCACCGACTGGACCAACGACGTGCTGGGCGGCGCCTGGCTGACCGACGGCTCCCGCGCCATCCTGGAGGGCTGGGGCGCGGCCCCCTGGCTGGTGGGCCTGATCTCTGACGGCATCCTCGCCGGCGTCGGCGCGGTGCTGGGCTTCGTGCCCCAGATGCTGGTCCTCTTCCTGATGCTTGCCATCCTCGAGGACTGCGGCTACATGGCCCGAATCGCCTTCATCATGGACCGGATCTTCCGCCGCTTTGGTCTCTCCGGAAAGAGCTTCATCCCCATGCTGGTGGGCACCGGCTGCGGCATCCCCGGCGTCATGGCCTCCCGGACCATTGAGAACGAGCGCGACCGCCGCATGACCGTCATGACCACCTGCTTCATGCCCTGCGGCGCCAAGATGCCCATCATCGGCCTGATCGCTGGCGCCCTCTTCGGCGGCTCCTCCTGGATTGCCACCTCCGCCTACTTCATCGGCGTGGCTGCCATCGTAATCTCCGGCATCATGCTGAAAAAGACCAAAATGTTCGCCGGGGACCCGGCTCCCTTCGTCATGGAGCTGCCCGCCTACCACGCCCCCAGCGTCGGCAACGTCCTGCGGGCCATGTGGGAGCGCGGCTGGTCCTTCATCAAGCGGGCCGGCACGGTCATCGTCATCTCCTCCATCATCATCTGGTTCCTGATCAGCTTCGGCAGCGTCAACGGCAGGTTCGGCATGGTAGATGAGCTCTACGAGGACGAGGCCCTGGTCACCGAGGAATACGTCCAGAAGGTTGCCGACCGAATGGGCGTTGACACGGACGAGGTTACCCCCATGGACGACTCCATCCTGGCCGGCGTCGCCCAGCCGGTTTCCACGATCTTCAAGCCCCTGGGCTTCGGCGACTGGAAGCCCACCGCGGCCACCGTCACCGGCCTTGTCGCCAAGGAGGAGGTCGTCGCCAACTTCGGCATTATGTACAACTATGACGCCAAGGCAAAGCAGGCGGTCGATGAGGAGACCGGCGAGCCGCTCTTCGACGAGAACGGCGATCCGATTATGGAAGAGCTGGCCGAGGAAGGCGATCAGATCTGGGAAAACGTTGCGAAGGACTTCCAGGACTTCTCCGGCGGCCACGGCAAGCTGGCGGCCTTCGCCTTCATGCTCTTCAACCTGCTCTGCGCCCCCTGCTTTGCGGCCATGGGCGCCATCAAGCGGGAGATGAACAGCCCCAAGTGGACGATCTTCGCCATCGGCTACATGTGCGTGTTCGCCTATGTGATCGCCCTGATCGTCTTCCAACTGGGCAGGCTCTTCGTGGGCGACGAGAACGTGATCGGGCTGATCGTCGCCCTGGCTCTGCTCTGTCTGATCTGCTGGCAGCTCTTCAAGCCCTACAAGGAGGCCACGAAGCTGACCAAGAAGGTCAAGGTGTAATGCCCGTAGCGGCGCACAGTGTGCGCCAAATATCCGCGTGTAAACAGTGGCGAACGCTGTTCGCCAAATACCCGCGCAAACAGTGGCGAACACTGTTCGCCGCTACACCGGGGTAAGCGATAAATACGTTTGAAAGGAGCTGGTTCTATGCTTGCATGGTTGTCTTCCAATCTTGCTACGATTCTCGTCGGGTTGTTCCTCCTGGTGGTTGTTGTGCTGATCGTCCGACGAATGATCCTGGATCAAAAGGCGGGCAAGCATCTGTGCGGCGGCTCCTGCGGCTCCTGCGGAGGCGGCTGCAGCGGATGCGGCGGCTGCCCCATGCAGGGCCAATGCCACGGCAAATAACAAAGCACGGACCCACGGGAGCATCCGTGGGTCCGCTTCGATTCTCAACGGGAAAGGACAAAGCCATGATCAAAACAATATTGAAAATGGAAGGCATGATGTGTTCCATGTGTGAGGCGCACATCTGCGATACGATCCGCAAGGCGGTCCCCGCAGCGAAGAAGGTCACAGCCTCCAAAAGCAAACGGGAGGCCTCCTTTCTGACGGAGGAGGCTGTCGATCTGGACGCTTTGAAGGCGGCCGTAGACGCCACTGGCTACACCTGCATGGACATCCGTTCAGAGCCCTATGAAAAGAAAGGCTGGTTCGGAAGGAAATGAAAGAGACGGTACTGGGCGTGCTGCTGTTTTCCGTTGGCTTTACCGTCATGATGGCGCTGGACGTGGCGCTGGGTTAGGAGGCTTTTTTCAATGGCAAGAAAGGATTCCGAGCACCAAAAGAAATCCATGAGCAGGCTGTTCCGCGGCAAGGCGATCTTCAAGCCCCTGAACACGGGACGCATCGACGAATGCGTCGCCTGCGTGCGGGAGTGGATCGCAAATATCTTCTTTTACACAATCATGTCCGAGCGGCGCTACGGGGACATGGAGGCCTTTGCGGAGAAGCTGCGCGGCATGGGTTATGAAGAGGTCCGGCTGAGCGACACCACCGACGGCACCTTCCTGGGCAAAAAAGAGGCCGCCTGGCTTGACCTGGCAGGCTCGACCCTGCTGGTCGGGAGAAAGTGAGGCCGGGATGGGACTGTTTCGGAAGTTTATCAATCAAACCCGAAAGCCGGAGGGCTTTCTCGGTAAACTCATGGTCGGCGGGATGAACTCCGGCCACAGCAAGCTGGCGGATTGGGGCATGTCCGTCCTGACGGCGGACAGCCCGAAGGAGATCCTGGAAATCGGCTGCGGCGGCGGGCGGAACGCCGGCGAGCTGCTAAAGCGATTCCCCCAGGCGAAACTGACCGCCATCGACTACTCCCCTGTCAGCGTGGAGAAGGCAGCGAAAACCAACCGGAAGCAGATCGAAGCCGGGCGCTGCGCCGTGCAGCAGGGCAACGTCTCCAAGCTGCTGTTTTCCGCCGGACGCTTCGACCTTGCCACGGCCTTTGAGACCGTCTACTTCTGGCCGGGGCTGGAGGCCTGCTTCGGGCAGGTCGCCCGGGTCCTCAGGCCCGGCGGCGTCTTCTGGATCGTCAACGAATCTGACGGCACCGACGAGACCGCGCTCAAATATGAAAAGCTGATCGACGGCATGAAGTGCTATACCGCGGAGCAGCTGGAGGCCGCGCTGCGGGCGGCGGGTTTTGCAGAAGTCCGCATCGAGCACCATCCGGAGAAGCCCTGGATCGCTGCGCTGGCGAAAAAGAGGGAATACCTGCAATTTCTGGAAGCGCACGGCTGGCGGGTCACCTACAGCCGGGAAATGGCCGCGCGGATCACCCTGATGTACGCGGAATGCGAAAGAAAGGCAAAACATGAAATATCACATTGAAAAGAATACGATTCAGGAGACGCTGATTATCCCGCTGTTCGGGCGTCTGATCTGCTCGGAGCGCTTCCCGGCGCTGTTTTCCGATCCGGAGGCAAAGCGGATCTGCGACAGCCTGGATTACGACTTTGCCGAGAAGCGGAAGAAGATGGAATCCCCGGCGGGGCTGTTCGGCGCGCTGGAGGTGGCCCAGCGGCAATATGATCTTCGCTGCGAGATCGAAGACTATCTGAAAACGCACCCGAAGGCCGCCGTGGTCAATCTCGGCTGCGGGCTGGACGACAGCTTCTCCAAGGCGGACAACGGTCAATGCAAGGGATACAATCTCGACTTGCCGGACGTGATCGCGGTGCGAAACGAGCTGCTGCCCGCCGGGGAACGGGAAATCAATCTCGCCTGCGACCTGAACGATCCCGGCTGGATGGATCAGATCGACGCCTCCGAAGGCGCGGTCTTCTTCGCGGCGGGCGTGTTCTACTACTTCAAAACCGAGGACGTGAAAGCGCTCTTTTCCGCCATGCGGCAGCGCTTTCCCGGCGCGGTGCTGGCCTTCGATTCCTGCAACGAGCGCGGCGCCAGGCTCATGCGCAAAACCTGGCTCAAGGAGGCCGGCATCACGGACGTGACCGCCTTCTTCTCGCTGGAGGACCCGGAGGCGCTGCGAAGCTGGGGACTTCCCTCCGTCAGCTCGAAGAGCTATATGCGCGGCTACCGGGACATCTACAAAAACGTCAGCCTGTTCCACAAGCTGATGATCCGCTTCTGCGACAGGCTGGTCAAAATGCGAATCGTGAAAATCGTTTTTTGAAGGGGTACGACGATGGAAACGCCCCGAAAGCTTTGTCCCGGGGTGGAGCTTCAAATCATCCGTCTGGGAATGCCGGAAAAGATGGCCCTCGGTCTGGCGCACGGTGAAATACTGCTGTTCGGTATCGGCGGGAAGCTGCGTTTTTCATCAAGCGGGAAAAGCGTCACCCTGCATCCGGGCAGCTTTTGCCTGCTGAGCGATGAGGCGCGGCACAAGGGGCTGCTCCAGGAGCTGCCGCAAGGCCACTTCGAGGGCTTCTCCCTCTCGGTGGAGGCCGACGCCGCCGATGCCTGGAGCAAATGCAGCCTCGGCATCTTCGCCCCGGATTTCTCATCCGTATTGGACAGAATCAACAGCTTTGGGCCCGGGATCGCCCTCAGCGCCGGAATTCGCGGAGAACACGTCTTCCGGGAGCTGTACGAGGCGGCGGAAGAGGACGCTCCGGTTTTCCCGCGGCTCAAGCTGGCGGAGCTGTTTCTGCTTCTGGCGCAAAGCCCGATCCAACCTGAGACGGGGACCTACCTTCCCCGCACGCAGGAGAAGCTGATCCGCCACCTGCGGGACCATATTGTCGGCGACGAGCTGCACTACAGCTCTTTGCAGGAGTTGGCCGCTGAGCATGGGATCTCGGTCAGTTTTTTGCAAAAAAGCTTCAAGCAGGTCTACGGCATGCCTGTCTATCAATACCTGAAAGCCTACCGGCTGGAAAAGGCGGCGGTGCTCCTTCGCAATTCCAAACGCAGCGTCACCAAAATCGCGCTGGACACCGGCTATACCAACCCGGCGAAATTCTCCGAGGCCTTTCGGAAGCTTTACGGCTTGCCGCCTTCGGAATACAGAAAACGCGAAAAACAGAACGGATAAGGAAAACGAAAACGGGGTGGAAATACCATCCCGTTTTGCGTATACTATCGGCAGTTAGCAGCCGCTAATCAAAATGTTTGGAGGAGGATGTACCGTGTCTGAGCAGAGCTTCATTCGCAACACCGCCCCCACGCTGGCGGGGCTCAAAACCGGCAGCCTCTTTCCCTTCCGTTACGAATCCCGGACGGAGGCCCTGCGGGAACTGCGCAGTCTGAACCGCCGCCTGACGCCCAAGGGCCTGCGGCTGCTGCCCCTGCGGATGACGGATACCTTCGCCATGCTCTACCTCTACCGGCCGGCCAGGCTCCGGGAGGACCTGCGAGACCGGGAAACCGCCTCCCTGCTCCGGGAAGCGGGCTACCGCGCCTGTGACGAGACCGGCTGCCTCTGTGAGCTCTGCCGCCGCCTGAACGAGGAAGCGGATTTCCCCCATGAGATCGGGCTCTTTCTCAGCTATCCCCCGGAGGATGTGCGGGGCTTCATGGAGCATCGGGACGAGGGCTGCAAGTGCGTGGGCTGCTGGAAGGTCTACGGCGACGAGCAGGCGGCAAGACGCAGATTCGCGCAGTACGAGCGCTGCACAAAAAGCTATCTGCGGCAGCATGCCCAGGGCCGGTCCCTGGAGCGGCTTGCCGTAAATATCTGAATGTATAATTGAAGCCGCGCAGACGGCGCCATCCTCGTCTGCGACAGCGTGATCTGCAACGACGCCCCGGACGACGACGCCTTGGCTTCCTGCAAGGCCCTGGGCGAAGCCCTGGCAAAATAAGATCGGTTTCTCCTGACCTGTCCGCCAATGGGTCAGTAGTACGTTTCTTTCCTTTTTTATCTCCCCGACGTGACGCTGTTCAACAACAGCATCCTGGAGAACATCCGCGTTGGCAAAAAGGACGCCACAGACGAAGAGGTCCTGGCAGCGGCCCGGCTGGTCAACTGCGACGAATTTGCCCGGAAGCTGCCGCAGGGCTATCACACCGTCATCGGCGAAAACAGCAGCGAGCTCTCCGGCGGCGAGCGTCAGCGGATCTCGATTGCCCGGGCCCTGCTGAAAAACGCCCCCATCGTCCTGCTGGACGAGGCCACGGCCTCCCTGGACGCGGAAAACGAAACAAAGGTCCAGGGCGCTCTGTCCCGGCTGCCGGCCGGCAAGACCGTGCTTGTCATTGCGCACCGGATGCGCACCGTCGAGGCCGCCGACAAGATTGTTGTCCTGAAGGACGGAGAAGCTGCAGAGCAGGGCAGCCCCGCTGAGCTTCTGCAAAACCCGCAGGGCGTCTTCTCCCACATGCACGCCCTCCAATCCGCCTCCGCCGGGTGGAGTCTTTGATTGTTCCTGCACGGAATGAAAAACAGTATTGTACAGTTCCTTGGAATTACAGCCGCTTCAACATGGCGGGCTTCAACGAGGCCCACAAGCGGGCAATGCGGGAGAAGCAGTTCCCCCTGGACCTGGAGGCAGCCTTCCGGCTTGGGGCCCGACTGAGCGGAGGACAATAAGCGCTTCCGGCGACGACGAGAACCCGCAAAGAGGCGCAAAAACGGAGCCTGCGGCGGCAGGCTCCGTTTTTGCGCGCTTATGAAAAAAACTGAAATTTTCGCTAAAAATGTAATGATTTTGTACGGGGAAGCGTATATAATAGAGCCGGAAAACAGAAAAAACACAGAAAAGAGGAAGCTATTATGCCAGAACCTGCCATGCAGGAGCTGCTCGATGTCCAAGCTGGGTGATACGATCAAGGAAGTGGAGTCCCAGACCGCCAGAGACAACGAGAGAGAAGCGGCGGCCGCCCAACAGCGCCGCGAGAAGGAGCGCAGCCCGGAGCCGGAGCATCAGGCGGAGCACATTGTGGCAATCTGACGGGCTGCCGCATCATGACAGGAACGCACAGCACATCCTGATAAGGAGGAACATAATATGCCAAACCCCACATCGAGAGAACGCGCCATAGCCAGCTACAGGGCAACCCTTTCCCGCCCCAGGGAGTATCAAAAAGACTTTGGAGAGACGCCCGTGCTGGCAAGCGAAGCGGCGGCAAAAATGATCTACGAGAGGATCCAAGACACCGAGCCCCTGTTCAGGACGCTCATGGCCGGCATTGAAGGCCGGCTCAGCGCCATTATCAACTCAAAGCAGTTCCGCAACGCCCTGGCCGGCACGGAGATCAAGGACGACTGGATTGAGGTGCAGCCCGGTCAGTTCGAGCGGGAGTATGACGTCGATGGCAACGGCGGTCTCAGCAAGGAGCAGCAGGAGGCAAAAAACAACGCGGAGGAAATGGTCGATAAGCTGAATTGGTGCCTCACCGCCCTGAACGAGGCGGCCAGCGGCGTCGCCAAGGAGGAGGGCATCCGGCAGAGCTTCCAGCTGGCGGAGCTGCTGAGGCGGAAGATGCCCAACGGCGTCCCAGTGATCGAGGCTTTGAAGACCGCGGCCGGGCAGATCGAGAAGCAGCAGCCCCAGCCCTATGTGCCGAAGAAGAACAAGGACAAGCAGGCGCAGCCGGAGGGGATCAACGCCGAGCCCAGAGGCGGTATGCGCGAGGATCTGGAACCCCCGCTGGAGATCAAGCTTCAGAACGACCCGATCCGCGAGGCCGGAAGCCTCGGGAACGACGGGCTGATTCGAAACGAGCCCAACGGGAATCCGCCGAAGCCCACCATGCTCAACGATCTGTACGACGACCTGTACTATCTGGATAATCGGATGCTGCTTGGCCTCGACATGCCGAAGCTGGCCCCCGAGAGCGCCGTGAAGCAGCCGAGCCTGAAGAACGTGAAGAGCTGGAGCGGCTATCTGGAGGCCATGCGCACGGCTCCCGTGCCCCACGACCCGGACCGGAAGGCAGAGCACCTGGCGAAGCTCCTGGTGGGCGCCTATCAGGCAGGCCGCGTCACGGCAAAGAGCATCACCGGCGGCCCTGCGCCCCAGCCCAAGCCCTTCACCCTGTCCCGGGCGGAGCGCTACGTGAAGCAGATCCGGGAGGAGCCCGTGTTCAAACGGCTCTGCAAGGATCCGCGGCTGATGAACGAGCTGATGACCCAGGACCCGAAGCGGCCCCACAAGCAGTTCAACGCCATGATGAACATGTTCCGCCCCTTCGGCAACGCGGCGCCCGCCAAGAGCAGGGAGGTCCTGCAAAAGCTGCAAAACATGCTGCCCTATATGGACCCCAAGCGCGGGCGCAGCAGCGAGTGGAAGGCCCTGGTGGACAGCATCGAGCGCATCGACCTGAACAACCCGCAGCAGAGCGGCGAGGCCAAGCTCCAGGAGATCTACGAAAAGAACTGCGCCTATATGAAGGGCAAAAAAAGCCTGCGCAGCGGAGAATCCAAGCAGAACCGCTTCGACCAGTCCATGGACGTGCTGGAAGCCACGACGGAGGATTCCGGCCACCCGCTGAGCGTGCTCAGGGCGGACGGCGGCGCCACAGCCAACAACTTCCTCATGCAGTTCCAGGCGGATATGCTGGGCATCGACGTCGTGAGGCCCAGGA
>CAMVKI010000023.1 GCA_947168005.1 uncultured Clostridia bacterium
GATTGAACACCCAAAAAGGGCTGCTGCTGGAAGGCAGCGGCCCTTTTTGGAATGCAAAATGCAAAGTGCAAAATGCAAAATGGAATGTAGGGACAAGCCGTGCTTGTCCGCCGATTTGTGAAAACCTCCCGAAAAAGGAGAAACACGTATGAACGAGAAATATCTGGAAGCCGGGAAGATCGTCTCCACCCACGGCATCAAGGGCGAGGTCAAGGTCCTGCCCTGGGCCGACAGTCCGGATTTTTTGACCCGGTTCAAGACCTTTTACCTCGTAGGGAGCGATGCCCACATCGCTCCTGTCATTGCCGCAGGCAATGACGCCGCCGCGGCGCGGCGGCAGGAGGCGTCAGGGGACGCCTCCCTACGGAATACGGCCCTGGCCGTGGAGGCTTCCCGCGTGCAGAAGAGCTGCGTGCTGATCAAGTTCCGGGGGATCGACACCGTGGAGGACGCCCAGAAGCTCCGGGACAGGGTGATCTCCATCGCCCGGGACGACCCGAAGATCCCCGCCGGGACCGTCTTCCAGGCGGATCTGATCGGGATGCCCGTCTTTGCCGACGGAGCGGAGATCGGCAAAATCACCGAGATCCTCTCCATGCCCGCCTCCGACGTCTGGGTCGTAAAAGGGGAGAAGACCTATATGATCCCCAACGTGAAAGCCTTCGTGCCCGCCATCGACCTGTCCCTGGGATACGTCAACGTGAACCTGATCGAAGGCATGGAGACGGACGGGGAATAAGTAAGAAGTAAGAAGTAAGAATTAAGAATTAAGAAGTAAGAATTCAGAATACAGAATTCAGAAGGAAAAGGCCATGCGCATCGACATTATGACGCTGTTCCCGGACACGGTGGGGGACGTGCTCTCCGAGTCCATCCTGGGCCGGGCCCAGGAGCGGGGCTTTATCACCGTCCGCACCCACCAGATCCGGGACTGGACCACCAACAAGCAGAACCAGGTGGACGACTACCCCTACGGCGGGGGCCGCGGGGCCGTCATGCAGGCGGACCCCCTCTACCGCTGCTGGGCCCATATCTGTGAAGAAACCGGGACCCGCCCGCATACGATTTATATGTCCCCCTGCGGCAGGGTCTTCGACCAGGGCCAGGCCCGCCGTCTGGCCGCCGACTACGAGAATCTGATCCTGGTCTGCGGCCACTACGAGGGCATCGACCAGAGATTTATCGACGAGTGCGTGGACGAGGAACTATCTCTCGGGGATTTCGTCTTAACCGGCGGGGAGATCGCCGCCATGGCCGTCACCGACGCGGTGTGCCGCCTCCTGCCCGGGGTCCTCTCGGACCCGGAGTGCTTCGAGGAGGAGAGCCACTGGAACGGTCTGCTGGAATACCCCCAGTACAGCCGCCCGGCGGTCTGGCACGAGCGCCCGGTGCCGGAGGTCCTGACCTCCGGCGACCACGCCAAGGTCGCCCGCTGGCGGCGCAAGCAGTCCATCCTGCGGACCATGTACCGCCGCCCCGATCTGTTCGCAAGGCTCCGCCTGCCCGACAAGACCAAGGCGGAAAAGAAATTTATCCAGGAACTGGAGGAGGAAGACCATGAATTCAAAGTTAGATACGCTGAAAACCTGGGTCGATGAGGCCCAAAAGATCGTCTTCTTCGGCGGCGCCGGGGTCTCCACCGAGAGCGGCATCCCCGACTTCCGCTCCGTGGACGGCCTCTACAACCAGAAGTTCAAGTACCCTCCCGAGACCATCATCTCCCACAGCTTCTTTGAGCGCAAGCCCGAGGAGTTCTTCGAGTTCTACAAGGAGAAGATGCTGCCCCTGGGCTTCGAGCCCAACGTGACCCACAAGGTCCTGGCCCGCTGGGAGCGGGAGGGGAAGCTCCTGGCCGTGGTCACCCAGAACATCGACGGCCTCCACCAGAAGGCCGGCAGCCAAAACGTGCTGGAGCTCCACGGCTCGGTCCTGCGCAACTACTGCGTCCGCTGCCATAAGAGCTACTCCGCCGAGTTCGTCAAGAACAGCCGGGGCGTGCCCCTCTGCGACTGCGGCGGCGTGATCAAGCCCGACGTGGTTCTCTACGAGGAGAGCCTGGACCAGGACGTGATGTACCGGGCCGCCCGGGCCATCTCCGAGGCCGATATGCTCATCGTGGCCGGCACCTCCCTGACGGTCTGGCCCGCCGCGGGCATGATCCGCTACTACCGGGGCAGGCGCCTGGTCCTCATCAACCGGGACGCCACGCCCTACGACGACGAGGCCGATCTGGTCCTCCACGAAAAGCTCGGCGAGGTTTTCCGGGAGCTGTGAGCAGGAGCGCTTGCGGCAGGAGATCCTCAAGGCGGGACTTTTGGAGCGCCTCCGTGCGGGCCAATGTCAATTATGCAGCACATGCAATATTTATTCTTTTTTTCGGCAAAAAGACGAAAATCGCAAAATGTTAAAAAATAGTTAAAATCCATATTGCATAATAGCCGGAAATGTGATATTCTACAAATTAGATATAGGGAGTTCTGTCTTTTTTTGACGGCTTCCGACTTCTGACCATCAAGGAGGGAAGGCATGAGGTCCAAGCGCTATCTCAAGGACTATCAGCTCACGCCGCAGCTGACGGCCAAGGGACGGCTGTCTCCGGCTGCCAGCTATATCGGCTCCTATTACCGCTTTACCGCGGCGCCCGAGGCGCTGGCCGGGGCCAAAAGGACCTACCTGATTCTGACGGCCGCGGCGGTGATCCTGCTGCTGGTCCAGCTTTGGTTTACGGATCTCATCGACCGGGAGCGACGCTATCTGCTGCTTCCCATGGCCTTCAACATTTTCCCGGCCTTCGGTACGGTGATGGGCGTGCTGCGGCTGCGTTTGGCCCCCGAGAAAATGACCCTGCGGCAGCGGGACCGGATCTGCAACCGCCTCCCCGCCTTCAGCTTTGGCTTCCTCGCCTTTGCGCTTCTCTCTCTGATCGCCTGCATCGTACAGCTCATTTTGAACGGCGTCACCGTTCCCACGGCCCTCTACTGTGCCGACGCTGCGGGCCTCAGCGTTCTGTGCGTCTTTATTTTCCGCCTGCGGCGGATCCTGAAGACAGAGACGCTGGCCTGATGAGTCGCTGGCCCAATGATATTTACGGCTTTTGGCCGGAAATATAAAATATTATTAGGAGGAAACATTTATGCGCAACACCAAGAAGCTTCTGGCTCTGGCTCTGGCGCTTGTGATGGTTCTCGGCGTTTTCGCCGGATGTGCCAAGCAGCCCGAAGCCACGGAAGCCCCCACGGGCACCAAGCCTGCTGTTGACACCACCCCTGTTGACACCAAGCCCGCGGACGACACCACCCCCGCTACCACGGAACCCGCTCAGTCCAAGAACGACACCATGGTTGTCGCCACCAGCTCCATGGAGCAGAAGTTCAGCCCGTTCTTCTACACCACTGTGTACGACGGCGACATTGCCAACCTGGTTACCGGTTACCTGCTGTCTTCCGACCGCGAGGGCAATATGCTCCTCAATGCCATGGAGGGTGAGACCCGCGCCTACAACGGCGTTGACTACACCTACTACACCATGGCGAACTGCGTTGTCACCCAGAACGAGGACGGCACCGTTGACTACGACCTGACCATGCGTGACGACATCAAGTTCTCCGACGGCACCCCCGCCACCATCGACGATGTCATCTTCGGCATCTACGTCATGGCTGACCCCACCTATGACGGCTCTTCCACCATCTACTCCATCCCCATCGAGGGCATGGACGAGTACCGCTCCGGCATGGAAGCCCGCGGCGACGTCATCCTCGCTGCCGGCCCCGACGGCTACACCGAGAACGAGTTCTACACCGAAGAGCAGTACAACGAGTTCTGGACCTACTACAACGAGAAAGCCGGCGCTGATTTCGCCAAGGAAATCTGCGACTACTGCGTCGGCCACGGCTACAACGCCCCCGAGGACTCCGTTGCCGCCTGCGCCGCCAACTGGGGCTTTGAGCTGGCTGACGACGCCGACTACCAGGCCTTCTGGGAAGCCATCGTTGCCGCTTATGATACCGTTGAGGAAGCTGAAGCCACTGAGTCTGCCGGCTCCGACCGTCTTGGCCTGACCAAGAACGCTCTGGGCGCTGACTACATGGCCGGTGTCGCCACCGGCGCTGGCGCCGACCACATCGCCGGCGTCATCAAGACCGGCGACTACAGCCTGCGCATCCACTGCACCAAGTTCGACGCCACCGCCATCTACAGCATGGGCTTCCCCGTTGCGCCTATGGCCTACTACGGCGACGCCTCCCTGTACAACTACGACGCCAACCAGTTCGGCTTCCCCAAGGGCGACCTCCGCATCGTCAAGGACAAGACCACTCAGCCCATGGGCTGCGGTCCCTACATCTACAAGGGCTACGCCAACAGCGTCGCTTCTCTCGAGGCCAACCCCAACTACTTCAAGGGCGAGCCCAAGATCAAGAACGTCAAGTATCAGGAATCCGTTGACTCCGACTACATCCCCGGCATCCAGGCCGGCAACTTCGACGTTGCTTCTCCCTCTCTGAACGAGACTGTCGTGGAGTCCATCAAGAAGGGCAACTCCAATGGCGAGCTCGAGGGCGACGTCCTCACCACCAAGCTGGTTGACTACCGCGGCTACGGCTACCTCGGCATCAACGGCAACCGCGTCTGCGTCGGCGAAGACGGCACCAGCCAGGAGTCCAAGTACCTCCGTCTGGCCATCATGACCGTCATGTCCATCTGCCGTGACACCGTCATCGCCTCCTACTACGGCGACCGTGCCACCGTCATCCAGTACCCCATCTCCAACACCTCCTGGGCTGCTCCCCGTCCCACCGACGAGGGCTACCACAACGCTTACTCCGTCGGCGTGGACGGCAACCCCATCTACACCGACGACATGAGCGAAGAGGAGAAGTATGAGGCTGCCACCAAGGCTGCCGCCGCTTACCTCGAGGCCGCCGGCTACACCTTCGGCGAGGACGGCAAGATCACCGCTGCTCCCGCGGGCGCCAAGGGCCTGAGCGAAGAGGACTCCTGGGAAGTCATGATCCCCGGCCAGGGCCAGCAGGACCACCCCGCCTACGGCATCGCCGTCAAGGCCAAGGAGCTCCTGGGCAACATCGGCTTTGTGATCCGCATCAACGACGTCGGCACCTCTGTCTGGAACTCCCAGCTGAACGCCAACACCGCTGATATGTGGGCCGCCGCCTGGCAGTCCAGCGCTGACCCCGACATGTACCAGGTCTACCACAGCTCCAACGCCAACGGCCAGGGCACCAACTCCAACCACTACCAGATTCAGGATCCCGAGCTGGATGAGATCATCATCGAGGCTCGTTCCTCCGCTGACAACGCTTTCCGTAAGGCTGCTTACAAGGATGCCCTCGAGATCATCCTCTCCTGGGGCGTTGAGCTGCCTCTGTACCAGAGAAAGGACGCTACTGTCTTCTCCACCGAGCGCGTGAACGTTAACACTCTGCCCGCCGATATGACCCCGTTCTACGGCTGGGCCGACGAGATTCAGAACATCGAGCTCAACTGAGTTTCGCCCAAGCGGCTGAAACACAATACACGTAACACAGGCCGGAGGGGGCTGCGATATGCCCCCTCTGACCTGTCCCAGGGAGCGCCGATCCCTCCTCGTGATTGATCGGCGCTTTTCTCAGCTGTAAAACAAAGGAAAGAGACGGTGAATCCTTCATGCTGAAGTACTCCATCAAAAGATTGCTTTACAGCGCGATTATCCTGATTTTCGTCATGTTCATCATCTATACGCTGATGTACGTGATGCCCGGCAACTACGTGCAGCAGAAGGCCATGGAGCTTGCCACCAAGCCCGGCGCCACCAAGAGCGCAGACGAATGGCTGGAAGATCTGAATCGTCAGTACGGTATGGATCAGGGTATCATCAAGGGCTACTTTACATGGCTCAGAAGCGCTGTACACCTTGATTTCGGCGACAGCTGGAAGTGGAACAAGGCCTGCACACAGGTGTTTTCCGAACGTATCTGGTACAGCTTCGCGCTGAATGTCGTCACAATGTTCTTTGAGATTATCATCGCCATTCCCCTCGGCATTCATGCTGCCAGAAACCAGTATGGCTTCTCCGACTATTTTGCCACAGTGTTCTCAATGGCGTGTATCTCCATGCCATCCTTCTTCCTGATCACGATCCTGAAGCTGGTCTTCGCCGTAAAGTTGAAATGGTTCGACCTAACGGGCATGGTAGACCCGCGAATACACGACAGTCTGTCTAAATTCGGACAATTCCTTGACATCGCAAAGCACTATGTTTTGCCTGTCATTACCATTACAATCATCTCCATCGGCGGATTGATGCGTTATACGCGCACCAATATGCTGGAGGTCCTCTCCTCTGACTACATTCGGACCGCCCGGGCCAAGGGCGTGCCGGAACGGAAGGTCATCTACTCCCACGCCTTCCGCAACACCCTGATCCCCCTGATCACCATTCTGGGCGGCTCTCTGGTGAGCCTCTTCTCCGGCGCCATCATCACCGAGCAGCTCTTCGGCCTTACCGGTATCGGCCAGGCTTCCTATCAGTCCATGGTTGTGGGCGACATTCCCTTCACCATGTTCTATCTGATGTTCATTTCCATCCTGACGCTTTTGGGCAACCTGCTGGCGGACCTGCTGTACGCCGCGGCCGACCCCCGCGTCCGCCTGGCTTAAGGAGGTGCGCTTATGGCTTCTTATAATCTGAATGAGATTCTGAAAAAGCGTGCCGCCCTCAAGGACAAGAACGAGGAGAAGGAAATGGATCTGGGCGATACCGCCCGCGTCAAGGTCCTGTCCCCCATGCGCCAGGTCATGAAGCGCTTTCTGCGCAACCGTCTGGCGATTTTCGGCACGGTTACGCTTGCCATCATGTTCGCCTTTGCGTTCCTCGGCCCCATCTTCTACCCCTACGGCCAGGCCGAGACCCAGTACAAATATGAGCCCATGGTTTCCTCCTATGCCTACGTGCAGAAGAGAACCGAGTATACCGGCTACACGCTGAATCCCGAGGTCAAGTACAACCGCTCCGCTGTGGCAAAGACCAACTCCAACATCAACAGCATGGAGAAAAACGGCCAGGAGGCCATGGCCTTCCAGGCGGCGGACGGGAATCTCTACCTCCTTGCCAAGGGCAGCGAGAGCATTTATACGCTGAGCCAGTCCGCCCCCCGGAAGGTTGCGGCCTTCGGCAGCGGCCCCGTCAAGGTCGGCACCTACGACGGCGTCAGGAAGTCCGTGTCCTATGAGGGCGAGGACCTGGGCAGCGAGTTTGCCCAGGCAGCCGCCGCCAACTGCAAGGGCAAGAGCGGCAGTTTTGAGTTCGACGGTAAAACCTATACCTTCCAGACGGGCGCCGTGAAGAAGTCCTTTGATCTCTTCACCGAGCCGGAGGAGGGCTTCCGCTATTTCGGCGAAAACCTGGGCGCCGCCTTTGAGGCGGAGGCACAGAACGCCAAGGCCGGCGAGATTCTGGAGCAGAACGGCAAGCAGTACGTGGTCATCTCCCCGGAGAAGGACAACTACGAGGTCCATTCCCTGGAGAACGCCGAGGTCTTCATGGTCTACACCCAGTATGCCTTTGATACCTGCGTGAACTCTCTGCCCCTGAGCGATTCCTTCAAGCAGGGCGCTCTGATGGCAGCCGTGGGCGAGGGCAGCTTTGAGGCTGAGGCCATTATCAATACGGAAGCTTTCCAGAAGCAGCAGGCCGAGAAGGCGCTCGCCGCCCAGCAGAACACCCACGTAGACGTGAATCCCGTGGGCGAGGAGGATGCGCCTGTCGAGACCGAGCCTGTCACCACAGAGGCCCCCGAGGGCACCGGCGAAGGGGAAGGCGAGGGCGAGCTCATCCCCGAGGGCGCGGTCTTCGTCAACGCGCGCTTCACCGTGGCTCCTTCTCCGGAGCGCGAGGATGTGCTGCTCATCTCCACCGAGGACGGCACTCCCTACGCCGAGCTGAACACCATGGTGGTGCGCCGCTACAACGGCGACGACACCATGGACCTGGATCTCAAGCACGCCATTCGCGATCACGTGATGAACATGCTGGAGACCAACGCCCAGTCTGAAAAGCTGGAGTACCGCATTCCCAAGCAGAATGAAAAGGGCAAGAACCTCTACGACGAGAGCGGCGCCCTTCAGTACGAAGAATCTCAGATGACCGTGAAGCGCCGCACCGAGAGCGAGTTTGTGGTGGACGCCACCCAGACCAGATACCTGATCAACAAGTACGACGCCCCCTCCTCCAAGTATGTCATGGGCACCGACGGCGACGGCTTCGACGTCCTGGCCCGCATCATGTACGGCGGCCGGATTTCCCTGATGGTCGGCTTCGTGGTCGTGTTCCTGGAATGCTTCCTGGGCATCATCATGGGCGGCCTGGCCGGCTTCTTCGGCGGCTGGGTGGACAACCTGGTCATGCGTCTGGTGGATATCTTCTACTGCCTGCCCTTCATGCCCATTATGATCATTGTCGGCGCCATGATGGATGCCAGCCGTATGCCGGTCACCACCCGACTCTTCGTCCTGATGGCGGCCATGGGCATCATGGGCTGGGCGGCCATTGCCCGTCTGGTCCGCGGCCAGATCCTGTCCCTGCGTGAGCAGGAGTTTATGACCGCGGCGGAGGCGACCGGCCTTCCCACCACCCGCCGGATCTTCCGACATCTGGTTCCCAACGTCATGCCGCAGCTGATCGTCTCCGCCACCATGGGTCTGGGCTCTACGATTCTTTCTGAGTCCACCCTGTCCTTCCTGGGTCTGGGCGTCAAGCACCCCCTGGCCACCTGGGGCTCGATGATCAACTCCGTTGCCAGCGCCGCTGCCATGGAGCAGTACGCCTACATCTGGATTCCTGTGGGTCTGCTGATCTGCTTCACCGTTATCGCCTTCAACTTCGTGGGCGACGGTCTGCGTGACGCCTTCGACCCCAAGGCCAAGCGATAAGGAGGTTTTTGAAATGTCTGAAAAAGAAGAGCTGAAGAAAACCTCTGCCAAAGCCGCGTCCGGAGCCAAGGAGGGAAAGAAAAAGACCTCCTATATTTCGGCCAAGGATTCCCGCCGCATCACCAAGTTCAACCGCAAGATTACCAAGAAGCTGGAGAACGACCGCGAAGAGGCCGGCAAGGATCCCGCCTCCTACACCACCAAGATGCGCGATCCCAACAACGTCGTGGAATTCGACAACATGTGCACCTACTTCTTCTCCGACGTGGGCACGGTCAAGGCTGTAGACGGTATTTCCTTTGACGTCCCCAAGTGCTCCACCGTGGGCGTTGTGGGCGAGTCCGGCTGCGGCAAATCCGTTACCTCCCTGTCGCTGATGCAGCTGCTCCAGCGGCCCGCCGGCCAGACTGTCGGCGGCGAGATTCGTCTCAACATGGGCGACGGAACCGCGCTGAACATCGTCAATACCCCCGTCGAGAAGATGCAGGAGCTTCGCGGAAACTATATCTCGATGATCTTCCAGGAGCCCATGACCGCCCTGAACCCGGTGTTCCGCATCGGCCGTCAGGTCAACGAGGTGATTGAGCTCCATAACCCCGAGATGACCGAGGAAGAGGTCAAGGCCCGTACCATGGAAATGCTGGAGCTTGTCGGCATCGCCAACAAGGAAGGCGTCTATGAGATGTATCCCCATGAGCTGTCCGGCGGTATGCGGCAGCGTATCTGCATTGCCATCGCGCTGGCCTGCCGCCCCGGCCTGATCATCGCCGACGAGCCCACCACGGCTCTGGACGTGACCATCCAGGCCCAGATCCTGGATCTGCTCCAGAATCTGAAGGACAAGATCAATTCCTCCATCATGCTCATTACCCACGATCTGGGCGTCGTGGCCGGCATGGCGGACTACGTGGTGGTCATGTACGCCGGCCGCGTCATTGAGAAGGGCACCGCCGACGACATTTTCCACCATCCCGCTCACCCCTACACCATCGGCCTGATGAAATCCAAGCCCGTGGTGGGCAAAAAGGTGGATGCGCTTTACAACATCCCCGGCTCTGTCCCCAACCCGGTGGATATGCCCAACTACTGCTATTTCCGGGACCGCTGCGAGATGCACTGCGAGCACTGCTCCGGCAAGTATCCGCCGGAGATCCGGATCAGCGATACCCATGTGGTCTCCTGCTATCGGTTCTTTGAGACCGGCGAGGTCCTGGGCTACCCGAAAACTGTGGATGTGGAGGGATTGTTAAATGGCTGAAACTACCGTTCAGGCGCATGACGCCTATTCTGCGGAGCTGTTCCGCGACGCGGAGAAGAATCCCGAAAACCTCCTCGTGGTCAAGAACCTGAAGAAGTATTTCCCGATTAAGTCCAGCTTTTTCAAGGTCACCGTCGGCAACGTCAAGGCCGTGGACGGCGTCTCCTTCATCATCAAGAAGGGCACCACCATGGGCCTCGTGGGCGAGTCCGGCTGCGGCAAGTCCACCATTGGCCGAACCATTCTCCGACTGATCGAAAAGACAGAGGGCGAGGTTTTCTTCAACGGCGAGGACATTTTCAAGCTGTCCAAGTCTGAGCTGCGCGCCCACCGCCCCAACATCCAGATCATTTTCCAGGACCCCTACTCCAGCCTCTCTCCCAGAATCCCTGTGGGTGAAATCATCGGCGAGGCCGTCCGCGAGCACAATATCGTGCCCAAGGACGAGTTCGACGACTACATCACCCGGGTCATGGAGGCCTGCGGTCTGGCGGAGTACCACAAGGACCGGTATCCCCATGAGTTCTCCGGCGGCCAGCGCCAGCGCATCTGCATCGCCCGCGCCCTGGCTCTGAACCCGGATTTCATCCTCTGCGACGAGCCGGTCTCCGCCCTGGATGTGTCCATTCAGGCGCAGATCATCAACCTGCTGCGGGACCTGCAAAGGGAATTCGGCCTGACCTACCTGTTCATCTCCCACGATCTGTCTGTGGTCGAGCATATCTCCGACACCGTCGGCGTGATGTATCTGGGCAACCTTGTGGAGTTCGCGGCGACCGAGCCCCTGTTCGCCAAGCCGCTTCACCCCTATACCAAGGCCCTGTTCTCCGCCATCCCCGTGCCGGATCCGGACTACAAGATGAACCGGATTATCCTCGAAGGCAGCATCCCCTCTCCCGCCAACCCGCCCAGCGGCTGTAAGTTCCACACGCGCTGCCGCGATTGCATGGAGGTCTGCAAGTACGTCAGCCCCGATTTTGCCGAGGTTGAGCCGGAGCATTACTGCGCCTGCCACCTCTACAACTCCCCGAGCCGCAGCGCCGAGCTGGCCAAGGTTGTGGCGGAGATGAAACGCCAGGAGGCCCAAAAAGCCGAGGGGAAGAAGTAGAAAGCGCTCGGGCAGCCTCCGACTGTCCCGGGCAGGACGCGGCGCTGCGCCGCCCGACAAGGAGAAAGCATGAAGAAGAAATCCCGTCTTCCGGAAGGCGACGACGGCAAGGTCATCGCCAAGATGGACGTGGAAGGAATGCCCTGGTATATCGACCGTCTCCACAGAGACGATCAGGGCCCGTCCGGTCCCGCCTATCAGATGAACAAGAAGGAGAGCCGCGCCTATATGTGGGGCGCTGTGGCTGCCGCGCTGCTGGTCGTCGCCGTGTTTTCGGTGTTCTTTGCCGCCGTGATCCTGCTGGCACTCTACCTCTTCAACAGGTAAAAAACAACGCAATCACCCGTCTCTTTCCCGCGGGAAAGAGACGGGGTTTGCGTTTTATACAAAAAACAAACGGAAAATATCGGCTTTTGGGGATAGAATAACAAATTTTTTTGAAATAACAATTGAAAAATTTAGGAAGATGTGCTAAGATGAGAAGTAGAGGTGTTATCTGTATCCTTCCGCGCAGATGCAGCTGTGGTATTTGCGGCACGGTCCGCCGTGTCTGTGAATATAAAAATCTTTTATGGAGGAATACTACATGAAGAACATCCAGAAGATCCTTGCTCTGCTGCTTGTTGTCGTGATGGTTGCCGCCCTGTTTGTCGGCTGCCAGCCCGACGAGCCCAAGCCGACAGAGCAGCCCAAGACCGAGGCCCCCACTGTGGCCCCCACCAAGTCCGATGAGCCCACTCCCACCGAGGCCCCCACCACCCAGGCTCCCACCGAACCCGAGGGCGAGAGAAACACCGTAGACACCTACAGCATGCTCTACACGTTCAACATCACCACGCTCGACTATCTCTACGATAACAAGAGCACCAACGGCGACTTCACCGCCAACTTCACCGAAGGCCTGCTGACCCAGGATCCTCACGGCAAGCTGGTTCCCGGTATGGCTACCGAGTGGAGCCACAACGAGGACGCCTCCGAGTGGTACTTCACCATCCGTGACGACGCTGTTTGGTCCACCGCTGCCGGCGAAGAGTACGACGTTGTCAAGGCCGAAGACTTTGTCAGCGGTCTGAAGCACGCCGCCGACTCCAAGAGCCTGGTTCTCGGCCTGGTCAAGCCCCTGATCAAGGGCCTCGCCGAGTACGCTGACGGCACCGGCGCCTGGGAAGACGTCGGCATCTCTGTCGATGGCAACAAGCTGACCTACACCCTGACCGGCCCCTGCGGCTACTTCGACGGTCTGACCACCTACAACGTCCTCAGACCCGTGAACGAGGAGTTCCTGGAGTCCCAGGGCGACAAGTTCGGCGCTGTTGATCCCGAGGGCATCCTGTACAACGGCTGCTACCTGCTGTCCTCCATCATCCCCGGCCAGGAGGTCAGATTCGACGCCAACCCCAACTACTACGACAAGGACAACGTCAAGATCCAGCACGTCATCGTCACCTACACCGATGGCAAGGATCCCATGCAGAACTTCAACATGTTCGTGAACGGCGAAGTCAGCTCCACCGCGATCCAGCTGGGTCAGCCCGAGATGGTCACCAAGGCCAACGAGCTCTTCCCCAACAACCAGTACAAGTCCATGACCACCTCCACCTCCTTCTGGGGCGCTTTCAACTGGGACCGTCAGGCCTACGCTCTGTGGACCGACACCAACAAGAGCACCACCATGAAGACCACCGATCAGCAGAAGGCTGACACCCGCGCCGCCATCCTCAACAAGAACTTCCGTCTGGGCGTCTACGCCGCCTACTCCGAGAAGGCCTACTACGAAGTTGCCCTCGGCGAGATCGCGGAAGACAGAGCCAGAAACACCCTGGTTCCCTACACCTTCTCCGTGCTGAGCACCGGCGAGACCTACGGCTCCCTGGTGACCAAGTACCTGGAGCAGGAGAACGACATGTTCAAGGGCATCGACCTGAACGACGGCCACGACGCCTGGTACAACCCCGAGAGAGCGGTTGCTTTCATGGAGCTGGCGAAGGAAGAGCTGGGCGACTCCGTTAAGGAATGGCCCGTGCATCTGGACGTCGTCGAGGACGGCACCGACGAGCAGAGCAAGAACATGGCCCTTGCCATGCAGAAGTCCATCGAGGACGCCATCGGCGACTACGTCAAGATCGACCTGAACTTCATGGACAACAGCGACCAGATGCTCGACTCCTACTACAACGTGGAGCGCGGCGAGGACAACTCCATGGACGTCGCCTTCGGCGCCGGCTGGGGCCCTGACTACGGCGATCCCTACACCTACATCCACTGCTTCGATGCCGACAACGGCGACATGCTGCTGTACTCCGGCATCACCCCCATCATTACCGAAGACACCGAGCGTCCCGAGTCCCAGAAGCAGGCTCTGGAGGCCATTGGCCTGACTGAGATCAAGGATCTGATGGACCGGGGCAACGCCGCCTTCGGCGATGAGAGAATCGACCTCTTTGCTCAGGCTGAGGCCAAGCTGCTGGCCAACGGCATCCTCAGACCCTTCGCCACCAGAGGCGCCGGCCTGCAGGTCTCCAAGGTGAAGCCCTTCTCCGGTGCTTACGGTCTCTACGGCCAGGCTTCCACCAACGTCGTTCCCTACTTCAAGTACATGGAAGTCTACGACGAGCCCGTCACCGCCGATGAGTACTATGCTGCGAAGGAAGCTTGGCTGAACGGCGACTGATAACTGAAGCTGCTTAATCCGACAAACTGAAACACAAATCGGGATTGAGGGTTAGAAGAATCCCATTCCTCTAACTCTCAATCCCTCTTATGTTAGGAGTTGTTCCTATGAATAAGGGTTATATCCTGAGCAGACTGATCAGATCCATTATTTCTGTTCTGATTATAATGGTGATCGTCTTTATCCTGGTCTTCACACTCGTTCCCCGCAACAGTATTTTCGCAAAAGACGACGGCTTCAGAAAGCTTGCCACCAAGCCTGATGAAAAGCTCGAATATCAGTACAATATCTGGCAGAAGCTCGGCTATTTGGAATTTGTGCGTTCCGCCGACTATTTCCAGGAAAAATATGAAATGAATTCCCCGGAGATGAAGGAAGCCCTGGAGCCCGGCTCCAAGGCTGCCGAGGAGTTCAAGGCCGAGTTTGAGGCGAAGGGCTATACCGTGGAAACCTACCCCAAATCCGGACGTTACTTTGCGTACAAGGACATCCCCGTGCTCAAGCATGTCGGTATCTGGCTGACGAATCTGATCAAGATCGACACGCCCTGGGCCATCAAGGACGAAAACAACCCGGAGCTGAAGCGCGGCCTCTCCTTCGGTACCACCGAAACCGGCGGCATCGCGCTGATCGGCAGCGGATCGAAGCACAAGTATCTGCTCTATACCGACAGCCACTTCCCCTGGCTGCACCAGAATATCATCAAGCTCACCTTCGGCGAATCCTACCCGACCTATCAGGGACTTGACGTTATGGACGTCCTGGTTGACAGCCAGGGCAAGGAGGTCAAGCGGCCGATCACCTATGCGACGGGCAAAGAGGCCTCGTCCGGCATCATCTTCGGCACGCTGACCTATAAGCCGGTCCTTGACCGTCTGGACAAGCAGAAGTTCGAGGACAATTACGCAAACTTCAAGACCCAGAAGGACAACCCCTCCATGATGGGCATTTCCTTCCTGATGGGCATTTTTGCCGTGGTCCTTTCCTACGGTCTCGGCATTCCCATCGGCCTGCTGATGGCAAAGCGGAAGGACAAGCTCGCCGATAAGCTGGGCATGGCTTTTATCATCTTTACAATCGCGGTTCCTTCGCTGGCCTACATTTACCTGTTCCGCTATCTGGCGACGGCGGCCTTTGATCTGCCCAACGTCTTCACGACCTACGGCGCCTCGGACGTCAGATCCTGGATCCTTCCCGTCATCTCCCTGGCCATTCCGTCCATTGGCAGCCTGATGCTCTGGACCAGAAGATACGTCGTGGACCAGACCAACCAGGACTATGTGAAGTTCGCGAAAGCGAAGGGCCTGAATCAGGGAGAGATTTTCCGCAGACACATCCTGAAGAACGCCAGTATTCCCATTGTGCACGGCATTCCGGCCTCTCTCGCAGGCTGTATTGCCGGCGCGATCGTCACCGAATCCATCTACGCCGTTGGCGGCATGGGCAAGATGCTCCCGAGCGCGATTCAGCAGTACAACAACACGATGATTGTGGCGCTTGCCTTTATCTTCTCCACCGTGTCCGTGCTGTCGGTCCTGGCAGGCGACATCCTGATAACGAAGGTTGACCCGCGTATCTCGCTTACAGAAAAGGCAGGTAGATCATGATGGAAGAGAAGATTATAGAGAAGGATCTTTTCACGTTTGCTTCCTTTGACAAATACGAGTCCGAGCACATCGCTGCGCCCAAGTACTCCTATTGGAAGTCCGTGTGGCATACCTTCATCAAGAGCAAATTCACGGTTGGCGTTGCAATTGTGATGCTGATTATGATCGGCTTCGCGATGATCCAGCCGATCATCTCCGGATATGATCCGCTGATCGCCCCGAACGTCAACGACGAGTCCATGCGCTTCATCAAGCCCTGCAAGGAGCACATTTTCGGCACCGACAACCTGGGCAACGAGGTCTTCGACGTCGTTTGGGCCGGCGCCAAGAACTCGATCATCATCGGCTTCGTCTGTACCTTCATCAACATGATCGTCGGCATCGCGGTCGGCGCAGTCTGGGGCTTCTCCAAGAAGATGGACAAGTGGATGATCGAGGTCTACAACATCGTTTCCAACGTCCCCTTCCTGCTGCTGGCTATGATTCTCTCCTACGCCATGGGCGCCGGCATGGGCACTCTGATCTTTGTCATGTGTATCACAGACTGGATTTTCGTCGCGTACTTTATCCGCACCCAGGTCATGATCATCCGTGACAGAGAGTACAACCTTGCGTCCAAGTGCCTCGGCACGAGCACCTGGACCATGATCAAGAACAACATTCTGCCCTACCTGGTCTCGGTCATTATGACCTATGTTGCCAGAATGATCCCGAGCATCATCGGCTATGAGGTCTTCCTGTCCTACATGGGCCTGGGCCTCGGCGTCACCAAGGCGTCCCTTGGCCGCATGGTCTCCACCTATACCTCCTACATGAACGGTTATCCCCATCTGTTCTGGATCCCGGTTTCCGTGCTTGCTCTGCTGGCCATCTCCCTCTACATCGTCGGCCAGAAGCTTGCGGACGCGACCGATCCGCGCACGCATATGTAAGGGGGGCAAGACTATGCAGACGAAAAACGTTATCATCTCCGCAAAGGACGTGGAGGTCAAGTTCCGCGTCCGCGACAAGTATCTCACCGCCATCCGCAATGTCTCCCTGGACCTCTATGAGGGCGAGACCTTTGCCATCGTCGGCGAGTCCGGCTCCGGCAAGTCCGTGTTCACCAAGACCTTCACCGGTATGCTGGAGTCCAACGGCCGGATTTCCGGCGGCTCTGTCATGTTCCACGGACAGGACCTGACCAAGCTGAAGAAGGACAAGGAATGGGAGGGCATCCGCGGCGCGAAGATTTCCACGGTGTTCCAGGATCCCATGACCTCTCTGGACCCCATCCGCACCATCGGCTCCCAGATCACCGAGGTCATCGAGAAGCATCAGAAGATTTCCAAGTCGGAGGCCAAAAAGCAGGCCATCGACATCATGGAGCGCGTCGGCATCCCCAACGCGGCGGACCGTTTTGACGAGTACCCCTTCCAGTACTCCGGCGGCATGCGCCAGCGTATCGTCATTGCCATCGCCCTGTCCTGCCACCCGGAGATCCTGATCTGCGACGAGCCGACCACGGCCCTGGACGTCACCATTCAGGCGCAGATCATCAAGCTGATTCGGGACCTGCAGAAGGAGCTGGGCTTCACCACCCTCTACATCACCCATGACCTCGGCGTCGTCGCCAACGTGGCGGACCGCGTGGGCGTCATGTACGGCGGCCAGATCATCGAGTACGGCACGGTCGAGGAGATTTTCTTTGAACCCCAGCATCCCTACACCTGGGCGCTGCTGTCCGCCCTGCCGCAGATTGGCGAAAAGGGAAAGGAGCTGTACTACATCACCGGCACCCCGCCCTCTCTGTTCAACAAGATCAAGGGCGACGCCTTTGCCCCGCGCAACGAGCACGCCCTCAAGATCGACTTTGAGGAGGAGCCGCCCTTCTTCAAGGTGAGCGATACCCACTACGCCAAGACCTGGCTCCTGGACCCCCGGGCGCCGAAGGTGGAGAAGCCCGAGGCGATCTGCAACCTGCACGAGAAGATCCAGAAGATGACCGAGAAGGGAGGCGCTTTCCATGTCGAATAAGGACAGAGAAGTGATCCTTTCCATCAAGCACGTGGATATTTCCTTCGATACCGGCCACAAGAAGAAGTTCGTGGCGGTCAAGGACGCCAACTTCGACATCTACAAGGGCGAGACCTTTGCCCTGGTGGGCGAGTCCGGCTCCGGCAAGACGACCCTGGGCCGCGCCATCCTGCGAATCAATCCCTGCAGCGCCGGCGAGATCATCTTCGAGGGAAAGCGGATTTCCGGCAAGATCTCCAAGGCGGAGGACCGCAACGTCATCCGCAATATCCAGATGATCTTCCAGGATCCCGCCGCCTCCCTGAACGAGCGCGCCACCATCGACTACTGCGTGTCCGAGGGCCTCTACAACTTCCACCTCTATGAAAACGAGGCGGACCGCTCCGCCAAGGTGGACAAGGCCCTGAACGACGTGGGCCTGCTGCCCGAGCACAAGTCCCGCTATCCCCACGAGTTCTCCGGCGGCCAGCGCCAGCGTGTCGGCATTGCCCGCGCCATGATCATGGACCCCAAGTTCATCGTGGCCGACGAGCCCATCTCCGCGCTGGACGTCTCCATCCGCGCCCAGGTCCTGAACCTGATGAACAAGCTCAAGGCCGAGCGAAATCTGACCTATCTGTTCATCGCCCACGACCTGTCCGTCGTCCGCTTCATCGCGGACCGGATCGCGGTCATTCACCACGGCGAGATCGTGGAGATCGCCGATTCGGAGACCCTGTTCAAGTACCCGATACATCCCTACACCACGGCTCTGCTCTCTACGGTTCCCATGCCGGATCCCATCGTGGAAAGGACCAGAACGCACATTGTCTACGATCCCTCCAAGCTGGACCAGTCCGGGGAGGAGCGTGAAATGCGGGAGCTGCGTCCCGGCCACTTCCTCCACTGCACCAGCAAGGAATTTGCGGAGTATGAGGAAAAGATCGCGCAGATGGAGAAGGAGCAGGGTTGAGTCAAGCGTGCCGCGGAGCCTGTTCCCGCGTTGCGCGGCCCTTCTGAGGTAAGAGAACGATGCTGAAAAGGTTCAAAAACATAAAGCCCGGGACGCTGATCACCCACGTGATCATCACACTGGCCTATCCCGCGGCGAAATGCTTTCGGGCGGAGCGCAATCGGCTGCTGGTTTTTACCGACATCCTGTCCATCATTGCGCTGATCCTGGTGGCTGCAGGCATCGTTTACAACATGGCTCTGCGCGGCTACTTTGACACCACCGGCTATTTTGTCCAGCGCGGTTTTCGGAGCTTCTCCCGTACCGGCGTGGACCTGAGGCCGAATCAGACCCTGGACGATTATCTGCGGGAAGCCAGGAATCGCAGGGAAGACGCCTTTAATTATCCCCTTTTCCTGGGGCTGGTATATTTGGCTGTATCGGCTGTCCTTGCCTTCGGAGTTCTGTCCTGAGCCCGCCCGGGCGGGCCGCAAAAAAGATCAAATCCTTCGGGATTTGGTCTTTTTTGCTTCAACGCAGCCCTGCCGTTTCGCAAAAAAAGCTTGCATTTTATATTGAACAGAGCTATAATATAGCTCAATCTTGCACGCAAGGAGGAAATCACTATGTGCGAAAAGTGCAAAGAGACATTCTTTATCACAACCCCCATCTATTATCCGTCCAGCCGGCTCCACATCGGCCATGCCTACTGCACCGTGGCCACGGACGTCATGGCCCGGTATAAGCGAATGCGGGGCGCCGATGTGATCTTCCTCACCGGCACCGACGAGCACGGCCAAAAGATCGAAAACAAGGCCAAAGAGGCCGGCGTCACCCCCAAGCAGTTCGTGGACTCCATCGTGGAGGCCCCCAAGGGGGTCAAGGACCTCTGGAGGCTGATGAACGTCTCCTATGACCGCTTCGTCCGCACCACCGACGAGTCCCATGTGAAGACCGTCCAGACCGTCTTCCGTACCATGTACGAGAAGGGGGACATCTACAAGGGCTATTACGAGGGCCTGTACTGCACTCCCTGCGAGGCCTTCTGGACCGAGAGCCAGCTCAAGGACGGCAAGTGCCCCGACTGCGGCCGGGAGGTCCAGCCCGCCCGGGAGGAGG
>CAMVKI010000024.1 GCA_947168005.1 uncultured Clostridia bacterium
GGTGCCGGCGGGCGCAAAATCCAGAGCCCACCACCAGAGATAGTGGAGATGGCCGACGGCAGCCGGCAGAGAGACGCCGAGCAGCCGGGCCAGCTTCTTCGTCTTCGGGTGGCGTCCGACCTCTTGATGGCTCTCTATCCATGCCATGAGATCATCGCCCCCTTAGAACGGCAGCTCGGAGTCGTCGTCTGTGAGCTCCGCGAAGTCTTCAGCCGCCGACGGTGCTGCCTGTTGTTGGGTGCTGGCGTCGTCGCTCCGCTTGCTGTCGCAGAAGTAGACGTCCTGGACGACCAGCTCGACGACCTTGTGGGTGACGTCGTTCTTGTCCTTGTACTTCCTGGCCTTCGGGCGGCCCTTGACCACGATCAGGCGGCCCTTCGTCATGTACTTGCAGATGAACTCCGCCGTCCCGCGCCAGGCTACGCAGTCCACGAAGTCGGTCGGGACGGTGCCGTCCTCCCGCTTGCGGTCCTCGTCGCTGGCGATGGTGAAGCTCGTGACCGGGATCCCGCTCGCCGTGCGTTTCAGCTCCGGCGTGGCCGTCAGGCGTCCCATGGTGATTTGTTCATTGAGCATCTTGATCTCCTCCTTGCTGTGCCTTCCTGGCTGCCTCGTCGAGAGAGCTGCAGATGGCGTCGTATTCCTCGCGGCTCAGATCCGCCGGATCCTCGCGGCCGTATTTCTGCCGGATCCGCTGATCGGCGGCCTCCCTGGACATGCCGCAGGCTTCGGCCTTCCGGTAGAGCCTGTCCATCTGAGGCCCTGTGAGGCGTTTCCTGGCTTCCTGGCGCGTTCCGCTTCCCTGGGGCTGTCTCTGCCCGCTCCGGCCAGGATTTTCGCTCTGCGAGGTGCTGTGCGGCCGCAGGGCGTCTTCTGCGCGGTTCTGGCCCATGTCCGGATCCGCTTCGCCCTGGTCGATGTTGAATTTCTCGAACAGGTAGTACTTGAGGCAGTAGGTCCAGGCCGAGCCCTTCGCCTTGTCCGGGCCGCCGTCGTTGGTGCCGATGGCGTGGAGCGTGATCTGCCGGAAGTCTTCGTCCGGGTTCGCCGTGTTGATCCAGCGGAGCGTCAGATCTGCCTCGTAGAGCCAGACGGCCTTCCCGCTGCGGCCCTGTAGGAGCTTCCAGAAGATCGGATCGCCCTCGGGCGTTTTGTGGGATGCCTCCTCGAGGACGATCTCCCAGTCGACGCCGTACTTGACCATCGACGGGCGGATCAGCTTGAAGACGTCGTTGATGTTGGCGTAGGTGTACGAGCTCTCGACGTTGGTCTGGCTCTTGACGATGCCGCTGCAGTCCTCGCGGATCAGGTTGAACTTCTGCGCCAGGGTGAGCTTGTCGTATTTCGTGGAGACGGCGGGCTCCTTTTTCGTCGTCGCCATGTTATGCCTCCTTAAAGAAGCGGTGGCCGCCGATCTCCATGACGAAGATCTGGCTCTCGTGGAAGCTGCTCGTGCAGAGCGCCGGCGCGTAGAAGTACAGGATCGGCTCGTCTGTGACCGTCTCACCCTTATCAAATACCGCAGAGACGGCCCGGACGACGCTCGGCGTGAGGTCGCTGCAGGGCTTCGCGTAGCCATAGCGGCGGATCGCCTCAGGAGGCCGGATCCCATCCTTCAGGCAGGCGTTGAGGATGCACTGGGCGACGGCGACCTGGCCCTCGTAGGGCTCGCCGCGGGCCTCCGCCGCGACGACCTCCTCGATCAGACCGCGCTCCTCGCGGGTGAGCTCATAGACGGGAGCGGGCGCCTCTGTCGTGGTCGGGATCTCGCGGAGCTCCACGAGGTCGACGATCTGCGGATCTGCGTCCAGGCTGTCGCGTGCCGGCGTAGTGTCCGCCGGGAGGACTGGCGCCTTGTTCCTTGCGTCCAGGAAGGAGGCCGAGATATTGATGATGGTGAGGATGCAGATGACGACGATGCAGATCAGCGTGACGGCGATGCTTGTGTTCCGGGTGTCCGCAGGGCGTTTTCTCGTTCTGTTCATTGTTCTTCTCCTTTCACGATGGCCGGGAGGCACATGCTCATCGGTCGTTTGAAGTTGGCGTAGTGCTGCTCGTGGTATGTGATCCCGGCGATCCTGTCGCCGTTGATCCCGTACTTCGGGTTATAGCCGAAGATGTTGATGTAGGTCCGCAGATCGTCCCGCTCCTCGTCCATGGCTTTCAGGACCTCCACGAGCGCTCTGACGTCGTCGATGGCCCGGTGGCTGTTCTGCACCCTGCCCTCGAGACCGTAGTGACGGATCGCCGCCTCGAGCTTGTGAGGATATGGCGCCCGGTCCTTGTAGACTGTCAGAGAGTCCAGAAACTCGAAGCGGACGCCGGGCCGGTAGCCGCGGAGCAGCTGCCGGATAAACAGGAGATCGAACTGCGCGTTGTGGGCGACCAGGAGGACGCGGTGCCCCCCCTCGTAGATCAGTCTGCAGAAGCGCTCGGCGACGTCGCGCCGATCCTTGCCCTGCTCCCGAAGGATCTCGTCCGTGATGTGGGTGAGCTCGACGATCGACTCCGGAAGCAGCTCGCCCTCCGGGAGGCGGACGAAGTCGTCCAGCTCGGCAGCCTGGACAAGCTGCCCGCTCCGGAGCTCAAGACGGACGGCCGCGAGCTCGATGATCTGATGCGTCTTGTCGTCGAGCCCGTTTGTCTCGGTGTCGAAAACGACGACGGCGTCGTTGTTCCAGAACAGCTTCTCCAGGTTCACGGCTCCGCCTCCTTCCCGCTGACTCCCAGGAGAAAGTCGGTCGAGACCTTCAGGACCTTCGCCAGGGCGACGATCGCGCCGGCCTTGGGCTCCTGGTCGCCCCGCTCATAGGCTCCGATGCTGCTGGCGCTGATCCCCGCGGCCTCCGCCAGCTCGTCCCGCGTCATGCTCTGGATCCCGCGGATCCACATGAGGCGAGGCCCCAGTCCCGCCGGCGGGCCGTTCCGGAGCTCCCGGTCCGCCAGCTCCTCGATGATCTCCTCCGGCTTCTTGCCGTAGATCTTCGATAGCTTGATGATCTTCTCGTTCATGGTTTGGCTCCTTTCCTACCTGCTGTTGTGCAGGCGTGCCCATTTCTTCTGGGCCTGTTTTCTTCGTGCCGACCTACAGGCCGGGCAGAATGTTTGCTCCTCCCGCTCCAGGAATGTCGCGCCGCAGCGGTGACAGTACTGAGGCCGGATCCGGAGGAAATGCGGACATAGATCACAATCGGTCTCGCCCATGGTGCAGCCCTTGGCGAGGCTGAAGTGTTGGCAGATCTCTTTCTGCCAGAAGACGTCGTCCTTCCTGAGCTGCTTGAGCCTGCCGAGCAGGAGACCTGCAAGCTGCTCAATCTGGACCTTTGTGTCGATCCGGTACTTTGAGTGATGTGCCGCCTGCCGGACGGTCGGTACTGGCGCACCGTGGCCCCATTCGCCGGCGCCGAGCATAGCCCTGACTTTGTCGGCGTTCTCGGTGAAGTAGTCAAAATACACCTTTCCGCGGACGGCCTTCTCGCTCTTTCCGAGCTGGACGGCGATCGCGGTGTAGCTGGCACCCCCCCTGATGCCGTCCGCGAGGATCCGGAAGTGCTCCGGTGTCCAGGTTGCGGACGTGCCGTGGTTGTCTGCCTTGACCGGCCTCTCACGGATCCCGAGGTCGTTGATCCGGCGCTGGATGGCTCCTGCAGATCTCCGGAGCATTTCGGAGAGCTCCGCATAGCCGTAGCGGTGCTGCTCGAGCAGGTGGCGGAGGCGTCCGTCCTCGGAGCTCGTCCAGTGATCCTTCCGCTGCAGGGCGAAGCTCTGGAAGTCGTTCCGGCGCTGCTCCTGCAACCAGGCCGGCTCTGCGCCGAGGGCCAGCGGCTCCATCTTCGAGAAGTCGATGAAGGACCGGTTCTGCTCAGCCCAGATCCAGAACTCCTCGAGGTAGACCACCCGGACCTTCATCTTGCTGCTCCGGATCTTTGTCCTGGCCGGGAAGCCGCGGTTCTCGATCCAGCTCTTGACGATATAGCCGCCGGATCCGCCGTAGCCTATGGCGCCGAGCAGCTGATTGACGGTGACGTAGTCGCCGCTTTCGAGAAACTTCCCCAGGCCGAGGCGCTGCACCATGACCATGATCGCGGCCTTCGTCCGATTGAGGTGCTTGCAGATCCCGTCGATGCTGACGGTGCCCCAGTTCTCGGCCAGATAGGCCTCCTCCTCCGGCGTCCAGCTTTTACCGAGGCCCATGCCGGTCCCTCGCCGCTTTCGAGGCACAATGCGGGCAGACGTAGCCGGACTGCGGGAGCCGGAGATCCTTCGGGACGTTCCACTCCTTGCCGCAGATCACGCAGATCTCGTAGCGGCCCATTTCTTTCTTCATGATCGCCCTCCGGTCCGGTCGTCCGATAGCCCGAGCAGGTAGTCCGTGGAGCAGCCGAAGAACTCGGCCAGCTCGACCACCCGCTCCACGCTGGGGACGGTTTTGGTCTCGTAGCTGCTGTAGTTGCTCAGGCCGTAGCCGAGCCGCTGCGCGAGCTCCTTCTTCTCGATACCGAGCCTCTCGCGCTCGGCCTTAATTCGCGGGCAGCACTTCGCCGCGAGTTCCGTGTATAGCATTGTCGGCTCCTTTCTTTGCCTTCCACGCCTCGAACTCGGCGCGGATCTTCGGGTCCTTGAGATCCTCCGCGACGATCCGGATCAGAGGCGCGGCCAGCTTCTCGAGCTTCTGCCGGGGAATGTCCTCGGCTCTTATGAGTTGGGTGTTCATCGTTGCCTCCTGTCGTCGTTTAAGCAACATTAGCATCAAAAAAAAGATGCATAGGGCAGCCGAGGTGGCTGCAGATAGCCTGGAGCTCGTTCGCGTAGAAGTCGGAGGCGCCGCTGATCTTCTGCATGACGGTCGACTCTGTGCAGTCGATACACTCGGCGACGTCCTTGTAGACGTAGCCGTGCCCTGCAAGCCAGAGCTTGAAGGCGGTGTAGGGCTCGTGTTTGCGCTTGCTCATGGTTTTCACTCCTTTCTCTCAGGGTTTGCCGGTCTTCCGGTCGTGAGCCAGGCGGCCCAGCAGTCCCGGCAGCTTACATTTCGGCAGTCGACCTCTCCGGATCCACGGAAGGGAGGGCAGGACCCGCTCAGCAGCTCCGCCAGATCGCCGGCGGTCGCGTATGGGCTCTTGACGATCTGCAGGCCAGGGACAGGCTCACCGTCCGGCACAGCCGGGGACTCGATGACCTCCGCGATCACTTTCTCCATGGCGTCGATGAAGGCCTTCCTGGGGATGCTGTTGCGGTAGCGGTCGAGGACCTGGGACATGATGTGGGTGACGTTGTCGACTTTGCTCATGATGCTTTTACCTCCTCAAAATGTCCGTCGATGCTGTGATCCCATTCAATGGTCTCGTCGATGTACTGGATGATGCCCTTGGCCGTGAATGTCCAGCCGCTTTTGATGTTCTGCATGACGGCGGACGAATTGCTGAAGCCTCCGGCAGCGTTGTAAAACAAGGGGCCGGCGTCGGATTTTGCGATGCACCGATATTGGCCGCCGCCGCGGTTAGTATAGATCTGACCGACGGAAGGCTCAAGCCGTGTACCCTTGTCAATGGCCCAGATCTTCGTGTTGGTTCCGTCCGGGTGGAAGATGACCTCCCGATCCTCCGCATCCACATAATGGGCGACGACGGAGACGTCCCTCCCGGTCTCTGCGGCGCGTGTCTTTGCGGCGTTGACGGCCTGCTCCGTGATAGGCGTGGATCCGATGTGCTGTCCGTCCTGGGTGATGGTAAAATTGGTGCGCGTCATGGTTGTCTCCTTTCTCAGTAAAGCATGAAGCCGAAGGCTTTCGCTGCCTGGCGGAGGATCTTGCCCTTTTCCGATGGAGTTGTGGCGCTCTGGAAGGCTTCCAGGTTGCCCGCTCGTCTCATGAGCTCCTCCGCATATGGGTTTTCATTTGTTTCGCAGTAGGTACAGGCGTCGCCCAGCTCGCCTGGCTTCATTTTTCGGGGCTTCCGGAGTATGTCGGTATGTTCACATACATACCTTTCCGTGATCCTGTCCTTCCGCCAGTTGACAGTGTTCAGGTCGATCATACGGCACCTCACTTGCTGACGATGCCGTCGCAGTAGAGCCCGCCGCTTTTCCGGGCCCGTGCGATGACGTGGGTGAAGGTGTCCATGAGGTCGGCGAAGTGCTCGTCCTCGATGTAGTAGTCCAGGAGCTCCTCGTCGCCGCTCTTGACGTCCAGCTCTCCGGCGTCGATGTCGCCGTCCGCGACGCCGTCCACGAGCCACTCCTCGAAGACTTCCTCGTCGTTGATTTGACGGGCCAGATACTCCATGGCCTTGACGCATTTGATCCGCTCGATTTTGTTCATGTTCTCCTCACTTTCCGAACAGAGATCTGAGGACTCTGTTCTCTTGTTCAAGTTCCTGCACTCTCCGCTTGAGCTGTGCCTTCTCGCCGCTCCGACTGAGCCATTCTTCAATCTGCCTGCAGATTGGAGAGTCTTCTCCCTTCTCGCTCTCGTCCGGATAGTAAAGCCATAGGCCACAGTTGTCAGGGTCGAAGCCGACCTTCTGGGCAATCAAGTCGATTACTCTGCAAGCGGCGTTATATCGCCTTGTAAAGAGGTCGACGTTCTTATCCTTCAGGACACACAGGTGAACAAGCGCGTTCTGTGGGAGTTCTGCGTATTTGTCGAGATCTCTCTTGATGCCGTCGTACTTCTTGAGGAGATCGAGCTCCTCTTGGGTGATGATACCGTCTTGTGTGTTTGCCATGTTGTGCTCCTTTCGCTTTATGCGATTATACTGTCGTCGGTTACGATTACATTATAGCCGATAATCTCAGGTTGTCAATAGAAAAATCATTATATAACCATCTTTTTTCGCTTTTTCATGTTGATTTTTCTGTCGTCGCCCTGTATAATCGTAGTCGGAGGCGATTACAATGAAAAGAAAACCGGACCAGGGCAGCGTCTTCGGGCAGCGCCTTCGCGAACTGAGAAGCGAGCGAGGCGTCTCCATGGAGCAGCTCTGTGATCAATTCAACAAGACGCAGACCGCGATCCGATTGAACAGGAGCACGGTCTACAGGTACGAGAAGGGACTCCAGGAGCCCATGTTGTCGACTGTTGCAGCCCTCGCCAGGTGGTTCGACGTGGATCCCGTTTATTTGATTGGCGGATCCGATGATAAGGGCTGCTATGCTGCGAATATTCAGAACAGCGCCGTCGTCCAGGGGAACAGCGCGACCACGCTGATCGTCCGGAACGGGAACGCCCAGGAGCGCGAACTCAATGACGACGAGATCGAGCTCCTCCGGATCTATGAGGTCCTCGATGTTAAAGGCCGTCATGCGCTCATGGCTGCAGCCTGGAAGATCGAGGAGGAGAAGGGAGGCGGCCCCGTATGATGTCGCTGATGGATGCCGTCGCCGTCGTTGAGACGCTCGATGTCGCCGATCAGAGGAAGCTCCGCAGCCTGCTCTCCGAAGCTCTCTACAAGAAGCAGCCGGTCCATAAGATCCGCCGGGGTGAGCAGTTCGACGCCCTGGTCGCATCTGGCCTCGTCATTAAGATCGACGATCCTGACGCTGTTGTCCTCTCTGATCAGCTCGGGAAGGTTCGGAAGAAGCTCTGCACCTATCTCAGCAGAAGAAACGAGAGTGAGCCCTGTGTTGACGAAAACGGGGAGCCCTACACGATCCCCAGCGGCGCCTCGTTTGTCGCTGCTGCTTCGCTCTCCGGGCCGCCGGCGCTGTCCATTGTCTTCCCGGAGGACGAGATCACAGCTCTCCTCGACCTTCACGGCGTAAACCGTTGCCGGGTATGGAAGCCATGAGGGCGGTGATCTACGCCAGGTACTCCTCCCACGCCCAGAAGGACACGAGCATCGAGCAGCAGCTCCGCGTCTGCCGGCAGTATGCCGAGGAACATGATCTGCAGATCGTCGGCGAGTACTGCGACCGGGCGATCTCCGGCACCTCGGACAAGCGGCCGGAGTTCCTCAAGATGATCAAAGACTCGGCGAAGGGGAAGTGGCAGCGGGTCCTCGTCTATAAGGTCGACCGCTTCGCCCGGAACAGATACGACTCGGCCATGTATAAGGCGAAGCTGAAGAAGTCCGGCGTGAAGGTCATGTCCGTCATGGAGCCGATCCCGGAGGGGCCGGAGGGGATCCTCCTTGAGTCTGTCCTGGAGGGCTCCGCCGAGTATTACTCCGCAAACCTGTCCCAGAATATCCTCCGGGGTATGCGTGAGAACGCCCTGGCCTGTAAAGTAAACAACGGTGGCCTCCCGATCGGGCTCATGAAGGGGCCGGACGGCTGCTATGCGATCGAGCCCGCCGGCGCTGAGATCGTCCGGGAGATCTTCGACCAGTATTCCCAGGGGAAGAACGTCGCCCAGATCACCGCTGAGCTGAACGCCCGCGGCCTCCGGACGTCGAAGGGTGCCCGGTGGAATAAAAATAGCCTGCACACCATACTCAAAAACGAGCGGTATGCAGGCGTCTACAAGTGGGGGGACGTCCGGATTGAGGGCGGGATCCCGGCGATAATATCGAGGGAGTTGTTCGACGAGGTGCAGGAGAGGATCCAGAAGGTCGCCAGGGCGCCCGCTGCGGCGCGGACGGACGTGGACTATGTTCTGACCGGGAAGCTGTTCTGCGGCCACTGTGGCAGCCCCATGGTGGGTGAGAGCGGCACCGGGAAAAGCGGCCGGAAGTTTTATTATTATAACTGCATCAAGCGGAAGCGGGAGCGGGCCTGCGACAAGAAGCCGGTCAAGAAGGACTGGATCGAGACAGAGGTCGTCCGCCTCACCCGGGAGAAGGTCCTCACAGACGAGGTGATCCGCGTGATTGTCGACGCAGCTCTCCGGAGGCGTGAAGCGGAGCTGGACGACACGATCCGCCGCTCCCTGGAGACCGAGCTCGTAGAGGTCAAGCGCGGGATCCGGAATATCCTGGCGGCCATTGAGCAGGGGATCTTTTCACCCAGCACGAAGGAGCGCCTGGACGAGCTGGAGAGCCGCCGGGCGGAGCTGGAGCTCGCGATCGAGGACGCCCAGATCGAGCGGCCCACCGTCACCCGGGAGGAGCTGACCTTCTGGCTCGAGCGCTTCCGGAAGGGAGACCCGAAGGATCCGAAGTACCGGGACACGTTCATCGAGGTCTTCATCTCGGCTGTCTACGTCTACGACGACCACCTCCGGATCGTCGTCAATTTCACCCGGGACGGCGGCGCCGTCTCCTACGATTTCATCAACGAGATCGAGACCTATGAGGAGGCGGAGGTGTTCGACTTTGACACCCGAGCCTCCACCAAAAAAGACGCCATGCGGCGTCTTTTTTGGTGGAACGATGTGTTCCGCTCTCGCGGAACGTGATGCGCCTTCAGGCGTGATGTATGGCTTCGCCAAGTGATGTGCGCTTCGCGCGTGGCAAGCGGAACACATCCCATCACTTGCGCCGCAGGCGCATACATCACTGTGCCGCAGGCACAACATCACTTTCGCCGCAGGCGAAAACATCACTCGGATAGAGGCTGCCTCGTTCGTGAGACAGCCCCTTGTTCTATTGTATCCTATTCTTTTTCTTTCTCTTCCTCTTCTTCCTCTTCATCCAGACCGGCTGGGGGGATCGCGAAGCTGTAGTGATCCTTTTCTTCGCCGGGCGTCTTTCTTACCCCCCAGAGCAGGCTGCGGAGCTCCAGGGTTCCGGTCTCTTTGTCTCTCTTGATCTGATACGGGGTCACAGCGAGTACCGTCGCGCAGAGGGCCGTGCGGCCAAGAATTTTTCCGATGTTCATGGGAATACCTCCATCAGTTTGATTGTACGGAACTACGAAAGATTTTCAGCGGCGAAGCGTCCGCGAGGGGGATTGCGTTTATAACAGCTTTTTCCCGATCCCCCAGGCGTCGCCGACCTTTTCGCCGATGACGTGATAGGCGTGGTTGAAGGGGTCGAAGCATAGGGGGGCTGCCTTTGCCATGTCGAGCTTGCCGTCGGTCAGGACGGACTCGTCCACGCTGACGTTGACGATCTCGCCCCGGAGGATGCAGCTCTGCTTGTTGAACTCGATGACACGGCACTCGATGCAGACCGGCAGCTCGCGGATGATGGGGGCGTTGACCAGCGCGCTCTTCTCGGCGGTGAAGCCGGCCCGGGCGAACTTGTCCGCGGTCTTGAGGCCGGTGGCGATGCCCACGTAGTCGCAGCCCGCGGCGTGGGCCGCGTCGGCCATGCTGACGGTGAAGGCGCCGGTTTTGGCGAAGTTCAGGCAGGTCTTGTGGCCAGGGGAGAGGCAGACGGACAGCTCGTTCTCCTCGCTGATGCCGCCCCAGGCGGCGTTCATGGCGTTGGGCACGCCGTTCTCGTCGTAGGTCGCCAGAATCCACACCGGCTGGGGAAGGCTCAGGGGCTTGGCGCCGTAATTCTTTCTGCTCATAGGGAATCCTCCTTTGGTTCAAAGATTGACCGATCCCATCATAGCACGGGAGCGCGACAAAATCAAGAGAAATGAAAACGTCATACAAAACATGAGAAAAAATGAAAAAATATACGGAGGCTCTGTACATCCCGCCGCGTCTATGCTATACTGAAACCGGGAATATGAAAAATAAGGAGGTATCCATGATGAAACGCAAGCTCACAGCGATAATCCTGGCCCTGTGCATGCTCCTCTCCCTGCTTCCCGGGACGGTCTTCGCACAGGAAAATCCCCGTGCCTACAATCAGTTCCGGGTCACCTACGACATGAACGGCGGCTCGGTCTACTGGTCCAGAGGCAGCAGCCTGCCCGAGGGAACGGAGGAGGACTTTCTGGCGGACGGGGACAGTACCACCAACGTCAACCAGGCCAACACGGTCCATTTTCTGATCGACCCGACCCGGGCCGTGGACCGGGGCGCCTGGGACAACGGCGAGTTCGTCACCTACGAGCCCTTCGAGGCGGATGACCGCTCCATCAACGTCCGGGTCAGCTATCCCACGGAGGACAGCTGGTACAGCGCCAACGCGGTGGTGGACGGTCAGGCAACAGAGAGCGGCTATACCTTTGAAAACAACGTGCTCTCCTTCAAGGCGGAGGCGGCGGTGGGCGAGGTCAACGTGGACGTCTGGTGGACCGATCACGACTTCAGCTACTACACCTTTGAGCCGCTGGAGGGCGAGATTCTCCTCGACGTGCAGTGGAACAACGAGGGCGAGGTCTCTATGGATCCCGGCACGACGATCCTGCGCTTCTGCGCCCAGCCGGAGCAGTCCCGCACCCGCTTCACGGTGCCCGATACCACCCAGAGCATCAGCTTCACCTGGAACGGTCACCTGCGGAGGCTCTGGGTCGAGGGCGAGGGAGACGAGAACGGCTGGGGCGAGATCTCCGGCGTCGGGCTCAGCTCCTATACCTACGAGCTGAACCGGGTCAACGAGTTCAACGATCCCTGGAACCACTACGGCATCAACTTTGACTTCTTCTGGAACTGGAGCTGCGAGCTCCAGGCCTGCTACGACGTCTGGGGCGGCCTGGTCTACATGGGCCTGGGCAGCGGCGAGCCCACGGAGCTGCTCTACGACAACGATTGGCAGAGCTTCGCGGAGAACGGCCAGATCCAGCCCGTCCGCCTGCGCTTCGACCAGGAGCACGGCATGGACCGGGGCCAATACGAGCAGGATGGGACGATCCGCTTTGTGGAGTCCAACGTGGCCCCCGAGGACCGGCTGCTCTTCGTCTTCGCCGAGTACACGGCGGCCGACGGCGAGGAAGTCCGGGACTGGGTGGTGGAGGCCGGCGAGGCCGTCATGCCCGGCTTCAGCTTTGCGAACAACGTGCTGAGCTTCACCCCGGAGACGGGCTGTGAAATGCGGCTGGAGGTCTTCTGGTCCGAGGCGGAATACGATTTCCGGAACTTCGGCTGGGACGACGACACCCTGATGATCGAGTTCAACGCCTGGGGCGGCGGCGCCGTACACTGGGACGAGGGCGTGGACGTGGGGAGCCTGCTTCAGCCCGAGCACGGCCGGGGCAAGATCCTGCTGCCCCTGAGCACGCCCCAGCTGAGCTTCACCTGGGACGGCCACCTGCGGACCCTGGGCGTCTTCGGCCTGGACGGAAGCGAATGGAATCAGACGGAGTGGCAGGAGCCCGACTTCGACTCCTACACCCTGGCCCTGAACCAGACGGAGCCCGACGGCAGCCCCCGGCGGCACTACATGATCAACTTCGACTTCGCCGACGACAACGAGTGGAACTTCCTCTTTGCCGCCAACTACGACGACAACGGGGGCCTGGTCTTCTACGGCGTGGACGAGATTCCCGCCATGGAGCCCGAGAACTATCTGCCCCGCCAGGGCAACGGTCAGGCCTTCTGGCCGGACAACGTCAGCTTCCTGTCCGGCGACGAGCCCGGCACGATCTACCTGCGCTTCGACCCCACGCGCTGCATCAGCTTCGACGACTGGGAGCAGGGCGAGCTGATCTTCCAGGATACCTGGGAGAGCGAGGACCGGGCGATCTCCGTCGTGGCGAAATACGCCGGCCTGGACGGAAGCTGGCATGAGGAGCCCCTCGTCCTCTTCGGCGAAGCGGTCAGCGAGGCGGCGAGCTTCGACGGCAGCCTGCTGAGCTTCACGCCGGAGAGCGGCTACGGGGTGGACTTTGATATTTTCTGGACTTGCCAGGATTACGAATTCTCCCAGTTCCGGCCCACGGAGGACAAGCCGGTGATGGTAAACGTGGACTGGTGGGGCGACGGCAGCGTCAGCGTCGTGAACGAGATTCCCGCTGAGGACCTGATGGCCGGAAACGGGCGGATGATGGTCCGCCTGTCCCGGGAGGTCAGCTCCCTGACCCTGGAATGGAGCATGGACGACAATCTCCGCTGCGTCAACGTCTACGGCCTCGGGGAGGACGGCGAATGGCTCAACGGCATCGAGCCCGAAGGCAACAGCTATACCCTGTATCTGGACCAGACGGACGAGTGGGGCAATCCCCGGGACTGGTATCATGTCCAATTTGAGTTCGAGGGGAATCCCATGCCGGACAACGGCATGCTCTTCGTTCGCTACGACGCCAACGGCGGCTCCGTGTTCCGGAGCCTGGACTTTGACAATTATCCCGAGGCCACGGCGGAATACTATGAATTCGACGGCCAGGGCTTCTATTTCCTGGACGAGGACGGCTTCAGCCGGGACGTCCGCCTGCTGATCGACGAGACCAAGGCCATTGACTGGGATCTCTGGGACAGCGAGGGGGAGATCGGCTTCCGGGAGCCCAACTTCTATGAGGACCGCTGCCTGATCGTCTGCGTCCGCAGCAACAGGCTGGACGGCGTAGTGGTCTGGGACGGCAATCTGACGGAGTACGGCGAGTACAACGGCTTCTCCTACTCCGGCGGCGAATACCTTACCTTCTCGCCCATGGGCAGCAGCGAGATGGAGGTCAAGATCTACTGGACGGAGGAGGACTACCGCTTCGACCAGTTCCAGGGCACCCCGGAGGCCCCGGTGGTGATCCAGGTGGACTGGTGGGGCGACGGTCAGATCGAGCTGCCCGAGGTCCCGGAGGAGGACATCTATCGGGGCAATGGCCGGGCCCGGATCCGGGTCCCCTGGGAGACCGAGCGGCTGAGCTTCAGCTGGGACGAGAACGCCCCCCTGCGGCAGATCAACGTCAACGGGATGCAGGGCTGGAACGACTGGTACAACGACGTGCCCTTCGAGGGCAATTCCTACACCCTGGAGCTCAACGCGAGCTGGGACAACGGCGACCCCAGAGACTGGTATCACATCCAGTTCGAGTTTGAGGGCGGCGGCTTCCAGCCGGACGGCGTGCTGATCTCCTTCTACGACCAGGCCAAGGGCTCCATCTTCTGGGCCCTGGGCGAGGACGAGCTTGTGGCCGACGCCGACCACTATCTGGGCTTCGGCTTCGAGAACGCGGTCTCCTATCTGGAGGACGGGACGATTCAGCCGGTCCGCCTCTTCTTCGACGAGACCCGCTCCGCGTACACCGACGAAAACGGCACGGTCATCTTCGGCGAAGCCGTGGAGCTGGCCGACCGGGCCGTGACGATCATGGCCGAGAGCGGAAACTACAACGGCAAGATCGTGGCCGACGGCGCAATCACGGAGCTGGGCCTGGCTCACGGCTACAGCTTCGAAAACAACATCCTCAGCTTTGTCCCGGAGAACGGCGACTTCGTGCTCTTCCACGTGACCTGGTGTCCGGCCGACACGGCCTTCGACGAGTTCCGGCCCACGGAGGACTTCCCGGTCATCGTGGAGTACAACTATTACAACTACGGTGAGATCATCCCGCCGGCGGGGATCGACCCCGAAAACATCCTGATCCAGCCGGGCCGGGCGAGAATGCGCGTCGCAGCCGACACGGAGAGCCTCACCTTCACCTGGGCGGAGGACTACGGCGTCCGCCGCGTCTCCTGGTCCGACGTGAACTACGAGCCGGAATGGCACGAGCTCTTTGTGGACCAGAGCGAGCCCCACAGCTTCACCCTGACGCTGGACAACGAGGCGGACTACGGCGCGAACCACTACTACATCCTGGACTTCGAGTTCTTCCCGGACAGCCGCTATCAGCTCTGGATCGACTGGACCCGCTCCGAGGGCAGCGTGTTCTACGGCCTGAACCGGGTCCCCGAGATCGGCATCGACGACTATATCTTCGAGAATCCCTCCTATCTTGCGGTGGACGGCCAGGGCAATGAGAGCATCGGCACGGTCTACCTGCGCCTGGATCCCACGCACAGCATCGGCTACTTTGACGAGAATCCCACGGAGCTCTACGACCTGGGCGAATGGGAGGGCTATGACCCCAGCGTCTGGGTGGAGTATCCCCACGACGACGGCAGCTGGTTCGAGGGCTTCGCCGTGCGCCACGGCCAGGCTGCGGCGCCGGGCTTCAGCTTCGAGAACGACGTGCTGAGCTTCACCCCGGAGAACGAGCAGCCCATCCTGGTCCGGGTCTACTGGAGCGAGGAGGACCTGGAATTCCAGCGCTTCACGGGCACCGAGGATGAGCCCGTGGTGGTGGAGCTCATGTTGGCCGGCAGAGCCCCGGTGGAGCTGCCCGCGCTCCCGGCGGAGGACGTCCTGACCTGGCACGCGGCGGAGCACGACTATGTGAAGCTCCGCGTCCCCGCAGACCGCGAGAGCCTGCGCTTCGGCTGGGCCCGGACGGGCCTCATCGGCCTGATCGAGGTGGATGGCGCCGGACCCGACGGCGAGACCCTGCGCCTCAACCCGCCCAGAGGCAGCGCCTACGAGCTGATGCTCAACCAGGAGGAGTGGGACGGCCCGCGGCAGCATTATCAGCTGCGCTTCTTCGCCTTCGGCTGGCCGGAGAATCCCTTCACCGACGTGGCCGAGGACGCCTGGTATCGGGAGGCGGTTCTGCTGATGAAGTACGCCGGAATCACCGCGGGCACCACGCCCACGACCTTCAGCCCCAACCAGACCGCGACCCGGGCCCAGGTGGTTACCTTCCTCTGGCGGGCCTACGGCTCCCCGGAGCCCGAGACCGCGGACTGCCCCTTCACCGACGTGGCGGAGGACGCCTGGTATCGCAGCGCCGTGCTCTGGGCCCTGGAGAACGGAATCACCGGCGGCAGCTCTCCGACGAGCTTCAGCCCCAACGCACCCTGCAAGCGGAAGCAGGTGGTCACTTTCCTCTGGCGGGCCGCCGGGTCCCCGGAGCCGGAGAGCCCGGACTGCCCCTTCACCGACGTGCCGGAGAACGCCTACTACGCGAAGGCCGTCCGCTGGGCGCTGGAAAAGCAGCTGACTTCCGGTACCTCCGAGACCGGCTTCTCCCCGGAGCAGAGCTGCACCCGGGCCCAGATCGCCATGTTCCTCTACGGGGTCATCATGTACAATTAAAACTACGCAAAGCACCGGAGCTTCCGCCGCGGCGGAAGCTCCGGTGCTTTGCGAAAAAATTATAACGCATTCACGATTTTTTGATACACGTCGTGGGGGAGGGTCATGGTGTCGTTCAGCAGCTCCTCGCCCCGGGTGCGGTAGGCCCGGGCCTTTTCCTCGTCCTTGAGACCGCCGAGGTTGATGAGCACGTTGAGCCAGGCGCCCTGGACGGCGGTCTGGAGCAGCAGGGAGGCCACGCCCAGATCGCTCAGGGCGTTGGCGTTGGTCTTGCCCAGCATCTCCTCGGCCAGCTTTACGGCCTCCAGGGAGAGCTCCATCATGTGCAGGGGGGACTCGATGCAGAGCTCCAGAGCGCTCTGCATGGCGGCGGTGCGGGCCTCCTTCTCCTCGGGCGTCTCCTTGGGGAGGCTCATGGCGTCGGAGAAGGCGTTAAAGGCGTCGGTGTCGCGCTCCATGGCGACCAGGAAGGCCTCGCGGAGCCGGGCGCCCTTTTCGACGCCGGCCTGGGCCTCCTCCTGGTAATCCACGTATTTCTTGCGGCCGATGGTCACGGCGTTGACCATTTCGGCCAGGGCGGCGCCCAGGGAACCGGCCAGGGCGGAGGCGGAGCCGCCGCCGGGGGCGGAAGCCTTGGAGCCCAGCAGCTCGGCAAAGGATCGGACAGTCAGTTCAGAAAGCTCCATGGAAGAATCCTCCTTGTTCCCGTGTCAGTTAGCCATGTCCAGCAGGCTGTATTCCATGACCTGCTCGCGGCAGTTGAAGTTTTCCAGCTTCAGATAGAATTCGGCGCAGTCGATCAGGGCCTTGGCCGGGGTGATGCCCACCAGCTCGGAGCCGATGATGCGGACGCCGTAGCGGTCGGCCAGGGTGCGGATCATCTCGTAGGTGTAGTAGAGCGGGGTGCCCTCGTAGTTGACCATGTTCATGGAGACCTGGGCGATGTTTCGGTCCTCGAGCATGATGCCCAGGGCCTTGCAGTACTGGAAGCCGCCGGAGGAGCCGCGGATGGCCTTGGCGATGGACTTGGCGATGTCCAGGTTGTCGGTGTCCAGGTTGACGTTGAAGGCCACCAGGGGCATTCTCGCGCCGATGGCGGTGATGCCGGCGGTGGGGTGAATCTTCCGCTCGCCGTAGTCCGGGGCCCAGTCCGGCTCCAGCAGCTTCTCGGGCATGCCCTCGAACTGGCCCTTGCGGCACTTCGCCAGGTTCCGGCGCTCGGGCCGGGTAGCGGAGTCCTCGTAGAGGAAGGAGGGGATCTGCAGCTCGTCCCAGATTCGCTGGGCCACGCGCTTGCTCAGCTCGACGCACTCCTCCAGGGTCACGTCCATGGTGGGGACGAAGGGGATGACGTCGGTGGCGCCCATGCGGGGATGCTGGCCCACGTGCTTGTTCATGTCAATGAGCTCCGAGGCCTTCTTGCAGAGCTGGAAGGCGACCTCCTCGATGCCGGCGGGGGAGCCGACCATGGTGAAGACGCAGCGGTTGTGGCTGCCGTCGGTCTGGACGTTCATCAGGGTGACGCCGGGGGCGGCGGAGGCCACGTCCACCAGCTGCTGGAAGACGACGGGATCGACCTCCTTGCTGACGCTGAAATTGGGGATGCATTCGATGATTTTAGCCATGACAGATTTCTCCTTTTTTGATGACGGTATGGGCCAGATTGCTGCCCAGTCGGTAACACAGATAGTTGAGGTCCGGGGCGTCCCAGATCACGAGATCGGCCTGCTTGGCCCGGTCGATGGAGCCCACTTTGTCGGCCATGCCCACGGCGGCGGCGGCGTTCAGGGTCACGCCGGTCAGCACCTCTTCCGGGGTCAGACGGTATTTCAGACAGGCGATGTTCATGACGAGCTGGAGGTTCAGGCAGGGGCAGGAGCCGGGGTTGTAGTCCGAGGCCAGGGCCACGGGGACCCCCGCCTCGATCATCCTCCGGGCCGGGGCGTAGGTGGAGTTGAGATAGAAGCTGGTGGCGGGGAGCAGGCAGGCGACGGTGCCGCCTTCGGCAAGACGTTCAATTCCCTCGTCGGGGCAGACGATCAGATGCTCGGCGGAGATGGCGCCGATCTCCCCGGCAAGCTGGGAGCCGCCGATGGCGTCGATCTCGTCGGCGTGAATCTTCGGCGTCAGGCCGTTGTCCAGACCGGCCTGGAGAATGCGCCGGGATTCCTCGGCGGTGAAGACCCCGGTCTCGCAGAAGACGTCGCAGAATTTCGCCAGCTTCTGCTTCGCGGCGGCGGGGATCATCTCCTCGCAGAGCAGCTTCAGATAGCCTTCCCGGTTTTCCTTGAATTCCGGCGGCAGGGCGTGGGCCCCCATAAAGGTGGGGACCAGGTCCATGGGGTGCTCCTTGTTGAGCCGCTTGATGACCCGGAGCTGCTTGAGCTCCTCCTCCTTCTCAAGGCCGTAGCCGCTCTTGGCCTCGCAGGTGGTGGTGCCGAAGGCGAGCATCTCGTCCAGGGCCGCGGCGGCCTTGGCCGTCAGCTCGTCCTCCGTGGCGGCGCGGGTGGCCTTCACGGTGGAGAGGATGCCGCCGCCGGCGGCCAGAATGTCCAGATAGGGGACGTTCCGGAGCTTCATCGCCAGCTCGTTCTGCCGCCAGCCGCCGAAGATCAGATGGGTGTGGGCGTCCACCAGGCCCGGGGTCACCAGCCTGCCGCCGGCGTCCAGCTTTTGGCCCATGGTGATGGGCATGTTCCGGTCGCCGCAGGAGATGATTTCGCCGTTTTCGGCGTAGATCCAGGCGTGCTCCAGCACCCGGACCTTGCCCTGCTCGACCCCCCGGCGGGCCTCTGTGCCTTCCGGGGTGACCAGCATGCCGATGTTGTGGATCAGCAGGGAGCTCATTTCAGAACCTCCATGGCCTCGGCAATCACCGCATCGTCGGCCAGGTAGGGCAGGGTGATGTGGTCCTTGCCCGCGTAGAGGCCGTTGTACTCTGCGGCGGTGGAGAGGGCGTTCTCGTTCCGGGCCCAGGCACGGCGGGCCACGCCGACCATGGTGTCCCAGGGCATCGCCATGCGGAGGATGGTGTCCACCCGCTCGGAGCCGTCGAGGACCATGCCGAAGCCGCCGTTGATGGCCCGGCCGATGCCGGTGCCGCCGCCGTTGTGCAGGGCGATGTAGCTCATGCCGCGCGCGGCGTTGCCCGCGTAGCACTGAGTCGCCATCTCGGCCATGATGTTGGAGCCGTCCTTGATGTTGGAGGTCTCGCGGAAGGGGGCGTCGGTGCCGCCGGTGTCGTGGTGGTCGCGGCCCAGGATCACGGGGCCGATCTCGCCGTTGCGGACCATCTCGTTGAACTTCAGGGCGATGCTCATGCGGCCCATGGCGTCCTGATAGAGAATGCGGCACTGGGTGCCCACAACCAGCTTGTTCTGCTTGGCGTCCCGGACCCAGACGTAGTTGTCGTAGTCCTGGTAGCGGCGGTTGTGG
>CAMVKI010000025.1 GCA_947168005.1 uncultured Clostridia bacterium
CCCCTCCACCGCCGCGGGGCGGCGGTCCCCCTCCCCTTGGCAGGGGAGGTTTTGGGGGGCGGCGGAGGGCGATTTGGGCTTCCATTTTCTGCGGATTTGTGCTATAATTCGATACAAATAAAAAACACAAAGGGACGCTTGCCGGAGGCGGCGGGCGGGGGTGCAGTATGGGACGCTCGAAATACACAAAAACGGAGCTCTTTGAGCAGGTTTCGATCTCCAGGGCCCTGGCGGCCATGGGAATTCCGACCATTATCAGCCAGCTCATCAACCTGATATATAATATGGTGGACGCCTTCTTCATCGGGCGGACCGGAAACGCCTATATGACCGCGGCCACCACCATTACCCTGACCCTGACCATGCTCAACGTGGCCTTCTCCAACCTCTACGGCATCGGCGGCGGCAGTCTCATCGCCCGGCTCATGGGCCAGAAGCGGGACGCCGAGGGCCGGAAGGTCAGCGCCTATGCCGTCCGGGGAGCCATCGCCCTGGGCCTGGGCTATTCTGCGGCGGTGGGCCTCTTCCGGGGGCCGATCCTGCGCTTCCTGGGGGCCTCCGGGGACACCATCGGCTTCGCGGAGCAGTATGCCCTCTTCGTCATCGTCATCGGCTCCGCGCCGACCATCCTCTCCCTGACCCTGGCCCACCTGCTGCGGAACACGGGCCGCTCCGCCCAGGCCAGCTTCGGCCTGTCCATGGGCGGGGTGCTGAATATGCTCCTCGATCCCCTGTTTATGTTCGTGATCCTGCCCCGGGGACAGGAGGTCGCCGGCGCGGCCATCGCCACGCTGATCTCCAACCTCTGCGCCTGCGGGTATCTGGTGTTTGCCGTGCGGCGGGCCGCTGGGGGAGACGTCCGCCTCGATGCTTCGACGAAGGACCGCCTCATCCGGCGCTTCGCGCCGCCTTCCCCGCAAGGGGAAGGCTTTGCCGGGGCGCCGCTGACTCTGGATCTGCGGGAGGCCCGGGGGCTGGCGAAGGAGCTGAAATCCAGCCTCTATGCCGTGGGCGTGCCCTCGGCGGTGCTGACGGGGCTCTTTGACGTGGCCAGCGTCTGCGTGAACAAGCTGGCCGCCGCCCACGACGACCTGGTTCTGGCGGCCTTCGGCATCGTCATGAAGATCGAGCGCATCCCCAACGCCTTCAACATCGGCCTCTGCCAGGGCATGATGCCCATTGTGGCCTACAACTACGCCGCCGGGAACCGGGAACGGATGCAGGGGGCCGTGCGCACCGCCCGGACCTGGGGCCTCCTTGTCTCGGCGATTTCGATTCTCCTGCTGGAGCTCTTTGCCCGGCCGGCGGCGAGCCTCCTGCTCTCCACCGCGGGAGACAAGGCCGTGGAGGCGGCCGCCGCCGTGGGCCTGGCCGCGGCCTTCCTGCGGGTCCGCTGTCTGGCGGCCCCGGTCCAGCTTCTGAACTACCACTCCTCCTTTGCCCTCCAGGCCGTAGGCCGGGGCGGCGACACCCTGCTCCACGCCTGCGTCCGGGAGCTGGGCATCTACATCCCCCTCATGCTCCTGCTGGACCGGTACTTCGGCCAGATGGGCCTGGCCGCCGCCCTCCCCGCGGGGGAGGGTCTGGCCGCGATCTTCGCCCTCTGGCTGCTGCACAGGGCCCTGCGGGAGAGGAAGGCGGAGTGAGGGGACGGACGCGAGGGAACAGGCAACAGGCCCGCCTGTAGGGACAAGCATTGCTTGTCCGCCGCTCCCCGCACGGACGAGGGATTAGGGATTAAGGATTAAGGATTAGGGTGGGGGAAGGGCGAAACTTCGATTTTTTATCCGCATACCCCGTTCGATTCTTTTTTGTGTTTCTGATTTCCGGCCTTTTTCTGAAAACAGGTTTTCTCTTACGGGGGAAGCAGTTTTTTCAGCATAAGGCTTTCGGGCGGTGCCTGAACTCGAAGAGTCACGTAGTATGCCTGATGCCTATTGCCCGGTACGATCAACGCATCAAGCGCATGTTTTCAACCAGGTCCTCAAATTGCAGCTAACACAATTGCTTTTTGAAAGCGCATCAGAAAGCGGTTGCTTTTTTATGGTGCAATAGAAAGCGGTTGCTTTCTTAAGATGCAATAGAAAACGGTTGCTTTTTGAGTGCGCAATCAAAAGCGGTTGTTCTGTAAAAAAGCAATGGAAAGCGATTGCTTTTTTGACGCGGATGTGCTATGCTGGAGACGGAAACCAGTGCAGGAAGGGGGGAGGTCCCATGGAGATCATGGCCGCGGCGCTGACTGTGGATCTGAAGGATTCCAGAAAAATGGAGCCGGAGCGGCGCATGCGGATTCAGCGCTATATGGTCTACGCGGCCAAGACCCTGAGCAGGCTCTATGGCCGCAGGATGATTCGGAAGTTCAGCTTCATTGGCGGCGACGAGATGCAGGGCCTGCTGAGGAGTCCGGCGGACGCCTATCTCTGCCTGCGGCTCCTGCGTCGGCTGCTCTTCCCCCTGGAGCTCCACGCGGGCATCGGCGTGGGGGAATGGGAGACCAGGGTTGACGCCAAGAACACCTATTATCAGGACGGCCCCGCCTACCACAGGGCCAGAGAGGCCGTTGAGCTGGCAAAGCGGGACCGCGACAACGGGGCCATTCTGATCTTCGACGGGCCGGACGCCGCCGAGCTCCGCAATCCGGCGTGGAACGCCATGATGAACGCGGGCTTCCGGCTCACGGAGCGGAACACCGCCTATCAGAACGAAATCGCCCTGCTGCTGGAATGCTGTTACCCGATCATCACCGGGACGCAGGACCCGCGTCCGACGCCGGCGAAGGCGGCTGTGCCTGACGACTTTAAGCTGCTGATCCGCCTGATGCAGTCGGAGGAGGCGGAGGCCGTATTCGGGACCGAGGCCCCGGGCGAGAAGCGCCGCCCCTTCGCGGGCGTGTCCCCGGAGCGCTGGTCTGAATTCATCAGATACCCGGAAAAGACGGGCTGGACAAAGAAAAGCGAAGCCGATCCGACGGCGTGCCGGAGCTACCGGCAGGCCCACCCCTACGGGGCGGCCAGCACCGTGGCGGAGGCCGCGGGCCTGACCCGGCAGGCGGTGGACAGGGCGCTGCGGAGCGCCAACGTCTATGAGGAGCGGGCCCTGGCAATGGCCCTGGCCGAGATGCTCTCCCGGGCCTGGGAGGAGCCGCGTCAGGCGCAGTCCTTTCGGGTCGGACCCACATCATAGCTGCGAACAGAGACAGAAAGAGAGAGGAGAGATACCGAATGGAGATCCTGCTGCTGATGGTACTCGCGCATCTGATCGGAGACTATCTGCTCCAGTGGAGAAGGCTGGCGGAGGACAAGGAGAAGGGGGACCTGCTGGCCCTGCTTCTGCATGTGCTGCTCTACGCCCTGGCAATGAACATCGTATTTCGCTGCGTGCCCTGGAACCGGGCCCTGTATACCTGGGCCATTCTGTCCGTGAGCCACGGAATCATTGATTTCGTGCGGGTCCGGGCGGACAAAAAATGGAGCTCCCCCCGGGCGAAGCTGGTCTCCTTCTGCGTCGATCAGCTCCTGCACCTGGGCCTGATCATCCTCTGCTGGAGGCTGTTCCTCCAGGGGCAGCGGACGGAATTCTTTGTGTGGATGTCCGTGCAGCCCTGGTTCCGGCCGGGTCTGCGCTATGCCCTGCTGCTCGGTGTGATCTGGCAGCCCACGGCGATTCTGGTCCGGAAGGTCCTCGCCCTGCTGCCGCCGCCGAAGGAGGCGGCAGCGGCCCCCGCGGCGCCGGAAACGGCCCCGGAGGAAGCGAAGGCGGCCCCGGAGGCTTCAGAAGCGGCCCCGGAGGAAGCGAAGGCGGCCCCGGAGGCTTCGGAAGCGGCCCCGGAGGAGGCGCCTGCCGGCGCGGAGCCGGAGGAAGCGCCCGCGGCTGCGGAAGCCGCGCCGGAGGAGCGGGACTTCCGCAGCGGGGAGCTCATCGGCAAGCTGGAGCGGGTGATTGTCGCGGCCCTGGTCCTCGCCGGGGCGGCCTCGACCATCGGCTTCGTGCTGACGGCCAAGAGCGTGGCCCGCTTCAAGCAGATGGAGGACCGGAACTTTGCCGAGCGCTATCTGGTCGGGACCCTGCTCAGCGTCTGCGTGGCCCTGGCGGCGGCGCTGATTTTGAAGGCCTGGCTGTGAGCCGCGGCCGCTGGGGAAATATATTATAATGTAGGGAGGCATCGAGCATGGAATACGCATTCGCATTTGTCACCTTCGGCTTCGGCGGGGCGCTGCTGCTCTACGCGATCCTGCTGCGGCTGACCCTGAACGTCCGGATGATCCCGAAAAACTACGCGGCGGAGATGAAGGACCCCAAGAACTACGCCAAGACCGTTTCCCACATCATCGCCTTTCTGGCCCTGGCCTTCCTGACCGCGGGCTGGGTGGGGGTCTACGCCAGGCCGCTCTTCGGCATGCTGACCCTGATCGCAGGCCTGGCTCTTGCGATCTGGCTCAGCGTCCGGCTGTGGCGGAGCCCGAACAACAAGAACCGATGAAATGTCAAGCCGCAAAACCGCGACGGGTTTTGCGGCTTGACATTTCGTAAAAATCGCGATACAATAGAATCACTCTTCGGGGGGCCGGACCGATCCGGCTGAGACCGGGCGATATGGGCGCCCTCACCCGTGAACCTGATACGGATCATGCCGTCGTAGGAAAAGAGTGTTCGCTCTTTTGAACTGCCGACGGTGTGGAGCCGTCGGTATTTTCAAAAGGAGGAAACAAATATGGAAAACAATCGCGATAACCTGGTGGAGCCTTTGACGGCTCCCAAGACGGAGACTGTGCCGGAAGCCGCAGTCCAGACCAAGCCGGCGAAGAAAAAGCGTTCGACCCTTCGGATTATGGTGGAGGGCGGCGTCTGTATCGCCCTGGCCATCGCCCTGAGCTATCTGAAAATTCCCATCGGTCTGGAGTTCGGCGGCTTCGGCGGCTCCATCGACTTGGTCATGATCCCGCTGATCGTCTTTGCCATGCGGTCCAACGCGGGCTGGGGCATCGGCGCGGGTCTGATCTTCGGTCTGCTCAAGTTCTTCTTTGCCGGCGGCTCCGCCATCAACTGGCAGAGCATGCTGCTGGACTATGTGGTGGCCTATGGCATGGTGGGCCTGGCAGGCCTTTTCCACCGGCATTTCAAGCTGCTGCCTCTGGCCGCCTTCGTGGGCTGCCTGGGCCGCTTCGCCATCCACTATCTCAGCGGCATCACCATCTACAAGATCACCGGCCTGGAAAAGATTCTGAATGTGGAGACCGCGAGCCCCAGCCTCTATTCCCTGATCTACAACGGCTCCTACATGCTGCCCAACACCATCATCGCCGTCGTCGTCTGCTGCCTGCTCCTGGCAATGCCGCGGATTCTCAAGCAGCCGGAATAACGCGCTGACTGGCGTCGCGGCGGGCGCCCCTACGGAGGTGGGTGCCTGCGAGGTGGGCGGCGGCCTGGGGTCAGGCCGCCCTACGGCGGAGGGCGGACCCCTCCACCGCCGCGGGGCGGCGGTCCCCCTCCCCTTGGCAGGGGAGGTTTCAGGGCGGCCGATGACCGCCCCTACGGCGGGGGTTGGGCGGCCGGTGACCGCCCCTACAAGGGACTCTGTTCCCTTTTCTCTTGGCTCCTTCCCCACCCTGATCCTTGATCCCTGATCCCTTGTCGGGCCGGCAGATTGCCGGCGCTACAGGCGGGGTCGGTAGTGCCTCCGGGCGGGGAAAGAAGGGCCGATGTGGGCATACTTCGTGACTCTTCGAGTTCGGCCCCTACGGGCGTTGCCCTAATCCCCTGTCTCCTATTGCCTATTGCCTGTTGCCTATTGCCTCGCCCGTGCGGGGATCGGCGGACAAGCATGGCTTGTCCCTACAGGCGGGTCTGATGTCTGATGCCTGTTGCCTCGCCCGTGCGGGGAACGGCGGACAAGCAAGGCTTGTCCCTACAGGCGGGTCTGATACCTGATGCCTGTTGCCTCGCCCGTGCGGGGATCGGCGGACAAGCAAGGCTTGTCCCTACAGGCGGGTCTGATGTCTGATGCCTGTTGCCTCGTCCGTGCGGGGAACGGCGGACAAGCAAGGCTTGTCCCTACAGGCGGGTCTGATGCCTGATGCCTGTTGCCTGTTGCCTGTTGCCTGTTGCCTGAATTCATTCCCAAAGGAGTTCCTATGTTCAAGCCCATCCGCAATCTGATCGGGGCGGGGGTGCTGGCTGTGCTGACCGCCGCGGCGGTGGGGCTGGCGCGCTTCCTGCCGGAGTTCTGGTTTTCCTTCTATACGGACTTCTCCCGGAAGGCCATGGGCGTTCTGGGGGCGGCCTTCGGCTGGGTGCCCTTTCCGGTCTGGGAGGGGCTTCTGGTCCTGCTCCTCGTCGCCCTGATTGCGGGGCTGATCTACGCCGTCAAGCACAGGAAACTCCTGGGCTGGCTCACGGGGGTGCTGGAGGGCGCGGTGCTGCTGGTCTTCCTCTTCATGGGGCTCTGGGGCCTCAATCACTTCGCCCCCACCATCGGCGAGCAGACGGGGCTGGAGGTCCGGGAATACAGCGTCGAGCAGCTCAAGGAGGCGGCCGCCTGGTACGCCGACATGGCGAGCTACTACGCCGAGAGCGTGGAGCGGGACGAAAACGGCGACGTGGTTCTGCCGGATTTTGCCGAGCTGGCCGAGGAGGCCGCGGCGGCCTACGATCAGCTGGCGGAATACAACGAGCGCTTCGCAATCCCGATCCGACAGGTCAAGCCCCTGCTGCTGAGCAAGGCCTTCGCCTATACGGGGACCACCGGGATCTTCGTCTGCTTTACCGGCGAGGCGGCGGTCTCCACCGCGTCCTTTCCCCTCACCCAGCCCTTTACGATCTGCCACGAGCTGGGCCACAGCCTGGCCGTGGCCCGGGAGGACGAGGCGAATTACCTGGGCTTCCTGGCCTGTCGGGCCTCCCGGAACGAGCTGTTCCGATACGCGGGCTGGTATTCGGCCTTCATCTACTGCTACAACGCCCTCTATGCCGAGAACCCCTCGGCGGCCCGGAGCCTCTGGGACCGCTGCGCGGAGGAGATGCGCCGCGACAGCAATGTGCACGTGGAGCACGACAAGCAGTACGAGGGCAAGGTCCAGGACGCGGTTCAGGCCGTCAATGACGCCTACCTGAAGACCTTCGACGAGGCCGGGGTCAAGTCCTACGGGCTGGTAGTGGACTACTTAATCGCGGAGTATTTGAACGGGGCACAGTGAACATGGACCGGGAGGACAGCGGACTGAGTCAGCCATCCTGTGGAGAACGGCGGCCTGGGGTCAGGCCGCCCTACGGCGAAAAGGAGGTTTCCTATGAAGAAGAGCACAATCGCCGCGGCTGCGGCGCTGGGGACCGCGGCGGTGGCCGCGGCGTCGGTTCCGTATTTTTACAAGCAGAGCACGGAGCTGACGGCTTCCCACTACGTTTTCCGGTCCCCGAAGGTCAAGGGGGCCCTGGAGGGCTTCCGGATTACCCAGATCTCGGACCTGCACAACAAGGAGTTCGGAAAGGACAGCTGCCGCCTGCTGGCTCTGACCGAGGCCCAGATGCCGGATCTGATCGTCCTGACCGGGGACCTGACCGACAGCTATCACCCGGATCTGAACAAGGCCCTGGACACCGCGGGCCGGCTGACAAAGCTGGCGCCCTGCTACTACGTGACGGGGAACCACGAGCACCGCATGAGCCGGGAGAAGCAGGAGCGCTTCTTCCGGGGCCTGGAGGAGCGGGGGGTGACCCTGCTCCGCAACGAGGCCGTGACCCTGGGCGTGGGAAAGGACTTCCGCCTGCTGGGCCTGGATTGCAATCTGGGGAAGATGGACCTGCTCTACGCGCTCATGGCGGACAGACCCGCGGAGGAGCTGAACATCCTGCTGGCGCACAAGCCCAACTATGCGAAGGAATATGAGAAGTCCGGCGTGGATCTGGTGCTGACGGGCCACGCCCACGGGGGCCAGTGGCGGCTTCCGGCGGTCGGCGGGCTCTACGCGCCGGGCCAGGGGCTCTTCCCGAAGTACACCGCCGGAATGTACCGGCTGGGGAAGACCGTCCTCTGCGTCAGCCGGGGCCTGGGCAACTCCTCCTTCCCCCTGCGGATCGAAAACAAGCCCGAGATCGTCACCGTGATTTTGCGGGGAGCGGCAGAATAGGAAGCATCACAGACCGGCGTTCCGTGTGCGGGATGCCGGCCTGGTTATGAATAAAGCGTATATTGAATATAAAAATTCTGTGAAATCTATTTGTAAATTCTGTGAATGAAATCTTGACCGCTTCGGATTTTTATGTTAGAATATACGTTGCGGATATGTCCCCTCTTTGCAGCTTGACAAGTAAACAAATTGCCGACAATTTCCCTTTGTATATTGCCCGCCCGAGGGAACCGGGCGGATAATATAAATATTTTACAAGGAGACATGACAATGAAGAACACATCGCTCCTCCGCCGTGTTCTGTCGGTGGTTCTCACCGTTGCCCTGCTCTTCACGCTGCTCGTACCCGCGGCCAGCGCTGTCAAGAGCAACGACAACGTTGAGGAGCTCAAGCTCACACCGGTAGATCCCGGCACCCTGGAGAATCAGAAGCTCGGCGAGACCGAAGCTGATTCCTCCATCGAACAGGAAGCTCACGCGCTGACGGATGTGGTCCGTGTTTCCATCGTGCTGGAGAAAGCGTCCACCCTGGACGCCGGCTTCAGCACCGAGGGAATCGCGAACAACGCCGCCGCCGTGGCTTACCGCGAAGGCCTCCGCGCCGACCAGGCTGCGCTGACCGCCAAGATCGAAAAGGCGATCGGCAACAAGCTGGACGTGCAGTGGAATCTGACCCTCGCGGCCAACAACATCTCCGCGAACGTTCTTTACGGCCAGATCAACGCCATCAAGGCTGTCCCCGGCGTCAAGGACGTTTTCCTGGAGAACCGCTACGAGCCCGAGGCGGCCGTGGATGAGGACGAGCCCAACAACGGCTCCGCTTCCTACATGACCGGCGCCAACATCGCCTGGGCCAACGGCTACACCGGTGCCGGCAGCAAGGTTGCCGTCATCGACACCGGCGCCGACATCGACCATCAGTCCTTCTCCGGCGAGGGCCTGGAGTACGCTCTGGCTAAGAACGCCGAGGAGAAGGGCATGCCCTACGACGAGTACGTTGAGTCTCTGAATCTTCTGACTCCGGAGTTCATCGACAGCGTCAAGGGTCAGCTGAACGCCAACATCGGCTCCGGCGCTGCGGTTTACCGCAACACCAAGGTCGGTTACGGCTACAACTACGTTGACAAGAACGCCACCAACATCACCCACATGACGGATAGCCAGGGCGAACATGGTTCCCACGTCTCTGGTATCTCCACCGCAAACCGCTTTGTCAAGATCGACGGCGAGTTCCAGCCCGCCCTTTCCGCGGTCGGCACCCAGGGTGTCGCCCCCGACGCGCAGCTGGTCGTCATGAAGGTCTTCGGCTCCGGCGGCGGCGCTTACGATTCCGACTACATGGTCGCCATCGAGGACGCCATCGTTCTGGGCTGCGACTCCGCGAACCTGTCCCTGGGCTCCGGCTCCTGCGGCTTCAGCTTCTCCGGCGGCTATGAGGACGTCATGAACAAGCTGGTCGAGAACGGCCTGGTGGTCGCCATTTCCGCCGGCAACAGCTACGGCTGGTACGACACCCCCTACAACGAGGCGATGTACCCCTATCTGTACGCCGAGGATATGAACTACGCCACCAACGGCAGCCCCGGCTCCTTCACCAACTCCCTGACCGTTGCCTCCGTGGACAACCTGGGCCAGACCGGCATGCCGCTGATCGTCGGCGACCTGCACGTGTTCTACTCCGAGACCTCCGGCTACGGCAACAACCCCATCGCCACCATCGCGGGCAATGAGTATGAGTACGTCTACTTCGACAACTTCGGCGCCGACGGCGACGGCAACAGCCTGCTCACGCCCTACGCCGACGCCATCGCGGGCAAGATCGTGTTCTGCTCCCGCGGCACCTCCTCCTTCTTCCAGAAGGTCAACGCCGCCGCTGAGGCCGGCGCTGTGGCTTGCGTGATCTACAACAACCAGGCCGGCGTCATCAACATGAACCTGAGCGGCGTCACCACCAACATCCCCGCGGTCTCCATCACCCAGGCCGACGGCCTTGCCATCAAGGCCCAGTCCGAGGCTGTGGAGGCTGCCGACGGCACCACCTACTACACCGGCACCCTGAGCATCGCCAAGGAGCTCGAAGTCCAGGTCCCGGAGGTCACCGACACCGTCACCGTGTCTTCCTTCTCCTCCTGGGGCGGCCCCGGCTCCATGGTTCTGAAGCCCGAGATTCTGGCTCCCGGCGGCTCCATCTACTCCGTCTGGGGCGCCAACGTCGGCCAGAGCTCTCCCACCCAGTCCCACACCGACTACGAGGTCATGTCCGGTACCTCCATGGCTTCTCCCCAGGTTGCCGGTATGGCCGCGGTCATGGGTCAGTACATCCGTGAGAACGAGCTGTGCGAGAAGACCGGCCTGAGCGCCCGTCAGCTCACCAACTCCCTGCTGATGTCCACCGCCCATCCCGTGTTCGACGCTGACGGCAATTACTGGCCCGTCATCCGGGTCGGCGCAGGTCTCGGCAATGTTGCCGACGCCACCGCCGCCCAGTCCTACATCCTGATGGACGAGGAAGCCACCATGTTCCCCGACTCCGCCATGGACGGCAAGGTCAAGGCCGAGCTGGGCGACGATCCCGATTACACCGGCGAGTACGAGTACTCCTTCACCCTCTATCCCATGGAAGGCTCCAAGGAGTTCACCCTCCGCACCGACATCTTCACCCAGTGGCTGGCCGGCAACGGCGGTTACGGCATGCTCCAGGATCAGGGCACTGTCCTCCTGGCCTCCGAGACCACCTATGAGATCAACGGCGAGACCATTGGCGAGGTCTTCGAGGTCGAGGCCGACGTCAACATGGACGGCGTGACCGACGAGGCCGACGCCCAGGCCATCCTGGACCACATCACCGGCGAAGAGGCCGAAGGCGCTGCCTTCGACGCCGAGGTCGCTGACGTGGACGGCGACGGCGCCATCACCACCTTCGACGCCAAGCTGATCCTTGACAGCTGCGGTTCCGAGGCCGTCACCATCGACGAGCCCACCAAGGTTACCGTACACATCAAGATCGACGAGGCCGACAAGGAGTTCCTGCTGGGCTACTTCACCAAGGGCTTCTATGTGGAAGGCTACACCTACGTCGAGCCCGTTGCCACCAGAGAAGGCGCGATGGATGTTGTCCACTCCATCCCCATCTACGGCTTCTGCGGCGGCTGGACCGATCCCGCCATGCTGGATCGCACCACCGTCATCGACGAGGCCTACGGCACCGGCAAGCTGCCCTACCTGGCCAACACCAACACCAACTACCTGTCCCTGAAGAACGCCGACGGCGAGACCAGCGTCTACATGGGCAACCCCTACATGGTCGAGGACGAGTTCCCCGCCGAGAAGCTGGCTATGAACAGCAACGACACCGTTCAGGCCTACAACTACATCAACATCCGCAACGCTGCTACCATGGGCTTCGCGGTTCTGGACGAGGACGGCAAGGTCCTCTTCGCGCAGGCTACCCCGGGTCAGTTCTTCGCGCCCTACTACTACGTGAACGGCGGCGCCTGGCAGCAGTACAACCCCCGCAGCTTCAACGTGGGCAAGAAGCTGGCCTCCGCCGGCCTGAAGGAAGACGACAAGGTCAGCGTCGGCTTCTACGCCCTGCCCGAGTACTACGGCGTGCAGTATGCCAAGATGAACGGCGAGGTCGCCACCACCGGCGGTCTGGACAGCGAGGGCTTCAAGGCCATGCTGGAGGCCGGCCTGATCGGCGAGGGCGCCGGCATCAAGTATGACGTCACCATCGACGACACCGATCCCGTTGTGATCGGCGCGCTGAAGGACCTCATCACCGGCGACATCTACGTCAAGTGCTCCGACAACCGCTACGTGGCCTATGTGGCCATCATGAACAAGTCCGGCAGCAAGGTCTTCTTCGAGACTGTTCCCGAGCAGACCGAGCCCGGCGAGGAGCTTGAGGTTCCTCTGAACCTCGAGGGCATCTCCCTGCCCAAGGACGTCACCCTGTTCGTCGGCGACTACGCCGGCAACGAGGTCGCCTTCAAGGTTGACCTGGGCGGCGGCGACGAGGGCGGCAACGATCTCGGCGGCACCATGCTCGGCTTTGTCGGCGCGCGCAGCACCACCGGCGTGGGCAGCGGCGACCGTGTCTGGGAGATCAATCCCGACGAGGTCAGCTGCGATACCTCCGGCGGCAACCTGACCGGCGTTGGTCTGTTTGCCAACATCAACGTGACTGTGACCGCCGCTGAGTACGTGGACGGCTACATCTTCATGGCCGGCAACGACGGCGCCTTCTACGTGGCCGACGTCAACGCCATGGACGAGGTCATGATGGTCGGCAAGTACAGCGACACGGTTGGCACCATCCTTGACATGGCCTTCAACTACCGTGACAAGCAGCTCTACGTTCTGGGCAACAACAACAAGCTGTACACCATGGATCTGGTCACCGGCGCGCTGACCGAGGTCGCCAGACTGGCCGCGGCGGATTCCGCTTCCGCCAATTTCAACGCCCTTGCCATCGACGACGACGGCAACTTCTACACCGCGACCAACGGCAGCACCTCCTCTGCCAAGCTCTACAAGTTCACGCTGGACAATCTCGAGATGGTCGAGATTCCCGTCTTCGACAACGGCTGGTTCTTCAACTCCTCGGCCGAGCTGAATGGCTGGACCATGCTTGACAGGGACGGCGACGGCAACACCTTCGCCTACAACAGCAGCGCTGCCCAGGAAGGCGCCGGCGGCATCGGCTCCCGCTGGAACTCCAGCGCCAACGTGGACGACTGGGCGATTTCCCCGGCCATCGACCTGACTGAGTACGAGAACGCGGAGCTCTCCTTCTGGGTCAGAAAGTCCTCCGCTACGTGGACGGAGAACTATGACGTCTACGTCGGCACCACCAAGAACCCGGACGAAATGGTCGAGGTCCTTCCCCAGACCCCGGCGGATAGCGTCTGGACCAACGTGAAGGTTGACCTTGCCGACTACCTGGGCGAGGAAGAGATCTACGTGGCCATCCGTCACGACGGCGGCAGAGACCAGTACTATCTCTACGTTGACGCCGTGCAGATCCAGGGCGACAAGATCAGCGATGAGCCCGTCGAGCCTCAGTACGAGGGCGTCATCACCGCCGCTCCCGTCGGCACCTCTTACCTGGGCTTCTACAACTACAGCAACGGCGGCGGCTTCGCCTGGGACCACAACAAGGGTATCCTCTACGCCGTCTCCAACTACAGCTCCACCGGCGATTACGACCACTACCTGTGGATCGTGGACACCGAGACCGGCGTGGCCGCCCGTGCCAATACCGTCGGCACCGGCAGCGGCTACTCCAACATCTCCGGCCGTCTGTACGCCAACGTCTGCGGCCTGATCGTCATCCCCGGCACCAGCGCCATCATCACGCCCACCGACGAGGCTACCGATCTGATCGTTGAGCCCGAGGAGATCAACCTGCTGGTCGGCCAGAGCAGCGAGCCCATCCAGGCCTACGTCCTGCCCTGGACCCTGACCGACAAGGACGTCACCATGGAGTCCAACGACGAGTCCATCGCCACCGTGAAGGACGGCGTTGTCACCGGCGTCGCCGTGGGCAGCACCACCATCACCGTGACCACCGTGGCGGAGCCGCACCTGACCAAGGACGTCACCGTCAACGTGGAAGAGGCTCCCGCTGCGGAGATCCGCGGCATCATCTGGGACGAGAACGGCAAGGGCCAGGCCTCCGTCTTCAGCTCCGACGCTACCAATGATTGGGAAGCTCTGTCTGTTGTCGGCCAGCTCCGCTGGGGCGCCAGAGTCAACGACATGGTCTACGGCTCCACCGAGGACACCATGTTTGGCTTCGACGCCGATACCTACGAGGTCGAGACCTACGGCGGCATTGTCTCCATGTGGATCCCCTCCGACGCGGATGCGCTGCCGCAGGATCTGCGCGACGCCTTCGCTGAGATGGGCTACAACGTCGGCCCCGTCATCGGCCCCAACAACAACGGCACCTACCTGACCCTGCTCGACCCCGAGGCCGGCAGCCTGATCTACTTCGATCTGTCTGACGACGACTTCGGCACCGATCCCATGGCCACCATCACCTTCGCCGGCCGTACCTCCTACAATGGCGACGACAACGCTGCCGCCTACTACGTCATGTCCGAGAGCGGCAAGCTGTTCCTGTTCTCCATGGACCACGAGGGCTACCTGACCTGGGATGAGCTCGGCGAGACCGGCATCGACCTGACCGGCGTGTCCGACGCCACCAACCAGATCTGGGCCTCCATGGTCTACGATCCGGAGAACGACTTCCTGTATCTGTCCCACTACGACGGCGTTGGCGATCTGGCTTACCTGTACGCCATCGATCCCAACGATCCCGCCCGCAACGGCCAGGTCGGCGACTTCAACGAGTCTGTCTGGCCCGTCGTCGGTCTGTACCAGTATGAGCCCGCCACCGACCTGTCCCTGAGCGTTGAGCCCACCGACATCGTTCTCTTCGAGGGCGATACCGCTGAGGTCAAGATCAAGGTCAAGCTGGGCGAGACCAACGAGTACACCGCGGAGATCGCGGATCCCGCCATCGCTTCCTTCGAGGACGGCGTTGTGACCGGCCTGAAGGAGGGCGAGACCACCCTGACCGTCACCACCGTGGACTCCAACGCGGAAGGCGAGCATCTGTCCGAGACTGTCAACATCAAGGTCAAGGGTCTGAAGGCGATCGAGGCGTTCATCGGCGCCCAGGTGTCTGACGCCAAGGGCGTGCGCTTCACCAAGATCAGCCTGGACGGCCCTGTGGCCTCCAGCAAGGGCTTTGACGCTCCCGGCGACGTGACCTCCGGCGCTCGCGCGGGCGACATCTACATCGCCGGTGTCGGCACCACGCCTTACGTCCTGGACGCCGAGACCTTCGAGGCCACCGACTCCTGGAACGGCATCGACGCCTACTACAGCCAGTATCCCGCCATGGATATTGCCAACTACCCGAACCACATCGACTCCGAGGGCGCCGTGGACAACCACAAGGCGCTGTTCACCACCTCCATCGGCTGGCTGGTATATCCCGATTACTACGGCTGGAATCTGAGCTCCTACTTCCCCACCATGTCCGGTCTCTGCTTCGCGGGCACCGACGTGAACGACGATGACGAGACCATCTACGTCTACTACATGCTGACCGCGGAAGGCATGCTGTATGAGCTGGACGTCACGCCCGAGGCCGGCTCCCTGAATTACGCCGAGCTTCTCGACACGGGCCTGACCTTCGAGCAGGGCGAGATCTCCATGGCCTGGATCACCAACGCCGGTCTCCACGGCGATTGGGAGATCGACGTCAGCGATCAGGGCATCGTTGTGGCCGACAACACCACCAAGGTGCTCTACTACATCGACTTCACCGCTGAGAACGCGGAGGACGTGGTCTGCAAGATCGGTACTCTGGACGCCGACAACGTCTCCGGCCTGTACGGCACCTTCGACGACATGGTTTCCCTGAACGGCGCCGAGCCCGAGCCTCCCACGCCTCCCACGCCCGTCTACGACGGCGATCTCATCCAGGGCTTCTACTTCGAGTCCGAGGACGAGGTCAACGAGTGGACCGTGGTTGACGCGGACGGCGACGGCTACAACTGGACCTGGAACCAGAACGTTGCTTCCTGGTTCGACGGAACGCCTGACTTCAACTCCTGGGCCTCCGAGGGCACCGGCTGCATGGCCTCCGCCTCCTACATCAACACCGTGGGCGTGCTGAATCCCGACAACTGGATGGTCTACGGCCCCATCGACCTGAGCGAGGCTGCGGACGACGCGATCGTCTCCCTCAAGGCCAAGGGTCTGGATCCCAGCTACGCTTCGGAGAAGTTCGCCATCTACGCCGGCACCTCCGCTGACGTTGACAGCATGACGCAGATCAGCAGCGTGCAGACCGCTACCGGCGAGTACGCGCAGTACTATGGCGCCCTGGCTGACTTCATCGGTGAGGATGAGGTCTATATTGCCATCCGTCACTGGGACATCTCCGACATGTACATCCTGCTGGTTGACGAGGTCGAGGTTCTCCACAACCTGACCGAGGAAGTCCCCGACGATCCCGATCCCATCGGCGGCGACAGCGCCTATGCCTGGGACTTCGAGTCCGATCCCGCTGCTGCCGGCTGGACCTTCGTGGACTCCGACAACGACGGTTACAACTGGTACTGGCACGTCAACACCGGCACCGGCAACCACACCACGCACAGCGGCGACGGCATCATTGCGTCTGAGTCCTACAACAATGACACCAGCGCCGTTCTGACCCCCGACAACTGGGCCATCTCCCCCGCCTTCGACCTGAGCGAGGCCGCTTCCGCCGGTCTGTCTATCTGGGCCATGGGCCAGGATTCCTCCTACGCCGCTGAGAAGTTCCAGCTCTACGCCGGCACCTCCGCGGACGTCAGTGAGATGCAGGCGGTTTCCAGCCTGTTCACCGCCACCGGCGCTTACGTCAACTACACTGCCGACCTGAGCGACTTCGCCGGTGAGGATACGGTCTATGTTGCCATCCGCCACTACAACGTCTCCGACATGTTCATCCTGAACGTGGACGACGTGGAGATCCTGGTGACGGCCGCCGAGGGCGGCGACGCCCTCAAGAACGTGCCCGCCAAGACCTACGAGGCGGTTCCCATGAACTACACCCGTAAGCCTCTGGCCGACGGCACCGGCGTGGCGAGCATCGCCGCGGCGGCCGACGTCAGCGGCGTGGCCGAGCTGAGCAGATTCGGCGAGCAGACCCAGGCTGTGGGCGGCACCAACGCCATCAAGGCCGAGGTCCGCAAGTCCGACCTGCGCAAGCCCATCGACGAGACTGTGGTTGAGAACGGCAACGTCCAGATCGCCCTGAGCGACGACGTGGCTACCACCAACGGCCTGTTCACCGTCACCTACAACGCCGACGAGCTGACCTACGTGGACGCCATCTCCGGCCTGCCCTACAAGTCCATCCACCACGAGATCTTCGAGCCCGCCGAGGGTGAGGAGCCCGCTCTGCGCACCGGCGTCATCACCTTCGCCTACGCCTCCAAGGACGAGATCCCCGCGGAGGAGGTTCTGGCTACCCTGAACTTCACCTACGAGGGCGAGATCAACACCACTGTGGTCGTGACGCCTCTGGAGCGCAACGACCAGTTTGCGATCGAGGACGAGGAGCTCGTCATCGAGATCAAGGACGAGGAAGCGTGCAAGATCACCCACTTCGAGGACGTCATGGAGACCTACCCGGATCATGACTGCCCCGAGCACAAGGCCATTGAGTGGGCTTACGTCAACGGCTACACCGCCGGTATCGACGAGACCCACTTCGGCGTCGGCAAGAGCCTGACCCGTGCCGAGACCGCTACCTTCTTCTGGACCATCAGCGGCAAGCCCGAGATCAACGAGGCCGACTTCGAGAATCCGTTCTCCGACGTCAAGCCCGGCAAGTGGTACACCAAGTACATCCTGTGGGCCTTCAGCGAGGGCCTGGTCAGCGGTTACGAGGATGGCACCTACCGTCCGAACAACGAGCTGAACCGCGGCGAGATCCTGACGCTCCTGTACGCCTTTGACGGCAAGCCTTCCATCGAGGGCATCGAGAATCCGTTCTCCGACGTCAAGCCCGGCAAGTGGTACGAGGCTCCCGCCCTGTGGGCTTACGACATGGGCATCGAGTGCGGCGACGACGGCCTGTTCAACCGCAACACGGTGGTCAGCCGTGAGACCTTCGTCCTCTACCTGTACCGCTACATGGAGAAGGACTGCCTGGATGAGCCCTGATCGGGTAATTCCGGCATAACCTGAAGTAAACCAACGCCCGGAGCGGGCAACCGCTCCGGGCAAGCGAAACAACAAAAAAGCCTGGCTGCTTTTGCAGCCAGGTTTTTTTGTTGTATCACAGGCCATATAGCTTGGTGAACTTTTCCTCCAGATAATCGGTGAAGTACTTCGGGTTGAAGGGCTCGCCGACGGCGCGCTCGAGGAGCTCCATGGGATCGTAGAGCTTGCCGTACCTCCAGACGTGCTCCTCCAGCCAGGCGGTGATGGGATGCAGGTCGCCAGAGGCGATGGCGGCGTCCAGGTCCACCGTCTCCTTCATCTTCGCCAGCATCTGGGCGCCGTAGGCGGAGCCCAGGGCGTAGGAGGGGAAGTAGCCCACGTTGCCGTTGGACCAGTGGCTGTCCTGGAGGACGCCCCGGCGGTCGTCGGGCACGTCGATGCCCAGGTACTCCTTGTACTTGGCGTTCCAGATCCGGGGCAGCTCCTCCACGGAAATGCTGCCGTCGAAGAGGCCCTTTTCGATCTCGTAGCGGACCAGGACGTGGAGGGCGTAG
>CAMVKI010000026.1 GCA_947168005.1 uncultured Clostridia bacterium
CGATGATCTTGAAGATGTTCTCCTTGGTCAGGGGCTTGTAGAAGACGATCTCGTCCAGGCGGTTCAGGAACTCGGGCCGGAAGGTCTTCTTCAGCAGGGCGTCCACCTGGGCCCGGGCGGTCTCGCTGATCTCCCCGTTCTCGTCGATGCCCTCCAGGATATAGGGCGAGCCCAGGTTGGAGGTCAGGATGATGATGGTGTTCTTGAAGTCCACGGTCCGGCCCTGGGAGTCTGTGACCCGGCCGTCGTCCAGCACCTGAAGCAGGATGTTGAAGACGTCGGGATGGGCCTTCTCCACCTCGTCGAAGAGGACGACGGAGTAGGGCTTGCGGCGGACGGCCTCGGTAAGCTGGCCGCCCTCCTCATAGCCCACGTAGCCGGGAGGCGCTCCGATCAGCCGGGATACGGAGAACTTCTCCATATACTCGGTCATGTCGATGCGCACGATGTTCCGCTCGTCGTCGAAGAGGTCCGCGGCCAGGGCCTTGGCCAGCTCGGTCTTGCCCACGCCGGTGGGCCCCAGGAAGAAGAAGGAGCCGATGGGACGGTTGGGGTCCTGGATGCCGGCCCGGGAGCGCTGGATGGCCTCGGTGACCACCCGGACGGCCTCATCCTGGCCCACGACCCGGCGGTGCAGCCGCTCGTCCAGGTGCAGGAGCTTCTCCCGCTCGCCCTGGACCAGCTTCGCCACGGGGATACCGGTCCAGCGCTCGATGATCTTGGCGATCTCCTCCTCGGTGACCCGGTTGCGGAGCAGGCTCTGCTCTCTGGCGTTCTGGGCCAGGCGCTCTTCCTCCTCCAGCTGCTTCTTGGCCTCGGGCAGGTCGCCGTATTTCAGCTTGGCGGCGGCCTCCAGATCGTAGGCCTCCTCGGCCTGCTCAATCTCGGCGTTGATCTTTTCGATCCGCTCCCGCAGGGCCTGGACCTTGGCGATGGCGTCCTTCTCGTTCTCCCACTGGGCCTTCATGGCCTTGAAACGGTCCCTGTGCTCGGCCAGCTCCTTCTGCAGCTCGGCCAGACGGCCCTTCGAGAGCTCGTCTTCCTCATTCTTCAGAGCGGCCTCCTCGATCTCCATCTGGATGATCTTGCGGCGGACCGTGTCCAGCTCGGCGGGCATGGAGTCCATCTCGGTGCGGATCATGGCGCAGGCCTCGTCAATGAGGTCAATGGCCTTGTCCGGCAGGAAGCGGTCGGTGATATAGCGGTCCGAGAGCTTGACGGCGGCAATGATGGCCGGGTCCGTGATCTTGACGCCGTGGAAGACCTCGTAGCGCTCCTCCAGGCCCCGGAGAATGGCGATGGTGTCCTCCACCGAGGGCTCGTTGACCATAACCGGCTGGAAGCGGCGCTCCAGGGCCGGGTCCTTCTCGATGTACTGGCGGTACTCGTCCAGGGTCGTAGCGCCCAGACAGTGGAGCTCGCCCCGGGCCAGCATGGGCTTGAGCAGGTTGCCCGCGTCCATGGAGCCCTCCGTCTTACCGGCCCCCACGATGGTGTGCAGTTCGTCGATGAAGAGGAGGATCTTGCCCTCGCTCTTTTTGACCTCGTTCAGAACGGATTTCAAGCGTTCCTCAAATTCTCCCCGGTATTTGGCGCCGGCGATCAGGGCGCCCATATCCAGGGAGAAGATGGTCTTGTCCTGGAGACTCTTGGGCACGTCGCCCCGGACGATCCGCTGGGCCAGGCCCTCCACGATGGCGGTCTTGCCCACGCCGGGCTCGCCGATCAGGACCGGGTTGTTCTTGGTCTTCCGGGAGAGAATCCGGATCAGGTTGCGGATCTCCTCGTCCCGGCCGATCACCGGGTCCATCTGCTTGTCCCTGGCCCGCTGGACCAGATCCACGCCGAATTTCTCCAGGGCCTCGTAGGTGTCCTCCGGGTTGTCGGAGGTGACCCGCTGGCTGCCCCGGACCTCCTGGAGGGCCTGCATGGCCTCCTCCCTGCCGATCCGGTAGGTCTGGAACAGGTCCCGGACCGTATTGTCGGGCCGGTCGATCATGGCGAGGAAGATGTGCTCCACGGAGACGTACTCGTCCTTCATGGACTCGGCGACCTCCTCCGCCTGGGCGAAGAGCTGGTCCACGGAGCGGGCGATGTAATACTTCCCGGCCTCCCGGCCGGAGCCGGTGACGGCGGGCAGCTGGCGCAGCTTCGCCTCCACGGCGGCCTCCAGACTCTCGGGGGTCTTCCCCATCCGCTTCAGCAGCTGGGGGATCAGCCCGCTCTCCTGCCGCAGCAGGGCCAGCAGCAGATGCAGCTGCTCGATCTGCTGATGATTGTAACCGAGCGCAATGCTCTGGGCATCCTGGATGGCTTCCATGGACCGCTTGGTGTATTTGTTGGCGTTCATAACGATACCTCCTTTGCGTCGCACAACCGTAGGGAGCGATGCCCTCATCGCTCCTGTCGCTGTCTCCGGCAAGCTTGCCGCCTTCGGCAGCAGGAGGCATCCGGGGATGCCTCCCTACGGATTCGTGCTTTTCGTCTTAGCACTCAACGTCAACGAGTGCTAACCTCTTTGTGCCCATCATATACCCGAAAGCCCCGTTTGTCAAGAGCGTCACAAAAAGTTTTCAAATTCACTAAAAAATTATGTTAACTTAATACTTTCGTAAAATCTTTAGGCTTACATTTTTAATAATTATCCTTTACAATACAAGCATAAAAGATGTTTTCATTTTTCATTCCTCCTTTCTTCTTTGAATTACCCGGGGACGCTGCTCCCCGGGTAAAATCATGCACAGGAAAAACGCCGCCCTTTCCCATTGGAAAGGCGGCGTTTTTCCTGTGCGCATCAGTCCTGCTCCCAGTTGTGCCAGACGTTCTGCACATCGTCGTCGTCCTCGAAGGCGTCGATGAGCTTTTCCATCATCTTGATGTCCTCCTCGGATTCGAGCTTTTTGTACTCGTTGGGGACCTGCTCGATCTGGGCGGAGGCGAAGCTGTACTTCTTGCCCAGGGCGTCGGCCACGGCGTTGAAATCGTCGGGCTCGGTGTAGATGGTGAAGACCGTCTCCTCGGCCTCGAAGTCGGCGGCGCCCGCGTCGAGGGCGTCCATCATGACCTCGTCCTCCTCGTAGTCCTCGTCCTCGTTGTCGATGACCAGAACGCCCTTCTTGGTGAAGTTCCAGGCCACGCAGCCGGAGGCGCCCATGTTGCCGCCAAACTTGTCGAAGTGGTGGCGGACGTTGCCCGCGGTGCGGTTGCGGGAGTCGGTCATGGTCTCCACCATGACGGCCACGCCGGAGGGGCCGTAGCCCTCGTAGGTAATGGCCTCATAGTTGTCGCCCTGGCCGGCGCCGGCGGCCCGCTCCAGCACGCGCTTGATGTTGTCGTTGGGCATGTTGGCGGCCTTGGCCTTGGTGATGACCGTGGCGAGACGGGAGTTGTTGTTGGGATCGGTGGAGCCGCCGCCTTCCTTAACGGCGACGATCATCTCCTTGGCGATCTTCGTAAAGGCCGCGGCGCGCTTGGCGTCCTGGGCCCCCTTGGTCTTCTGAATATTATGCCATTTGGAATGTCCGGACATTGTGCTTCATCCCTTCTGTGTTATTTCGCTGAGATATTTTAGCATAAGAAAGCTTATTGTGCAACTGTTTTTTTACAAAAATCGGATTCTGTAGGGCGGGCAGACCCCTGCCCGCCGCGTACCCCGCCTGCATGTCGGCGGCGGCCTGGGGTCAGGCCGCCCTACGGCCTCACAGGAAGCGGATGCAGTCTGCGTGGGCCGAGCGTAGAACCTTGATCTCCGGGAAGCGGGCGCGCAGTTTTTCGATCAGCATCTCGCAGACCGGGTTCTCCGTCTCGAAGTGGCCCGCGTCGATCAGGTTGATTCCCCGGGTCTGAGCCTCCTGGAACTCGTGGTATTTCACGTCGGCGGTGACGAAGGTGTCGCAGCCCGCCGCAGCGGCGACAGCCAGATAGCCCGCGCAGCCACCGCCGCCCACGGCAACCCGGCGGACCGGCTTCCCGCCGTCGGCAAAGCGCAGGCCGGGACAGTCCAGGGCCTCTTTCACAAAGGCCGCGAAGGCGGAAAGCTCCGCGGGCTCGACCTCCCCCGCCCGGAGCAGGCCGGCGGTCTCGCCGTCCTCCAGGACCTCCACGTTATGGAAACCCAGCTTTTCCGCCAGCACGTCGTTGACGCCGCCGGGGGCGCAGTCCAGGTTGGTGTGCATGGAGATCACGGCGAGGCCCTTTTCCAGATAGGACAGCAGGGCTTCCGTCATGGGGTCCGCGTCGGTGACGTGCTTGGGCGCGCGGAAGATCAGGGGGTGGTGGGTCACGACGAGCTGGCAGCCCAGGGCCGCGGCCTCCTCCGCCACGGCGGCGTCGGCGTCCAGGGACACGAGAATCCTTGTGACCCGCGCATCCTTCCGCCCCACCAGAAAGCCCACGTTGTCCCAGTCCTCCTTGTAAGCAATCGGCGCGAGGGTGAAGAGGTAGTCTAACACAGTTTGTACGGTCATATTACTTTCTCCTTTTGGGCGAAAATCGGGATTTGTAAATCTGTAGTGCCGGCAATCTGCCGGCCGAATTCGGATTTGGCGAGCTCCTTCGTAGGGGCCGATGCCCACATCGGCCCTTTCTGCCGACCGGGAAATGGGCCGATGTGGGCATCGGCCCCTACGGATTTGCAAGCCCCGATATTATTGGGAAAGACCGCGAAGCTCGGCCAATGCCGCGCGGTAGTATTCCGCGCGCCGGGCATCGGCGGGGTCTGCGCTTTGGGAAATCCCCTGCACGGTGAGCTCCAGGGCCCGCTTCATCCGGTCCAGATACTCCGGATAGAGCGGATCTTCCTCCCGCCGCAGGGCCGGGGAGACGTACTGCTCGCCGGGGCTCAGAGCCCTTCCCTGCCCCGGCCGGACCGCCAGGACGGAATAGAGGAAACGGCCGTCCCGGACCAGGCGCTCCCGCTCGATGGACCAGCCCCGCTCCCCCAGCCAGCGACGCAGCTCGTTGGCCGCGGACTGGGGCTGGAGGATCAGAGTATAGTCCCCGCCGTCCAGCCAGGGCGCGTCGCCCAGGATGCGGGCGATCAGGTCCCCGCCCATGCCCGCCAGGACCAGCACCTCGAAGCTGCCGGGCTCTATGTTTTGCAGGCCGTCAGATTGGACGAAGCTCATGCCGATCGGGGGCCGGCTGTCGTCGGGACACCCCTCATCCGCCCCAGTGTGCGCACTGGGGCACCTTCCCCCAAGGGGGAAGGCTTTGATTCCGTAGGCGGCGGCGTTGCTGATCGCTGATTGTAAAGGCTTCTCCCGCAGGTCGGCAGCAATGACGTGACGGCACCTCCCGCTTTGCAGGAGGTGGATGCCCAGGTAGCCGTGGTCGGTCCCCACGTCGGCCACGGTCCCGCAGGGCGGGACCAGCTCGGCGCAGAGCAGCAGGCGTTTTGAAATCGGAAGCTTCATAGGATCAATTCCTTATCAGGCTGCTTCAGATGCTTCAGCACCCTGGTCTGGAGCGGGATCGCGAGCAGGAAGGTGCAGAGATCACCCAGGGGCTGGGCCAGCTCCAGGCCGGTCAGGCCGAAGAGCCGGGGCAGAATCAGCACCAGGGGGATCAGGAAAAGGCCCTGCCGCGCCATAGCCAGCACCGAAGCCGGGACCACCCAGCCCATGGTCTGCTGGGTCATATTGGAGGGCACCACCCAGCAGTTGACCCAGATGGCGGCGCACTGGAAGCGCAGAATCACCGCCGCCAGCTCCCGGACCCGGGGCTCCGCGTCGGGGAAGAGCTTGACAACCTGCGGCGCGAAGAGCTCTCCCAGCACCATGGCAAAGAGGCACCAGCAGGCCACGGCCTTCACCAGGAACCAGAAGGCCCTCCGGACCCGGCTGTACTGGCCCGCGCCGTAGTTGAAGCCGCAGACGGGCTGATAGCCCTGGCCCAGGCCGATGACGGCATTGTTCATCATCATGACGATCTTGCTGACCATGCCGAAGGCGGCAATCAGCACGGCCCGGCCGATGGCGGGGTCCGCCGCTCCCACGTCGCCGGCCACCCGGTTCAGGATGGTCACGGAGATCGCCGCGCAGCCCTGGCGCATCAGAGAGGGCAGGCCGCCCTGGACGATCAGGCCCAGGTTCTCCCAGCTCAGCCGAGCCCGGCTGGGATGAATGCGCAGGTTATCTCCCCGGAAGGTGCCGGAGAGCAGGACGCAGAAGCCCACGGTCTGGCTGATGGCCGTCGCCAGGGCCGCGCCCTCGGCGCCCATACCCAGGCCGTGGATGAACAGGGGGTCCAGGCCAATGTTCAGCACCGCGCCGCTGACCACGCCGACCATGCCGTAGACCGCGTTGCCCTGGAAGCGAAGCTGGTTGTTCAGGCAGAAGGAGCCCATCATCATGGGCGCGGCGGCGAAGATCCAGCGCAGATAATCCGCCGTGGGCTGGATGAACTCCTCGTCGGCCCCCAGGAGCCGGGCGATGGGCTCCGGGAAGAGCTCGCCGGCGGCGAGCACGGCCGCACCCAGCCCCAGGGCCAGAAGGAGACCCGTGGCGGCCATTTCCGAGGCCTTGCGCACGTCCTGACGGCCCAGCGCCCGGGAGATGAAGTTGGCCGCGCCCTGGCCCACGAAAAAGCCCAGGGCCTGGATCAGGGCCATGACCGACAGGGAGACGGAGACTGCCGCCACGGCGCAGGTCCCGGCGTAGCCGCCGATGGAGCTGACGAAGAAGGTGTCCGCCAGATTGTAGAGGGCGGTCACCAGCATGGAGGCGATGGTGGGAATGGAGAGCTTCAGGATCAGCTTTTGGACGGGCTCCGTGGTCATCCGCCGAAGCTTCTCCTGCCGCAGATCGGGACGTTGGTTGCTCATATTTTGATCCTTTTCGCAAAAACAGGGACGCATTCCGCGCCCCTGCTTTTCTTGTTGAAATTACTGCTCGGCCTCGTCGAAGGCGTTCAGGTGCTTCAGGAACTCGTCCACGTCCACGCCGTGGACCATGCAGGCCTCCTCCACGGTCTCGCCGCGGGAAGCGGGGCAGCCCAGGCAGTGCATGCCGATGGCCATGAACAGGGGCGCGGTCTCGGGAGCGATCTCCAGCACGTCGCCGATGATGGTGTCTTTTTCAATCTTTGCCATTGTTTTTCTCCTTTGGTTTGATTTGCCTACCATTATAATGGGTATTTCCCAAAAATCAAGGGGGTATCCAAAATATTTTTACGTTTCTCTCTCCGCGGGGGCGGGCCCTCACTTGGCGGCGAAGCCCTCGAAGATGATCTTGTCCTCCTGGTCGGCCAGCTCGTCGGCGACCTCCTGGGAGCGGACCACCCACCAGAAGAACTGGGGGCCCCAGAGCTTCCGGCAGAGACCGGGAGCCAGCTCGTCCCGCTCCTCGTACTTGCAGGCCACGAAATCCGGCTTGGAGAGGAAGTTGCCCATCATATTGGTGAGGGCGAACTTGAGGAGGGGGTTCAGGGTGCAGTTCTCGTCGCGGAACAGGTTCTCGCGCAGCTGGCCGCGGATGATGTCGGGGCGGTGCTTGCGCAGCCACATCAGCACCCGGGGATCAAAGGACTCGATCATATAGTCCAGGCTGGGATACTGCTTGAGGAGGTTCACGACCCTCCGGGTCAGCTCCACGTGGTTGTTGTTCTCGGTCTTGATCTCGATCAGCAGCGGGGTCTTGCCGTCGAAGAGGGGCAGCACGTCTTCAAGATAGGGCACCTTCTCCCGGGTCCCCTCCAGGGTGAGCTGGCCCAGGACCTGCTCGGTGACGCCGCTGATATTGGCGTTGGCGCCGGTGGTGCGCTTCAGGCTCTCGTCATGCATAATGACGAGGCGGCCGTCGTGGCTCATGCGCACGTCCAGCTCCGCGCCGTAGCCGTTGTTGACGGCCAGGCGGAAGGCCCGCAGGGAGTTCTCGGGGATCCCCGCGTGGATGGCGTGCAGGCCCCGGTGGGCGTAGTGGACGTCGCCTAACTTGGCATAGAAGCCGCTCTTGGGGCGGCGCTTCGTCATCATGCTCAGCATGTAGAGTCCCGCCAGCATGAGGGCGAAGAGATCAAGGATACAGATGATCGTAAGTATCGGTTTCAGCATAGTGTTAATCCTCCACATTCAGGGCCTCTAAGCCCTTTTTCGCAGTGGGTTTGTTGTCGCCGTGCCGGACGAAGAGCATGGTCACAAAGGCGAGTCCGGCAAAAATCGCCGCATAGGGGAAGAAGGTCATCATGCCGAACTGGTCCATAAAGAAGCCGGAGATCCAGGGGGTGATGGTCTGGGCCGCCATGGAGGCGGTGTAGTAGATGCCGGTGTATTTGCCCACGTTGCTGCCTCGGCTCATCTCCACCACCATGGGGAAGGAGTTGACGTTGATGGTGGCCCAGCCGACGCCGGCCAGCACGAACATGGCGTTCATCAGCATGGTGGGGCTGGACTCCCGCAGGAAGGAGGCGATGAAGAAGGCGGTGGTCAGCATGACGACGCCGGCGAGGATCATCTTCTTCCGTCCGATCTTGGAGGAGAGCAGGCCCACGGGCAGATAGGCGAGAATCGCCGCGGCCTGGGCGATGATCAGGGTCAGGTTGTAATCCTTATGCAGGATGTTGCTGGCATAGACCGAATACTTGGAGGTCACGGCGTTGTAGCCCATGAACCAGAGCACGATGGAGGCCAGCAGGAAAATCAGGGACTTGCGCTCCGCCCCGCTCAGCTTCCGGGAACCGGAGAGCTCCTCCTCCCTGTCCTCGATGCCGGCGCGTCTGGTTTCCTCCTCCATCTCGGCGGCGAACTGGGGCTCGCGGACCGTGCGCAGGAAAATCGCCAGGGCCAGCAGCATGATGCCGGCAATCACGGCAAAGTAGAGGGTGTAGCTCATCAGGGAGTTTCGAACCGCGCTGGTGGCAAAGACCATGCCGAGGCCCAGGACCAGGATGCCGCCGGCGCTGCCCATGAGATTGATGATGGCGTTGGCCTTGGAGCGCAGGGGCTTGACGGTCACGTCGGGCATCAGGGCCACGGCGGGGCTGCGGAAGGTGGACATTGCCACCAGAACAATCAGCAGCAGGACCATAAAGAAGACCAGGGGCATGGGGTTGGTTTTGGTAACGCTCCAGGCGTAGGCCTGGCGGGCGGGCACCACGTAGTCGGTGTAGTGGGGATTTGCGAAGGCCTTGCCGGGGCTGTGGAGCAGAATGGCATTGGCCTCGGACTCGGCCCCCTTCTCCAGGAAGCGCTCCTGCATGGAGTAGACCTCGCCGGGGGCGTTTTCCCGGACGGTAAAGGCCCGAAGGGCGCCGCCGGAGAAGACCAGCTGATACCACTGCTCGGTGATCTTGGGCTCCCGAAGGGCCTCGCCGATGGTCCCCGTGTCGCCGGGGAGGAGGATGTCGGCGGGGAGCTCTGCGAAAGCGGCCTTGGTCTTGACGTCCTCGAATTTGACGGTCTCGCCGTTGGTGGGTTCCAGCTCCGCCTCTGCGTCCAGCCAGAGCTGGGAGGGAATCTGAAGGAACTCCTCCCGGGTGAAGAGCTCCCTCAGCCGGAAGCTCTCGTTGTCGGGGGTCTTGAGCTCCACGTCCTTCTGCGTATCGTAAATCACGGAGAGGGACGCGGGATCGTCGATGGCGGAGACCTCCGAGATGTTTTTCAGCTGGGCCAGATCCGCAAAGGACAGGATCACGAAGAAGACCGCAGCGATGACGGTGCCGACCAGGATGAAGGGCGTCCGCCTGCCCCGCTTGGATTTGCAGCGGTCGGAGATCGCGCCGAACAGGGGCAGCATGAACAGGGCCAGCACGTTGTCCAGGGTCATAACGCCGCCGGAGAGGGTCTGGGACATGCCGAACTTGTTGGTCAGGATCAGAGGAATCGTGTTGTCATAGGCCTGCCAGAAGGCGCAGATCAGAAAGAATGCAAAGCCGACGAAGATCGTTCGCTTGTAATTCAGCTTCATAGGGTCCTCCCCTTCCCATATTTCTCTGATTTTACTATAACACACAATTCCAGAAAATGCACTAACTTTTTTTAGAATTTGACTTTTTTCCTTTCGTGTAATACAATATCAGGGATTAAGGATTAAGGATTAGGGATTAGGGGATCGCAAGATGGATCGAGTGGGTGAATTAATCGCGGTGCTGCCCGGCTGGTTCGCGGAAAACGCCCGGGCGCTGCCCTGGCGGCGGGACCGGGAGCCCTACCGGGTCTGGCTCTCGGAGATCATGCTCCAGCAGACCCGGGTGGAGGCCGTGAAGGGCTATTACGCCCGCTTCCTGGCCGCGGTGCCCGACATCCCCGCCCTGGCCGCCGCCGACCCGGAGCTCCTGCACAAGCTCTGGGAGGGCCTGGGCTACTACTCCCGGGTGCGGAACCTGCAAAGGGCCGCCCGGGTGATTATGGAGCAGCACGGCGGGGTCTTCCCCCGGGAATACGAGGCCGTCCGGGCCCTGCCCGGCGTCGGGGACTACACCGCCGGGGCAATCTGTTCCATCTGCTTCGACCTGCCCACCCCCGCCGTGGACGGAAACGTGCTGCGGGTCCTGACCCGGCTCAGCGCAGACAATCGCTGCGTGGACGAGCCCGCCGTGAAGCGGGAGCTCCGGGCTCGGCTGGCGGAGGCCTACCCCGCCGCCGGGGCCGGAACTCTGACCCAGGCCCTGATGGAGCTGGGGGCCACGGTCTGCGTCCCCAACGGGGAGCCCCGCTGCGCGGCCTGCCCCGCCGCGGCCTTCTGCGCCGCCCGGGAAGCCGGGAGCTGGCAGGACTATCCGGTCCGGGCCAAAAAGCGGGAGCGCCGGGTGGAGAAGCGGACGGTCCTCGTCCTCGACTGCGCGGGGGCTCTGGCCCTGCGCAAGCGCGGCCCCTCCGGCCTGCTGGCCGGGCTCTGGGAGTTCCCCAACGTCCCCGGCTGGCTGAGCGCCCAGGAGGCCCTGGACCTGGCAGCGCGCTGGGGTCTTCGGCCCCGGGGCGTGGAACAGCAGCGCACCCGGACCCACATCTTCACACACATTCAATGGGAGCAGCGCTGCTTCTATATCCCCTGCGCCGAACGGGCCGATGGCTTCACCTGGGCGGACCCAGAACAGCTGGACGGCAGCTATGCCCTGCCAACGGCCTTCAAAATGTTCAGAATCATCAAGACGGAATCCAATCAGCCATAGGAGGAAATAAGATGGATAAGAAAAATTACAGCGACGACCAGATCATCACCCTCGACTTTGACGACGGCGTGAGCTTCGACTGCGGCATCATGGGCATCTTCGACGTGGACGGCCGGGACTACATCGCCCTGGAGGCCCTGGACGGCAGCGAGGACGTCTATCTCTACGGCTACAAGCCCACGGAGGACGATTTCGAGCTCCTGGACATCGACGAGGAGACCTTTGAGAAGGTAGCCGCGGAGTTTGAAAGCCTGATGGACGAACCCCTGTAAGGAAAAAAGAAGACGCGGAGCGAAATGCCGCGGGCTCATAAGGAAGTATTTTCACATGTATGGAATGGTGTAGTCTTTCGGGACTGCACCATTCCTGTTTTTATGTGATGCGATACAGCTGGGGGCTTTGGCGAATCTCGTCTATCAGCTTTTCCAGTTCCTTTTCCGTGGGCAGCGTAATCATAGATTTATGTATCCGTCAGCTTGTACTCCTGGCTGAGCTTCCGAAACCGATCGGGCGTTACACCGAACATCTGCTTGAAGCTGCGGATGAATTGCCTCGTATCATGATAGCCGATTTCTTCGCAGATGTGATCGAGCTTCCAGGCCTTCGTTTTCAGCAATTCCGCGGCTTTTCGCAGTTTAAAATCCTTGACAGTCTCTGAAAAGGACCGTCCGGCCTGCTCCTGAAACATGCGGCTCAAATAGGATTCATTGTAGTGAAACTCCGCAGCAAGATCGTGAAGCGTAATGGTGCGATAGTGATTGTACATGTAGTTGACCATATCGAGAAGCCGCTGATCCCTGAGAGCAATGCTGTAGAGTGGCTGCATCGTGTCCATATATCGCTGAAGGATATATGTGATCAGACTGGCTGCAGCCGATTCCATCAGCTCGTTTTGATAAGGAAGGCCGAGCTTTTGCTGCTCGTACAGAAACAGGAGCATGTTCTCTGCGGCAGGATCTTCACCGCACTGGAAACTGATCGGGTAGATCATGGAGGGCAGGTGCGGAATGCTCATCTTTACGAAGTGGCTGAGCCTGATTTTCATGGTGAGGCACAGTGAGTCTCTGACAGCAATGAGCTGGTGTCTGGTCGGAACCGGGATGAGGATAAAGCTCCCTTCCTGCTGGATCACTTCGTTTTCCCCGACGCGATGAACGCAACTGCCCCGGAGCACATAGGCACATTCGATAAACTCGTGTGAGTGGGCAGGTATTTCAATATAACGGAGCAGTTTTTCTACGGCAACATTCATGTCAGACGGCATGAAGTCCTCCTCCGTGAGGCCTGTGTCTCCGTATCGCTCATGAAAGGAGGCCGCAATATGCCCTTGTTCCCGGAGAGCGGGTGGGTCATTGATGGTTTCCAGAGTATGCCGGTCTGTTCCGTGCATCATCAGATATAAGTACTGACCGTGGCGAAGCATGGTTCCTGTTCGGTGAACGGAATCGAGCCCTGCCTTCTCATACGGATCCAACCTGGACAACTCCCGGATCAGATGATTATAGTTTGCCAAAGTATCCCTCCGTTCAAGCTTCACCATCGTTTTTGTCAACAAATCAATTATACCCCATGGAAAAGTAAAATTCAACCTATGCAAAATGTAAAATGTAGGTATTTTTTTATTCTTTCCAAAAGCTATAATATAGATAAAGGAACACACAGAAAGGACCTTGAACATGGGGAAACGGCTGAATGATCTGAAATGCACTCTGATCCAGAAAGCGGTCTATGCAAAGCTCTACAAGGGACACAGGCCCAACGAGTGGGCGCCCTGGCATGCGCCGGAGCTGAAGAAGCTGCCCAGCGGCTTGATCTGCCGCAGCGACGTGAAATACGGCGAGACGTATCCCAACAGCTTCGCGGACATCTGGTATCCCGATGACAGCGGGGAAAAACGGCCCGTGGTGGTGTATTTCCACGGCGGCGGCTTCATTTTCGGCAACAAGTCCGCCGGTGACCCGCTGCAGGCCGGCGGAGGCGGTGTGGGAAAGCTGGAGGCCATCGTGCAAGAAGGTTATATCCTGGTCAATGCGGATTACGCGCTGGCGCCGCAGTACCGGTTTCCGGTGCCGATCCGGCAGACAGACGAGCTGTTCCGCTATCTGATTACACATCAGGAAGCGCTGCACCTGGATATGTCCCGTGTCTGCCTCTCGGGAGGCAGCGCTGGGGCGAATATGACGGCAATCTACGCCGCCTGCGTCTGTAATCCCGATTACGCTGAGCTGCTCGGCCTCGATCCCGTGATGACAGGGGAAAACCTGAAGGTGCTGGCTATCGACGAGGCCGCGCTGGATGCAAGCGTCTTTGACAAAAACATGTACGCCATGCTGGGCTGTTCTACCGGAGCAAAGCGAAATACGCCGGAGGCCGTGGCAATCATCAACGCGAAAACCTACATTCGTGACAGCTTTATTCCCAGCTGGATCAACGCCTCCAACGAGCCGAATGACGAGACGGGCTATTTCATCACGGAGGGACGCGGCCTCAAAAAGAAGCTGGACGAGATCGGCGTCCCAAACGACCTGGTCTTCTTTCCCGGAGCGAAGCTGCCCCACGGTTATATGGACCGGATGGACACCGAGCCGCATGCAAAAGAAGCCTTTGACCGGATGATGAAGTTTATAAAAAAATACATATAAGGGGTAGAGCACAATGGCAAGAAAAGAAAGCGTGAACAAGCATCCCGACTGGCGGCTCAGCACCCGGGAGCGCTTCAATTACTATCTCTCTGACAGCGGAAGGCTGTTCGGCACCTCCGTATTTCAGACCTTTATGACCGCGTTCCTGGCCCTGCGGGGCGTCAATCTGGCGGTTCTGGCCAGCGTGCTGCTGGTGCTCAAGCTGATTGACGCGGTGGACGACGTGGTCTTCGGCTACCTGATCGACAAGCTTAAGATCACGGAGTGGAAGGCCTTTCGCAAGCTGACCGGCGAGGGCAAATACCTGCCCTGGTTCCGGCTGACCTTCTTCCTGTTCCCCCTGTTCACCGTCGTATTCTATCTGATGCCCTCATCCCTGTCTGTAGGCGCGAAGATTGCCTGGTTTGTGGTGAGCTATCTGCTCTATGACTTCTCCTGCACCCTCAACGAGGTGCCTATGAATTCCCTGGTGATGACCCTGACGGACAACACCGCGGAGCGGACCCACATCATCACCGTGAAGGGAATCATCACGGTTTTGGCTGCGGTGATTGTGGGCGTTGCACTGAACTTCCTGGTGGATCCGGTGGCCGGCCCGGGCTTCAGCTTCACTTCTGTCTCCATCGGGGCCATGATCCTTTGCACGGCAATCATGATCCCGCTGGTGCGAAGCGGCAGGGAGTACAACACAGAGCTGAAAAACGTGGAGGAAGAAAACCAGCACGAGGGCTATACTCTGCGGGATATGTGGAATTGCGTGAAGACCAACAAATACATGATGGTCTACCTGGTTTCCACCCTGATCGCGGGCGTCACCGCCACGTCCTCCGCTGTTGCCTCTCTGATTTCCTTCTATCTCTTTGACGGAAAGACCATGATCACCTCGCTGCCGGTACTGATCGCCTTTATTCCGGGCCTGCTCATCAATACGCAAGCGGACAAAATCTCAAAACGCTTTGGCCGCCGGAATTCTCTGATCATGCTGGGCCTTGTGTTCGGCGGGATGTACATCCTGCAGTATCTGGTAGGCTATGAGAACATCGGGGCCTTCATTGCCCTGAGCACCATTGCGGGGCTTGCCAATTCCCTGCGTTATGTGTTTATGAACTTCATCGCCCCGGACACCATCGAATACACCCGCTATAAGACCGGAAAAGACTGCGCCGGCATATTCTACTCCCTGAACGCCTTTGTAAGCAAGGCCGTCGGCGGCGTCGGCGCCAGCATCGGGCTTCTGGTGATGGGACTCTACGGCTGGCACGAGGTCCAGGCGGAGAGCTATCAGCAGCTGCTGGACATGGGCATGGCTGTGGGCCAGGCAGGCTATCAGACTCCCCAGGCCATTCACGGCATGTGGGTGGTTTACGCCCTGATCCCCGGCATCGGCTTCCTGCTGTCCACCCTGGTTCTGCTCTTCTATAAGCTGAGAGATCGGGACGCGGAGCTGATGGCCAAGTGCAACGCCGGGCAGATCACCCGCGAGGAATGTGAAGCCCAGCTTTCGAGGAAGTATTGATGAACCGGGAGAGCTTCGATAACGGCTGGTTGTTCTGTCATGGCAGCGGGACGGCTCTGGAGCGTACGATAAATGGTGCGCAGATTCCGGTCCCGGTCACGCTGCCCCATGACGCCATGATTGGCCTGGAACGGGATTCCCAGACGCCCACCGGTAATGCCACCGGCTATTATCCCGCCGAGACCGTTCACTATACCAAGGAATTCGAAATGGACGATCTTCCCGGCGCAGCATACCTGGAGTTTGAAGGCGTCTATCACAACGCGGCGGTGTACGTCAACGGCTGCCTTGCGGCGCAGCATCCGAACGGTTATACCGCTTTTTCAGCAGACATTTCACCCTTCCTGAAGAAAGGAACGAACAGGGTCAAAGTCCTGGTGCGAAACGGGGTCCCTTCCAGCCGCTGGTATACAGGTACCGGTATTTACCGGGACGTGTGGCTGCTCCGTGGGGACAGCGTCCATATCGCGCCAAAGGGCGTGAAAATCACAGTGACGGAAGCGGATGAGGAAGCGGCGGCGCTGCGGATTGAAACCACCCTGGTCAACCGGGAGGAAAGACAGCAAACGCTTTGTCTGCGTCACCGGATTGGCAATGCAGAGATCAGCGCTCCGGTCACGCTCCTGGCGGGAGAAACCAAGACGGCAACCCTGCGCTTTACGCTGGAGCACCCACAGCTCTGGAGCGTTGACCGTCCTTACCTGTACGACTGCGAGACCGAACTGGAGGGGCTGGACACGGAGCACACGCGCTTCGGCATTCGCACGCTTTCCCTCGACGCTGTGCGCGGACTTCGCGTTAACGGCGAGCCCGTCAAGCTCCGGGGCGGCTGCATCCATCAGGATCATGGCGTCATCGGAGCGGTGGAGCACCGGGCGCTGACTTACCGGCGCATCCGAAAGCTGAAGGAAGCAGGCTATAACGCAATACGCTGCGCGCATTTTCCAACCAGCCGGGCGGTGTTGGAGGCCTGTGACGAGCTGGGGATGCTCGTGATGCTGGAGCTCTGTGACGCCTGGACGATGCCGAAGGTGGACTTTGATTATTCCACCTACTTTCTCTCTCACTGGATGGAAGACGCTGCGGCCATGGTAGATCTGGCCTACCATCATCCCTCGATGATCCTTTATTCCATCGGCAACGAGATCTGTGAGGTCAGCGATCCCCACGAGGCGCAGTACGGCAGACAGATCTGTGATCAGATCCGCAAGCTGGATTCCTCGCGCTATCTCACCAACTGTGTGAACCCGGTGCTGTCGCTGATGGAACGAATTCCGGAGCTGGCAATCAAAGCCGGTGCGGACGTCAATTCCATTCTGAACGGAAATGCAGAGGAGCTGGCAAGACTCATGGCCTCCCGGGAGATCGGGGAGCCGCTGGAGGAGGCCTTCAGTTATCTGGACGTGGCAGGCTACAATTACGCCGCCTTCCGCTATGAAGCGGACGCCGCCCAATATCCCCACCGGGTTCTGCTGGGAGCGGAGTGCTATCCCGGCGCCCTCTATGAGAACTGGAAGCTCTGCGAAAAGCTCCCGCAGCTGATCGGGGATTTTGGCTGGGCGGCCTGGGACTACCTGGGAGAAGCCGGCGTCGGCCAGCACCGCTACGGCGAAGCGGTGGAGTATGATTTATACGGTGCTTATCCCTGGCGGAGTGCGGGCTGCGGTGACTTCGACCTGATCGGTGACCGCCGCCCGGTGTCCTACTGGCGGCAGATCGTCTGGGGGCTTCGGAAAGAGCCCTATCTTGCCGTGCAGGATCCCGCCCATTACGGAGAAAAGCAGTCTCCCACCCGCTGGGGCTGGTCGGACGCCCTGCGGAGCTGGAACCACCGGGACTATCAAGGTAAGCCCATCGTGGTGGAGGTCTACTCCGACGCCGACGAGGTGGAGCTGCTGGTCAACGGCCGCTCGGTGGGGAAACAAAAGACAGAGCGCTGCAGGGCGCTGTTTGATACCGTTTACGAGCCGGGCGTGCTGACTGCAATCAACGTCCGGGACGGGAAAAGCGCGGAACAGGACCGGCTTCTGACCGCCTCCGATGACGTGCATATCGAACAAGCAGACCTTGGTGACGGAATCCTCGAGCTCTCCGTGAAGGACGAAAGCGGCATCCTCAACCCGGAAGCGGTGTTGACGATCACGGCAGAAACGAAGGGCGAGCGCGCAATCCTGGGCTTTGGCACGGCAGACCCCAAGAGCGAGGGAAACTATTTCGACAAGACCATTCGGACTTATCACGGGCGGGCGCTCATCGTGACCCGCGGTGACGGAGAATTGAAAATCGAGGTGCAATGATATGGCGTTGACAGCAATCAAACGGGCGGTGATGAACGCCCGCTTCCATAAGATCAACAAGCATTATAAGACGGATCCCGTTGTCGGGGACCGCAGTTACATCCAGCGTGAAGGCAAGGAGCCGGTCGAGGTCCTGTTCTATTACCCTGAAAAGCGGGAGAATATGCCGGTGTTCGTCCAGATCCACGGCGGCGCCTGGGTCGGCCTGGACGCGGTGGACGACGACCGCTATTGTAAGCGACTGAGCGAAGAGCTGGGGGCCTTTGTGGTCAATGTGAACTACAAGCGGCTCTATGACAAGAGCTTCCCCTATCCCCAGGAAGAGGTCGTGGATACGGTCAAGTGGCTGAAAGCCCACGCCAAGCAGCTGGGAATCGACCCCGACAGGATCATCCTCTCCGGCGGCAGTGCGGGCGGTCATCTCACAGCGGGCTCCGCCATTCTGCTGGCACAGCAGGGCGTACAGATTGCGGGCCAGATCATGGAGGTGCCTTTCCTGGACTTCACCCACACGATCCCCATCGACTTTCCGGAGGGGGACAAGCTCTACAAGATGATGTTTGAGCTCTATCCGCCCAAGCTGCCTTTGGACAGCGAGGTGCTGTCCCCGGCGGCGAAAATCACAGAGAAAACGCTGGAAAAGCTCTCTCCGGCGGTGGTCATCGTCTGCGGCCGCGACCCGCTGCATCCCCAGGGAGAGCATTACGCGGAACGCCTGAAACAGCACGGCAAGCTGCTGGATCTGAAGATGTACAAAGATGGTTATCACGGCTTCGGCACCGAAAAGGCCGAGGAAAAGCCGGAGCAGGACAAGCTGCGGGAGGACTGCTTCCGCTATA
>CAMVKI010000027.1 GCA_947168005.1 uncultured Clostridia bacterium
GGACTCCTACGCCCCCCTGAAGGGCGAGATCGAGCGGCGCAAGACCGGCTCCCTGATCGCCCATGAGACCGGGGAGACCACGGCCTACGGCATCGGCGGCGTCCAGGATCGGGGCTACATGTTCATCGGCCCCGGCGTGCCGGTCTACGGCGGCATGATCGTGGGCGCCTGCAACCGCAACGAGGACATGGCCGTCAACGTCTGCAAGAAGAAGCAGCTCACCAACATGCGGGCCGCGGGCTCCGACGAGGCCATCCGCCTCACCCCGCCCCGGGTCCTCTCCCTGGAGCAGTGCCTGGAATACCTGGCCGACGACGAGCTCTTAGAGGTCACCCCCAAGAACCTCCGCATGCGGAAACGGATCTTGGATCACGCCCAGAGAATGCGCGAGCTGATGAAAAAGCGGTAAACAAAAGACCCGGCCTCCGGGCGGCGCAATGACGCCGCCCGGAGGCCGGGTCTTTTTTCCTGTTTATCGGATCATTGCCAGGATCGACGGGTCCTTGATCTTTTTGTCCTCGGCGAAGAGGAGGACCTTGGAGAGAACCTCGGCGGTCTTGGGGTCCTCGTCGGCGAAGGGCAGGAAGATCCGGCCCCGGTGCTGGCTGTGGACCGGCAGCACCGGCAGCATGGCGCCCCCCGCCTGGTGGACTACGCCGCTGCCCAGGTGGACCCGGTAGTCCGCCAGAGCCCCGTGAATGAAGGCGTGGTGCTTCTCCACCCGGACGTTGTCCAGCTTCAGGATGGGCAGCAGGCACTCCAGCATGGCCTGGCGCAGCTCCACGGTGGAGTGGCTGGTCTCCGGGTCCACGCCGCCGGCGTGGGCCACGGACACGGCCAGATCCACGTCCCGCATGACCTCGGAGAAGATCAGCTCCGGCACCTCCCGCAGGGGAACCGGCTCCCAGCTCCGGCGGTCCAGGAAGACCACGTATTCCAGGGTGGGCGCCTCGATGTCCGCGGGGCTGAACCAATCCGCCAGGGCCCAGAGCTCGGCCACCAGGTTTTCCCGGTAGTACACCTTTTGCAGGCCGGACTCCATATCCAGCACCCAGCGCCGGCTTTTGAGCACGGCACAGGTTTTGGCCGGAAGAATCTGGTTGCCGGAATAGCGGAGGATCTTCGTCGCCGTCAGCTCCTCCTCGGTCTTTACGTAGAGCTCCCGGAAGACCTGGCGGAAGGGCTGGACGATCTGCCGGTCATAGAGGTAGTGCTGGAAGGCGCGCCAGAGGCCCAGCTTGTAGAGATGGATCGGGTGGGCCAGAGTCAGCGTCACGTCCTCGGGCAGGGCGCAGACTCCGCCCCCGGCGTCGGCCAGTCCCGCTCCCGTGAGGAAGCCCGCCTGTTCTCCCGCCAGGAAGACCAGCTTTTCCAGCATGGGCCAGACCACGGGATGACTTTGCAGGGCCCGGAGCTCCGCCAGGGGGAAGGGGGTCTGGTCCTCCATGGCCTGCTCCAGCAGCGTCCGGGTCCGGCGATGCTGCTCGGCAAAGGCCTTTTTCGCCGCGGTCAGCTCAAGGACCTCGGGCTTCTTTTTCAGCCCGGCGGGGATGGACTTCAGCGCCTTCCCGTTCTTCTCGCAGCTCAGCTCCGCCTTGCCATCGGCGTCAAAGCACAGGCGCAGGGTCACGCCCTCCAGGGTCCGGGGCTCCAGGAGCTCCCGCCTGGAGGCGAAGTCCAGGGCCTCCATCCGCAGGGTCAGAAGCATGGGGTCGGCGTAGCCCGCGTTCCGGGCCAGGTTGACCAGGGCCGTCTCGGCGGCCTTGGCCTCGCTGGCGCTGCGCTGGGCGCCGAACTGCTTGCTCTCCTTCTTGAAGCGCTGGATGAAGAGATAGCGGCGCAGAAGATCCTCCTCCCCCTTGAGCGGGATCAGAGGGTAGGCCATGAGCAGGTCCTTGTTCCGCTTTTCCGCGATCTGGGCCTCGGTCTCCGCCACGGCGAAGCGGCCCAGGGCGGCGTCGGCGTATTTTCGGGCCCGGGTGTGCCTGGCTCCGTCGGAGATATACTTGGCCGAGTCGTAGATCAGTCCGAAGTCCTTCTCTCCCAGAGCGGCATAGGCGGAGCGGAACCAATCCAGGTCAAAAGCCCCGGCGGCCAACTCCTCCTTGCTCAGCGGCGTGAAACGGGCGATGACCGCCATGCGCTGCTCGTCGAAGTTCTCGTTCATGTGGGCCATGAAGTAATAACAGCCGGAGCGGAAACCGGAAATGCCAAGCTGCTCCCCGATGAGCTCGATCCAGGCGGGGCTGTAGAGGGCGGCCTCGACCAGCCGCCTGCGGGAGACCCCGCTGCCCTGCAGGGCCGCGGCCAGGTCCGCTGCCGTCTCCTCCGACCCGGGGACGCAGACGGACAGCAGATGGCTCAGACAGCTCTTCCGGTCCGTCACGTTCAGATAGGCATAGTAGACCGAGCGGTCCAGGGGCGTGGAGCCCAGGGCCTTCAGGATGGAGACCAGGGTCTCGGCCCCGTAGAGCCGCTGGATGCCGACCACCGCGGCGGAGTACGGGGTCTCGCCCTCGCCCCGGACCAGCTCCGCGGCCAGGACCCGCCGGACTGCCTGCCCGCAGAGGTCCTCGGCAAAGCGGAGCCTGGCCCCGTCGGCCTCGGTGACGGGCAGGGCGTGGCCCAGATAGAGCTCCTTGAGCTTCGTCAGCTCCCGCGTATGGCCGTAGGCATAGCGGCCCCGGGTCGCGGCGCTCCGCTTGCCGTCCCTCAGCTCCGCCGTGAGGCCGGTGAGGAGCAGCAGGCCCCGGTAGAGGTCCCCGCCTTCAAAGAGGCAGGAGAAGAACTGAGCCGGGGTGATCAGACCCCGCCAGGCTGCCAGGAGATACTCTCCGGCCCCGGCGGGAAGATCGCCGGCACGGCGGCCCATCCCCAGGCTGATCATGGAGCGGCCGAGGCGCTCGGAGGTATCTGAAACGGACATGACGCCCTTCACCCACTCCGCCCGCTCCGCCGCGGCCAGGCAGCGCTCCGTGCAGGCCGCGGCGATGGGGAAGCGCAGGGCCAGGGTCTCGTCGTCCCTGCATTCCAGCAGCCCGAGCAGCTTGGACAGGCGGCGCTCCGCCAGCAGATGGCCTTGCTTGCAGCTGATGCCGTAGGCGGAAAAGCTGCGGCCCCTTTCTACCGGCAGCATAAGGTCCTCCTCCGGCAGACAGCGCACGGACCAGAGGGCCAGGGCCGCGCCCAGGTCGGCGGCGTCCCGCAGGGGGAAGCATAAGCGAAGACGGGTCGCCAGGTAGGCTGCGTTCCGCAGGGTGGACGTGGTTTCCCGGTTATCGAAGCCCGGGCCAAGAAGACGGCGGATCCAGCGATCCACGGCTTCGTTCTCTCCGTCGGTGGTACAAAACAGCTCCAGCCGCAGCAGCCGCTCCGGCGTCATGCCCCGGCTCTCATACCAGGGCTTCAGAAAGCTCTGGAAGCACGCCTCGTCCATGTGATACCAGCCGTCGCCCACCAGGCGCTCCTCGCCGTTTTGATCCCGGTAGGACTTCTCCTCCAGACCAGCGCAGAAGACGTTCAGATCCCGGGCGTCCTCCAGGGCCTGTTGGGCCGAGGGACAGAGGTTTTTCCGCAGCTTCTCCGCCAATTGTCCCAGCAGGCCCTTCGTTTTCCCGCTCAGGAGCTGGTCCGGCAGCTCCGAATCCGGGAAGACCTCCCGCCAGCGGGCGGCGATCCGGGCCGTGTAGGCAGCGTCGAATTCCGTGGGGATATATCGGTCCGCCGGGGTGCAGAGGGGGGCTTCGGCCTCCCGCTTTTCCGGCAGGACGGTGCTCAGAAGGCCCGCTTCCCGGGCGCTTCGGGGCTCGGTATTGGCCGCGGCTGCCTCGGCGACGGCGGCGGACACCGCGCTCCGCCCGTCTTTGGCACAGCGGGAGGCCATCTCCAGGGCCGCGGCCCGGACCTCCTCCCTGGGATCGGCCAGCAGGTCCTTCAGGCAGGGGATCAGCTCCCCATCCGCCTGCCGCAGCAGCAGGGCCATGACGGCCTTGCGGGTCTCCGGGTTCTTCAGCCGCAGATGGGGCAGGATCCGGGCATACTCCTCCGGGCGCAGGGCCATGTTCTCCGCCAGGGAGACCGCCGCCTCCCGGGTCGTGGTCTCCCGGTCCGCCAGGGCGTCCAGAATGGTATTCCGCTGGACCTGATCCGTCTTCTCCCGGGTCAGCAGCCGCAGGAAGGCGGCCCGGCGCTCCGTGCCGCAGTCTGCAAGACGGCCGCAGGCCAGGGCCCGCTTCTCCGGGTCCCGGCTCCAGAGGGCCAGCAGGCAGAGCCGCTCCGTCAGATCTGTGCGCCGCAGGCTGATCTCCAGCCAGGGGAAGAGGCAGGGGGCAAATTTGTATTCCCGTTTCTTCATCCCGCCCAGCAGATCCAGGATCAGGGCCCAGGCCCGCTCCATCTCCGCCGGCGCGTCGAACCAGTCCGTCAGCACCGGCGGCTGCAGCTTCCGGTCCCACCAGTGGATCTCCCCCAAGCAGGGCAGGAAGGAGGGCAGCCACATGGCCGCCGTCTGGAGCTCGAGTGCGCCCCGGCTCAGGACCTCGAAGGCCAGGCGGTGGGCGAAGTGCTTCGCCTGGAGATTTTGTACGTAATAGCCCGCGGCCAGGAGCTGCTGGGGATCCCGCAGCTCCAGGATCCGCAGCCCGGCCAGGCCGATATCTTCAAAGCCCAGGCTCCAAAGGCCGATATAGATAGCCATGGCGTCCCGGGAGCGCAAGCATTCCTCCCGCCGCGCCTCGCTGTGGAGACAGTCCCAGAGCAGGTCCAGACTCTTGCGGTTGATCCGTTCCAGATCCCGGCTCTCTGCGGTAAAAACGCCGAGCCAGGTCCCCACCGCCCGCTTGACGGAGGAAAAGCGGATCAGATCCCGGTCCCGGATCAGACCCAGGAGGTACAGGAAGGCCTCCCGGGTGCCCTGGTCCGCGCTTTCGCAGACAGCCTGCCGCAGGCCCTCCTGGAGCCCGGCGGCCAGCAGCAGCTTCCCCGCGGCCTCCCAGAATTCCGGCCGGTGACAGCATAGCACGCCGCTGATAAGGCCTCGGCTCAGCCGGGGTCCCGTACTGTCCCCCTCCAGGATCGCCCGGACGGCCCGTTCCACGTCGGCGTCGCCCAAGTCCAGGGCCCGGGCCACCTGCCAGGGGCTGATGCTCCGGTCCAAGTTTTGGATCTGCATATAGGCCCGGGCGTCTCCGGTCAGCCGGTCGGAGAGGATATCGCCCAGGGGTTCCCGCAGCAGGGGCTTGCAGCTCAGGGACCAAACCAGGGTGGCAAGCCGGTCCAGATAGGTCCGCGGGTCCGCGGAACGCAAGCCCCGGCGGTTCAGTCCCTGGGAAAAGGGCAGCTCCTGCAGATGGGCCGCGGCGTAGAGCAGGGTCTCCCAGAGCTCCGGGCCCAGGCTGTGCCGCAGCCAGCCCAGCTCCGCCTCCGCCGCGTCCTCCAGCCGAGCTCCCGGCCGGGCCAGAAAGGCGTCCAGCCGCTTCCATTGCTCCGTGGCCCGGAGCTCCGGGCCGGATTTGTACAGAAAGGTCTCCTGATCCGCGGTCAGGCCCCTGGGCTTTATCTGCTCCTTCAGCTGCAGTTCATAACGCCGGGCGGCCTGCACCCGGTCCTGCGCCTTCTCTGCCTGTGTTTTATCCATGACGATCCCTCCGTTTTCCGTTTTCTACCAGAGCCTTCCCGCCAGGAAGCTCAGACGCAGGAGCAGCAACTCGTCGCCCTCGTCCAGCTTCAGGGGCGCGTCCGGGTCCTCCAGGGCTTCGCCGTTGCGATAGATCCGCACCAGCCCGTCCTCCAGGGCCAGCAGGGCGGCCTCCACCGCCCGGTCCCGATCCGGGCGCTCTTCGTTGCAGCGGAAGCCGAAGGCAAACTTGCCCAGGGCCTTCATCTCCTCCATCTCCGCCTCCGTCAGAGGCAGATCCTGAGGCCGTGCCGCAAAGGCGGCCAGAGAGGCCTCCACCAGAGCCGTCACCAGCTCCCGCGGGCTTCCGATCCCCGCCGGGATCTCCCATTCCCGCCGGGCCAGCGGCTCCTTCAGCCGCCCCGGCGCCTTGACCAGGATCCAGATCCGCATAAGCTTCCCCTCCGCAGATTGAAAGTTTTTTCCATTATACCACCTTTTCCGGCAAATGAAAAGGGGCAAAACTTGACGATTATTGCGGATCGCCCGCCGCTGATTTCTTCCGCTCCCGCCGCATAGACTGTACCATCACGGCTTGGAGGTACGAACGATGGAGCTTTACGAGCTGGCGTTGAAGCGGGCGGGGGTCCCGGATCTGGCGGAGTTTCAGCGGCGGGAGGGGCTGCCGCCCACGGGGCGGCCGGACGGGGGGACCTGGGCGGCTCTGCTGCCCTGGCTGACGGGCTATCGGCACTACCGGGCCGCGCCGGGGGACAACTATACCCGGATCGCGGCCCGGTACGGGACCACGGTCCGGGCCCTGATCACGGCGAATCCCAATCAGGACCCGCTGCGGCTCTACGTGGGCCAGGTGCTGACGGTGCCCCTGGGCTTCGAGGTGGTCCCGACGGATCTGCCCTTCACCTGGGAGCTTTTGTCCCTCTGTCTGGAGGGGCTGGGGGCCCGCTATCCCTTTCTGACGGTCCGGGCCATCGGGGAGACGGCCTACGGGCGGAAGCTCTGGCAGATCGCCGTGGGCCTGGGGCCCCGGCGGGTGCTCTACAACGCAGCCCACCACGCCAACGAGTGGATCACGGTCCCGGTGCTGATGAAGTTCCTGGAGGACTACGCCCGGGCCATCTCGGAGAACGGGCGGATCTACGGCTTCCCGGCCCAGGCCCTCTACCAGCGCTGTACCCTCCATCTGGTCCCCATGGTGGACCCGGACGGGGTGGACCTGGTGACCGGGGCCCTCCGGGCGGGGGACCCGGGCTTCGCCGAGGCCCGGGCCCTGGCCGAGGGCTTCCCGCAGGTCCCCTTCCCGGCGGGCTGGAAGGCCAATCTGCGGGGGGTGGACCTGAACCTCAACTACCCGGCCCGCTGGGAGCAGGCCCGGGAGATCAAGTTCAGCCAGGGCTGGGACCGGCCCGGCCCCCGGGACTATGTGGGTCCGGCCCCCCTCTCGGAGCCCGAGACCGAGGCCCTGGCCGGGCTGACGGAGCGGACCGCGCCGGGGCTGACAATCAGCCTCCACACCCAGGGGAAGGCAATCTACTGGAAGTTCGGCAGCATGGAGCCCGCCGGAGCCCGGGAGCTGGGGGAGCGCTTCGCCGCGGTGTCCGGCTACGCCCTGGAGGACGTGCCCTACGCCTCTGGCTTCGCGGGCTACAAGGACTGGTTCATCCTCACCCGGGACCGGCCCGGCTACACCCTGGAGCTGGGCAGCGGGGAGAACCCCCTGCCGCTCTCCCAATTCGACGAAATTTACGCTGCCACCCGGGGCATTCTGGCCCTGGGGCTGGCGGAGGGGTAGGGGAAACGAAAGACGAAGCGGGAAATACGAAAAACAAAAGGGGCTGCCGCAAGCTGTTCGGCATGGAAATCCCGAACTTTCGGTGTTTTGTATTGATCATAGCAGGAGAGGCGTACAAAAGCATGACAGAGTCGAAGCCCTTCGGCAAATTGTCCGAGGCAAGGCTCAGTCGCAGAGCTCCGCGTATTGGAAGGGGACGATCTTCTCCAGCCCCTCGGGGGCGGTCTCCACCTGCCAGCCGATTTTCCCGGCGCTGAAGAGGATGGCGTCGTACAGGACGGCGCTCTCCTCTAAGAAGGTGGGGAAGGGCTTCTTCATGCCGATGGGGGAGCAGCCCCCGTGGATATAGCCCGTCAGGGGCAGGAGCTCCTTCGATTTCACCATCTCGATGCTCTTCTCCCCGGCGGCCGCGGCGGCCTTTTTGAGGTTCAGCTCCCGGAGCACGGGGATCACAAAGACATAGTGCTGCCCCGAGCGGCCCACGGTGACCAGGGTCTTGAAGACCCGCTCCGGGTCCTGGCCCAGCACCGCCGCCACCTCCGCCCCGGAGATCGCGCCGCTGCCCTCGTAGCAGTGGCTCTCGTAGGGGACCCCCTGCTGCTCCAGGATCCGCATGACGTTGGTTTTTTCGATCTTTTTCATAGGATCTCCACCTTCTCCATATACAGCCCCAGGGCGTCCCGGCGGACCCGCAGGACGAAGGGGAAGAGGTCCCGCCGCATGCAGGCCCAGAAGTCCGGCTCGGGGTAGATGTGCTGGGTGTCCGGGTTGAAGAAGTGCTCGCCCCCGTGCCAGCGCAGGGCCCGGATCCGCTCCTCCAGATCGGGGATGGGCTCCCCCAGGACGAGGGAACGGATGTACTCCGCGCAGAGTACGTCCTCGGGGGCCTCCCGGACCCCGGCGTTGCCCATGCAGACCAGGCTCAGCTTCTCCGGGCTCCGCCGCCGGATATAGGCCGCCACGGCGGCGGCGTTGACCAGACTGCCGCTGAGAATCTCGTCGGCCCGGACGGCCCGGGTCACACCCTGGGTCCCGGCGCTGGTCGTGTGGATGATCCGCCTGCCCCGGATGGCCTCGGGCGGGATGCCCGTGGGGCTGTTGCCGAAGTCGAAGCCCTCGCATTTGGCTCCACCCCGCTCGCCGATGAGCAGGGCCGCCGGGTCCCGCTCCCGCCAGGCGAAGGCCTCCTCCAGGGCGCCCACGGGCCGCAGCTCCGCCGCGCCCCAGCTCATCAAAAAGCACTCCAGCGAAAAGGCCCGCAGCACGTCGATCACCACAGTCAGGCCCTCGGCCCGCTCCGCGCCCTCCAAAAGCTGTAAAATCTGAATTTTCATGATGCCTCCTTTCCCGCCGAGGCGGGCTTCCTTGTTCTCCGTCCAGTATAGCACAGCCTCCGCGGAAAAACCACATAAAACTGAAAAAAACAGAAAAAGCGCGGAAAGCGCTGGACAATATGCAAATCTATGGTATAATTATCATGGAGTGCCGCGCACTCCGAAAAAATATAAGGAGGCAGTACCATGAGCACGTTTCTTCAGAAGGTTCTCGATCTCGTAACCACCTACGGCGGCAAGGTCCTTCTCGCCATCGTCGTCCTGATCGTCGGCTGCATCGTCATCAAGGCTCTGCGCAAGGGCATCCGGAAGGCCCTGAACAAGACCAAGCTGGACGAGGCGGTCAAGAACATCCTCGAAAAGTTCATCAAGGCCCTGCTCTACGTCATCCTGATCATCGCGGTGGTGGACATCCTGGGCGTTCCCATGTCCAGCGTCATCGCCGTCCTGGCCTCCTGCGGCCTGGCCGTAGGCCTGGCCCTCCAGGGCGCCCTGACCAATCTGGCCGGCGGCATCATGATCCTGGTCTTCAAGCCCTTCAAGCTGGGCGACTATGTGGAGGGCTCCGGCGCCGAGGGCGTGGTCAAGGACATCAGCATCTTCTACACCACCCTGCTGACCCTGGACAACAAGAAGGTCCAGATCCCCAACGGCGCTCTGATGAACGCCAACATCACCAACTACACCGCCGAGGAGATTCGCCGGGTGGACGTGGACTACAAGATCACCAACGACGCCAACGCCGAGGAGGTCAAGAAGGTCCTGCTGGAGGCCTGCGCCAAGAGCGAGCTGATCCTGGCCGAGCCCGCCCCCTTCACCCGCATGACCGCCGTGGACGACGACACCTACATCTTCACGGTCCGCGGCTGGTGCAAGACCGCCGATTACTGGGACGCCTACTTCAACACCGTGGAGAACTGCTCCAAGGCCCTCCAGGACAACGGCATCGACGACCCCGAGGAGCGCATCGTCGTCCGCCTGCAAAAGGAAGATTGACAACCCAAATGAAGCCGGCCTGACGGCCTAATGAAGCCGGCCTGGCGGCCTAATGAAGTCGGCCTGACGGCCTAATGAAGCCGCTCGCTAACGCTCGCTAATTGTGGTATTTTGCAATTTGCCAATTGCAAAATGAGATTCAAAATCATTTTCGAATATTCATATTCGAAAATACCACAATTAGCGAAGCGGCTTCATTAGGGGCGAAGCCCCGACTTCATTAGCGACCGCAGGGAGCGACTTCATTCAGCGCGAAGCGCGAGCTTCATTCTATTCTTGACCCTTTCAATAAGAACCGAGGAAACCTATGACGAAGAAAAAGATCCTTCCTGCCCTGATCCGCCGGGGGCTCTGCGCCTGGCTGGGGGCGGCGGCGCTGGAATATCTGCTTCTGCCCGCCGGGCTTCGGAGTCTGGAGCGGACGGAGGCCCTGAAGCACATGTCCCTGCTCCGGGTCGGCCTGGTGGGGGCCGGGCTCTTCCTGGGCCTCTGCCTGGCCGGGACGCTCGCGGGCAGAGGGGAGAAGAAGGGCGCTCCCTCCGGGAAGCGGCTGCTCTTGGCCCGGCTGGCCCTGCCCCTGCTCTTCGCGCTCTGCGCCGGACCGGCCCTGGCGGCCTCCTTCAGCTGGGGGATGCTGGGGGGCTGCGCCTTCATCCTCCTGCTGCTGATGATTTACGCCCTGCGGGGCTGGGACGAGGGCCCGGAGACCGGCGTGGTCCGGGCCGCCGGGAACAAGCCCCACCCGAGCTGGGCCGTGCTGACAGGGCTGGCGGCCCTGGGCTTCTTCGCCGGGATGAGCCTCTGGGGCATCGCCCGGGTCCAGACCCTGAGCAGCGTCACCTACGACTTCGGCATCTTCTCCCAGATGTTTGCCTATATGCGCCGGACGGGTCTGCCCCTGACCACCCTGGAGCGGGACGGCCTGCTCTCCCATTTCAAGGTCCATCTCTCGCCGATCTACTATCTGATGCTGCCCTTCTACTGGCTGGTCCCCCGGCCCGAGACCCTCAACGTGCTCCAGGCGGCGGTCATGGCCTCGGCAGTGATCCCCCTCTGGAAGCTGGGCGGCGTCCACGGCCTCACGGGGGCCCGGCGCTTCCTGCTCTGCGTCCTGCTCCTGGCGGCGCCGGCCTTTGCCGCCGGAGCCAACGGCGACCTGCATGAGAACTGCTTCCTCACGCCCCTGCTGCTCTGGCTGCTCTGCGCCCTGGACCGGGACAGCCGCCTCGGGACGGCGGTCTCCGCCCTGCTGGTCCTCTGCGTCAAGGAGGACGCGGCGGTCTACGTGGCCGTGGTGGGGCTCTTCGTCCTGCTGCGGGCGGCCCTGCGGCCCTCCCGGCGGAAGCAGCTCCTCCCGGGCCTGCTGCTCCTGGGCGGGGCCGTGGCCTGCTTCGTCCTGGAGACGGGCTGGCTCAACCGGGAGGGCGACGGGGCCATGTCCTGGCGCTACGCCAACCTCTTCTATACCGAGGACCGCAGTCTGCTGACCCTGGTCAAGGCCGTCCTGCTCTGCCCCATCAAGGCGGTCTACGAGTGCTTCGACGCCGAGAAGCTGCCCTATCTCGCCCTGACCCTGGGCGTCCTGCTGGGGATGCCCTTCTGGACCCGGCGCTATGAGCGGCTGATTCTGCTCATCCCTCTGGTGCTGGTCAACCTCCTCTCGGATTACCGCTATCAGCACGAGATCCGCTATCAGTACAACTACGGCACCCTGGCCCTGCTGTTCTATCTGAGCTGTGTGAATCTGGCCCCGATCCCCGAGCGGAGCGAGAAGCGCTTCCCCCTCCGGGTCATGGCCCTGCTTGCGGCGATTCTGCTGAGCGCGGGCTGTCTGCTGAATCAGATGGGGACCCGCTGGAAGAAGACCCTCTATGTCTGGACGCGGGGGACCGAGCGCTGGACCCAGACCCGGGCCCTGCTGGAGCGGATTCCCTCCGACGCGACGGTCACGGCCCACAAGATTTTCACCGTGCCCCTGTCCGAGCTCCCGGTGCTCTACGATCTCTACTACGCCGACAGGGCGCATGTCCTGGGCTCCGACTATGTGGTGGCCCCCTGGAACGAGACCGCCGAGGACAACCCGGAGGGCCTGGACGCCCTGCTCACCGAAAACGGCTTCTGCCTGGTCGAGGAGATCCCCGGCACCCTGCGGCTGTACGGGAAGTAGGCCCATCGCCTGAAAAAAGGAAGGAAACGCGCAGGCTTCCTTCCTTTTTTCAGGCATTTCTTTTTCCTTGCTTTTTTTCCGTTTATGTGGTATGATAAATTGAATTATAATGGAGTATTATGACGGCTGCTGTATAAGCAGGCCGAAACGGAAAGGAGGAGACCGTGTGCGAAGGCTGCTGACTGCGATGATCACGCTGCTGCTTCTTGCGCTGCTGGCCGTGCCGGTCTCCGCCGAGGGGACCGCGGCCACCGCCGTCACCGCCATGCGGACCGAATGCGTGGTGGAGCCCGACGGCGCCTGCGCCGTGACCCTGCGCTTTACGGTGGAATTTGCCCCGGACACCGAGGGCTTCGCCATCCCCATCTCCCCGGCCGCCAGGGAAATCTACTGCTCCGCACCCTATCAGCTCCGGAGCGGGGACAGCTGCAAGCTGCTGGTCCTGGAGGGGAACTGGTCCGAGCGGAGCGAGCTCACGGTCTCCTACCGGCTGGCCGAGACCGTCACCGACGACGGCAAGGCGCAGAAGTTCTTTGTCCAGCTCCTCTATCCCGCCTGGACCTGCCCGATCTCCGGCTACGAGGTCGAAGTGCGGCTGCCCGGCAGCTTTGAGGGCCTGCCCGTCTTTTGGTCCGGCTACAACGGCGATCTCATAGAAAATTACATGGAGCTCAGCATCGATCAGGGGCTCATCCGCGCCGTGCTGGATTCCCGGCAGACCCTCCGGGATCGGGAGGCCATGTCGATCGAGCTGGAGCTGCCCCGGGACTTCTTCGACCTCCGCTTTCTGGCGGGCAAGACCGTGGGCGTGGACCGGCTGCTCTTCCTTGGCCTGCTGGCCATGACGGCCCTCTTCTGGCTGATTTTCCTGCGGAACCTTCCCATTCTTCCCAAGCGCCAGGCCATGCCCCCCGAGGGCGGCAACGCCGGAGAGGTGCCCTACCTGCTCACGGACCGGGCGCCCGATCTGGCCCTCATGGTGGTCCAGTGGGCCTCCCTGGGCTATCTGACCGTCACCCGCACCCGCCGGGGCCGGCTCTGGCTCAACCGCCAGATCGACATGGACACCGAGCGCAAGCAGGTGGAACGGGAGATTTTCGGGGCCCTCTTCGCCCGGGGCGACCGCTGCGACCTGCGCAGCGCCGAGTTCCTGAAGGCCAAACGCCTGGCCGCGGAAAAGCCCCGGGAGTTCTGGAAGGAGCGAATCTTCGACCCCAAGGGCGGCTCGCCCCTGATTTTCCGGCTTCTGGCCCTGGCTGCGGGTCTGGCCCTCTGCCTGGCCTGCTTTGATCTGCTGATCGCCTCCAAGAGCTGGCGCTGGTATCTCATCGTGCCCCTGACCCTGCTGGGGACGGCGGCCTGTCTGGGCCTCCAGCAGCTGGGCGGCTGCCTGCTGCGCCGCCACAGCCTCCGCACCCTCATTCTGTATCTGCTCTCCGCCGCCTCCCTCCTCGTCCTGGGGAAAAAGAGCGGCCTGACCGCCCTGATGCTGCTGAACCTCCTGCTCCAGACGGCGGTGGGTCTGCTGCTGCGCTGCGGCGGCCGCCGGACCAAGGAGGGCGCGGCCCTGGCCGCGGAGCTCCTGGGCTATCGGCGCTGGCTGCTCTCCGCCTCCCCGGAGCAGCTCAAGGGCAACCTGGAGGCCGATCCCCAGTTCTTCTACCGGGTTCTGCCCTTTGCCGACGCCCTCTGCGTGAGCCGCTTTCTGGCCGGCAGTCTGGACGGGGTTCGGCTGGAGGAATGCAGCTGGCTGGTCTGGGAGGGCAAGCCCCTCCGCACCGCCCCCGCCTTTTACGCCCGCTTCCGCCGCCTGATGGCCGGCCTGCGGGGGGAGCGGGAACCCGGCGCGAAGCGCCGCCCGGCTAAGCCGAAGCAGCAGCGCCAGGTCTCCACCCGCAGCGCGCCCCCGGCGGAGCACAGCCGGAGCCGCCGGAGCGGGAACTCCTCCTCCGCGGCGCGTTCCGGCGGCCAAAGCCGCGGGAACAAAACCCGCCCGTCGAACGTCAAAGGGAGGGAGCGCGAATGAAGGCTCTGATTGCCATGAGCGGGGGAGTGGACTCCTCCGTGGCCGCCTGGCTCATGCGGCGGGACGGCTGGGACTGCATCGGCTGCACCATGAAGCTCTTTCAGAACGAGGACGCGGGCGTCCCGCGGGAGCGGAGCTGCTGCTCCCTCGACGACGTGGAGGACGCCCGGGCCGTGGCCTGCCGGCTGGGCATTCCGTACTATGTTTTCAACTTCACCGATACCTTCCGGGAGAAGGTGATGGACCGCTTCGCCGCCGCCTATCTGGCGGGGCGGACGCCGAACCCCTGCATCGACTGCAACCGCTGGCTGAAATTCGACCGGCTCTGGCAGCGGGCCCGGGAGCTGGGCTGCGACGTGATCGTCACCGGCCACTATGCCCGGATCGAGGAGCGGGACGGCCTCTGGAGCCTGAAAAAGGCCCGGGACCCGGACAAGGACCAGAGCTATGTGCTCTACCATCTGGATCAGGCGCTTCTGCCCCACATCCGCTTCCCCTTAGGGGAGCTGCGCAAGCAGGAGGTCCGGGCCATCGCCGAGGCCCAGGGCTTCGTCAACGCCAGCAAGCCCGACAGCCAGGACATCTGCTTCGTCCCCGACGGGGACTACGCCAAGGTCATCGAGGAGCGGACAGGCCTCCGGCCCGAGTCCGGCGCCTTCCTCGACCTGAACGGGAAGTACCTGGGCCGGCATAAGGGCGTGATCCACTACACCGTGGGCCAGCGCCGGGGCCTGGGCCTGTCCTCCGACGCGCCGCTCTATGTGGTCTCGGTGAACGCCGCGGCCAATATCGTCACCGTGGGGCCGAAGGAGGCCCTCTTCCGGCGGACGGCCTTCGTGGAGGAATTCCACTGGAGCGCCGGCCGTCCCCCGGCGGAGCCCCTCCGCTGCGCGGCCAAGATCCGCTACCGCCACCCCGAGCAGCCCTGTCTGCTGACCCCCCTGCCCGAGGGCGGCGTCCGCCTGGACTTCGACGAGCCCCAGCGGGCCGTCACCCCCGGCCAGTCCGCCGTGGTCTACGACGGCGACAGGGTCCTGGGGGGCGGCGAGCTGCTGTAATTCAGCGCCGGCCTCCCGGCGCATTCCAAATCGCTCCGATTTTCTGAGAAGGAGGTATCCGAATGGGTACAAACAACACAAAGGGCGGGCTCTTTACCCCCTCCGCCCGCTCCGGCCGCAGACAGACGAGCGCCGGCCTGCAAATTCTGTTTTCTCTGCTGCTGCTGGCGGATCTGTTCTTGCTCTATACCATCATCATGCAGATGACCCATCTGCAAAAGGCCTTCGAGGCCTCCGATACGGTCAATCTGCTGCTGCTGGCGTTCTTTGCCGTGGGGGCCGTGGCCCTGATTTACGCGGTGCTCCGCAGCGGCGCCTGGAAGCGCTTCCTCTGCATCCTGCTGATCTTCGCCGTCCTCTACCTGACGGCGGTCTTCTCCGAGATTCCCAAGATCAAGGAGCTCCGGGAGATGTGGATCGGCACGGCCATGCAGACCATGCGGCACCAGGGCCTCGCCACCTACTACTTCCCGGCCTCCATCGTCAACGCCCGGACACAGCTGGAGAATGAGGCCCGGCAGGAGCAGATCGGCCAGAACACCCAGGATACCTTCGCCTATACCGCCAGCGACCAGGCCTGGATGGCGGAGATGGAGACCGACACCCGCTGGATGCAGCCCGAGGAGAAGCTTGCGGAGATGAGCCCGGAGCAGCAGAGCTTCTATCTGAAGTTCTACGAGCTGGACACAGCCAGCGCCGAGGACTATTTCCGGGCCCATCCGGACGCCCTCAGCGGCGGCTACGCCCACGTGCGGATCAACGAGGCCGGCGTGGACGACGGAGGGACCGGCATCCGCACCAAGCTGGGCGAGAAGGTGCTTGCCATCGACGCGGAGAACGAGATTCTGATTCTCGAGGTGGACTGCGACGGAGCCCGGGGCGTCCTGGCCATCGGCAAGCAGCCCGCCAGACTCCGGCTCATTCCCTCCCCCAACCTGCCCTACCACGGCGACACCGTGGGGACCATTGCCAAGCAGGGGAACGGCATTCTGGCGATGACAGGCTCCAGCTTCATCGACGTCAACGCCGCGGGCGAGTCCGGCAAGGGCAACGGCGGCATGATCGCCGGCTGGGCCATGTGCAGCGGCAAGACCTACGGCGAGCACTTCGGCTGGGGCTACAAGCGGCTGGAGCTCCACGACAACGACTGGTTCTACATCGCGGACGCCCCCGGCGCCGTAGGCAAGGGCACCACCGACGCCATGGAATTCCAACCCGCCCTGGTCATCAACGGCAAGCGGCAGAACGTCGGCATCTGGGTGGACAAGAACCCCCGGGCCTGCATCGGCCAGAACGAGCGCGGTGAGATTTTGATGCTCGGCGTGGAGGGCCGGGGCGCGGGCGGCTCCTGGGGCTGTCCCGTCTCCGTCTGCACCGACGTCCTGCTGGCCCACGACTGCATCACCGCCCTGAACTGCGACGGCGGCACCACCGCGATCCTCTGGTACAACGGCGAGCCCATCCTGCGCTGCTCCAACAGCGCCATTCCCCAGGGCCGCCGCCTGCCCAACGCCTGGGTCTATGCCGGAGAATAGACTCGGATAAACAAATGTTTCACGTGAAACATTTTGCGGGAAAAGCCGCAAAACACGTGGAATAAAAACAAAAAAAGAGAGGACAAGACCATGAAAAAAATGCTCGTAGTTTTCCTCGCGATCGCGCTGCTGCTGAGCGTAGGCTGCGCGAAGACCGGGCCCTCCACGGAGCCCGCGACCACCGGCGCCGCGCCGGCGGACACCACCGCGCCCAAGACGGAACCCGTCGCCACCACCGCCGCGCCCGAGACGGAGGCCCCCGCTCCGGAGACCGAGCCGGTGCAGACCACCGAGAAGCCCGAAGCCATCGACCCCTGGTCCCTGCTTGGCAGCGGCGGCTATGAGGTGGGCGACTACACCGACGAGCTGGGCAACGAGTACCACTACTCCTACGATATGCCCGTCCTTCTGGCGGACACCGAGGGCGCCAGGGCCATCAACGAGGCCATTGACGCGCGCTTCGGCGTGATGTTCCGGAACGAGAAGGAAAACGTGGAAAAGAAGCTCTCCATCGGCATTGAGAGCATCGGCTACCGCGGCGTTGTGTGGGAGGACATCCTGAGCCTGGTCGTCATAGCCCACGGCAATGCGGACGACTGGACGGAATACGGCGTCTACAACTACGATTGCACCGAGGGCCTCTGGCTGACCACCTCCATGGTTCTGGAGAGAATGGACATCTCTGAGGAGAGCTTCCTGCAGAACTGCCGCAGCTACTTCGAATCCAGCTTTATGGAAAAATACAGTGGGCTGTCCGAAGAGGAGCGTGCGCAGATGGGCTACGACGAGATGCTGGAAAAGCAGATCTCGGACGAATACGTGAACCTCGATCTCGCCATCTATCCGGAGGATGGAGACGTGGTGGTCGTTTCCCCCATCCTGTCCATGGCAGGCCCGGAATTCTTCTATGAGCTCATTCCCCTTAACCTCAACACAAACGGCTGATACCCCGCGCAAAAACGCGGCGAACCGATTTTCGGTTCGCCGCGTTTTTCTCAATTCGACTGTTCCGCCTGCTCCAGGACCTCCACGGCCAGGAGGGAGAGGTCCGCGCCGTCGGTGTCCAGGGTCAGGCTGTGGGGGATGTGGTCGAAGCAGCCCCGCTGGCGCTCCAGCATGGCCGCGATGGAGGGGGAGAGCTCCCCGTCCGGCATCTGCCGGGCGAAGCGGGCCTTGCAGGTCTCCAGCCGGGAGCGGCACATGACCACGAAGCTCCCCGGGGGCACCAGGGCGTAGAGATCCGGCTCCGTCAGCAGGTAGATTACATAGTCCTCCGAGTGCTGCTTCTCGGCCAGCAGGAGCTGGAACTTGTCCACGGCCTCGGGCTCTGTGGGGGCGAGACGCACATAGTCCCGGCCCGAGAAGAGCTCGGCGTGGATCTTGTCTAAAATGGCCCGGGCCAGGGCAGACTTGCCGGTACAGCGTTCCCCGGCGATGACGATCAACATGGCAGAGGGCTCCTTTCCAAAGGTCGGCGGCCGAAGGTCTGGCCGCCCTACAGGGTTTGGGCGCGGAAGCTTATTCGTAGGGGCCGATGCCCACATCGGCCCTCCCTGTCGTACGGGGAAAGGGCCGATGTGGGCATCGGCCCCTACGGGTGGAACCCGTCAAATCCCGATTCTGGTTATCGGTTTTACTCAGCAAACAGGCCGTAGGGGCGGCCATTGGCCG
>CAMVKI010000028.1 GCA_947168005.1 uncultured Clostridia bacterium
CAAGACCCAGTACACCGTGACCCTGAAGGCCAACGGCTCCACCTACAGCACCCTGAGCTGCTACTCTGGCGAGTCCGTGACCCTGCCCACCAGCGCCACCGCCGTCAGCGGCTACAGCTTCGCCGGCTGGTGCGCCAACACCGTGTCCGAGACCACCACCCGGCCCACCATCCTGACCGGCTCCTACGCCCCCAGCGGCAGCGTCACCCTCTACGCCGTCTACACCAAGACCGAGGGCAGCGGCGGCGCCACCGTCTATGAGCTCATCGACACCGCCCCCAGCTCCTGGGCTGGCAACTGGGTCATCACCTACGGCACCTCCACCTCCAGCCTCTACCTGCTGAAGGGCCTGTCCGGCAACACCAAGTATGAGTCCGCCTCCGCCGGCGGCGCGGTGCTGCTGTCCAGCTCCGGCGCCTCCTACGCCGACGGCCAGCTCTCCGGCGTCACCAGCGCCTACGTCTGGAAGGCCACCGCCGACGGCTCCTACTACAAGCTGCAGAACGCCTCCACCGGCACCTACCTGAGCAGCAAGAGCAGCTACCTCTACAGCCAGAGCTCCTACTCCACCAGCTACGGCCGCTGGACCCTCTCCATGAGCAGCGGCAACGTCACCGCCAAAAACAGCGCCTCCAGCAGCTATCCCTATTTGAGCTTCTCCAGCAGCAATTACTTCATGGTCGGCTCCTCCGCCCCCACGGGCCTCTACTTCTGGAAGGAGACCGCCGGCGGCACCACCTACTACACCACCAGCCCCTCCACCACCACCCACACCCACAGCTACGGCGCCTGGAGCTCCAATAACAACGGCACCCACAGCCGCAGCTGCTCCTGCGGTGACACCGAGACCGCCAACTGCACCTATACCTCCGTTGTGACGGCTCCCACCACCACGTCCCAGGGCTACACCACCTACACCTGCACCGTCTGCGGCTACAGCTACGTGGGCGACTACACCGATCCCACCCCCAGCACCACCTACTACACCGTGAGCTACTCCGTGCCCTCCGGCGTGACCAGACCCTCCAGCCAGACCGTTGAGGCCGGCGGCTCCATCACCCTGCCCACCGCGGGCGCTCCCTCCGGCTACACCTTCCTCGGCTGGGTCACCTCCACCGTGAGCGACGCCACCACCCAGCCCACCACCTACACCGGCACCGTCACCGTCAACGGCAACGTCACCCTCTACGCCTTGTACTCCTACACCCAGACCAGCGGCGGCAGCGGCGAGACGGCCTACGAGCTCCTGGGCTCCGCTCCCTCCGACTGGACCGGCAGCTACATCATCACCTACGGCACCTCCACCTCCAGCCTCTACGTGCTGAAGGGCCTGTCCGGCAACGTGAAGTATGAGTCCGCCAGCAACGGCTCCGCCGTTCTCTACAGCAACGCGGGCATGACCTACAGCGACGGCTACATGACCGGCGTCTCCAACGCCTATGTTTGGAACATCGCCAAGACCGGCTCCTACTACACCATCCAGAGCGCCAACACCGGCACCTATCTGGCCAACAAGAGCAGCTACCTCCAGAGCCTGTCTTCCTACAGCTCCAGCTACTGCCGTTGGACCCTCAGCAACAGCAGCGGCGATATGACGGCCAAGAACACCGGCAGCAGCCGCTACCCCTATCTGAGCTTCTCCAGCAGCGGCTACTTCATGGTCAACAGCTCCGTGCCCAGCGGCCTGTACTTCTGGAAGCAGACCACCACCTCCGGCGGCTCCACCGTGACCTACTACACCACCGGCTGATCGAAGCGTCCGATCCAAATTGACCCGCGGGGCTGTCTCTCAGGAGGCAGCCCCGCTTCGCGCCCCATGGGAATATTTACTGCTTGCGTTTTCAAGAAAATCCTGCTATATTTGATTGCATAATATCTCAAAACAGGAGGGAACCGAATGAAACGAACGTTCAAAACGATTATGACGCTCCTGCTGGCGGCGCTTCTGCTGTTCAGCGCCGCGGCTCCGGCCTATGCGGGCTGGGAGCATCCGGCCCGGGAAGCGCAGGCCGTCCCCGGGGACCGCCCTGCGGGCTATGAGGACGGCGTGGAGTGCGAATACTGCGGGGCCTGGCGCTATGACGACTGGCTCTGCTCCGGCGGCGACCACTGCGCCGTGGGCCATGGCTGCGGCGACGATCACCACTGCTCCGAATGCGGCGCCTGCGAGTCCTGGGGGGATTTCTGCGAGGAGTGCAGGATGTGCCTCGACTGCGCCATGGAGACACACCAGCACTGTCCCTCCTGCGGGGCCTGTGGCCAGCAGGTGGGCGGCTGCCTGATCTGCGGCTGCTGCTTCGACTGCAGCCCCCAGTGCAATGACGGCTGCGAGGATATGTGCCTGGACTGTCACTACGAGCTGGGCCTGGCCTGCTGCGAGTGCGGGATCTGCTACGTGGACGGCAGCGTGGACTACTGCCCGGAGTGCCTGCTCTGCTCCGACTGCATGTACGCCGACTACTGCAGCGACTGCGGCATGTGCGGCTTCTGCGGCTATTACGTCAACGGCACCCACTGTCCCGACTGCCTGAAGTGTACGCGGAACGAGGGATGTCTGGTCTGCGACCGCTGCTTTGACTGCGGCGGACGCTGCGGCGACAACTGCGGCGAGCTGTGCCTGGAATGTCATCTGGACGAGGACGCGGCCTGCCCCGACTGCGGCAACTGCTTCATCAACGACAACCACAAGCGCTGCGGCGACTGCGGCCGCTGCGAGGATTGCGGCGAGGGCTTCTGCGAGACCTGCGGCCTGTGCATGGACTGCTGTCTCGACCAGGGCCTCCACTGCCCGGGCTGTCACGGCTGCAACGAGGAAGCGGAGCTCTTCTGCCAGGCCTGCGGCTACTGCTCCGACTGCGCCCTGGTCTGCCCCGCCTGCCGGGAGAGCTGCTCCGAGTGCTGGTCCTTCTATTGCCTGGACTGCGGCAGCTGCTCCAACTGCAAGTACCTCTGCGAGACCTGCGAGCGCTGTGAGGAGTGCGTCGTCCTCTGCGCGGACTGCCACGTGATCTGCGCCGACTGCGCACTCCTCTGTGAAAACTGCCAGAGCTGCGAGAACTGCGCGCAGATCTGCCCGGAGTGCGGCGAGGCCTGCAGCAGCTGCGCGGTCATCTGCCCCTGGTGTGAGCTCTGCGAGGACTGCTGCGGGGAGAACAGCCGGGAGGCAGGCTGTGACCACGGCGTCTGCGTCATGGACCCGGAATGGGAGGACCACTGGCTCGCGGAGCACGGCGGCCTCATGGTCTGGCTCGGTGTGGACCGATCCTCGGCAACGGTGGACGAGGCGATCACCTGGCGGGTCACGACCCTTGACGCCGTGGGCTCGGTGGAGTACAGCTTCGACGTGATCTGGGAGGACCCGGACGCGGGCGAGATGGATTTCTTCTATGAAGGCGCCTGGACCTCCTCCCCGACCCTCACCCTGACGCCGGACCGGCCCGGCGTCTATACGGTCTGGCTTGCCGTCAGAGACGAAGCCGGGAAGACCGCCTCGGCGGAGGGCGGCCGGGTAGTGGTGCGCTATGCCCCGGACAGCCTGCGGATCCTTTCCGTCACCGCGGACAAGGCCAACGCCATTATGACCCATATGATCACCTGGACCGCCGAGGCCCAGGGCGGCGTCGGGGCGAAGCAGTACCGCTTCGACATCTACAGAGATACGACGATCGTCACCAGGACGGCCTACAGCGCCTCCAACCAGGTCTCCTGGAAGACCTCGGCGGGCGGCCTCTACAAGGTCAAGGTCCATGTGAAGGACGCCGCCGGGAAGGAGCTCTCCTGCCTGAGCAACAGCATTCCGGTGCTGGAGGTCCTCAGCGCGGTTCCCAGCAAGACCAGCGCCGAGGTGGGCGAGTTTGTCTCCTGGGCCGTGACCATGGTGGGCGAGACCAACGCCCGGCGAATCCGCTACGACCTCCTGCGGGACGGCCAGCTCATCGAGCAGGGCTTCTTTGTCGCCACCCCCGAGTACGGCTACATCCTGGAGGAGCCCGGCGTCTATACCGTGCGTGTGACGGTCCGGGACGCGGCCGGCAGCTTTGTGCTGGAGGGCGAGGCCGTCAACGTGGGCCTGCCCCTGCCGGTGCTCCGGGGCACGGTCCGGGAGGGCCAAAGCCTGCTGAGCTGGGACGAGGTTCCCGACGCCGCGTCCTACTACCTGTACCGCCGGGATTACAGCGACGGCGCCTGGGGCAAATGGGGCCTGAAATATCGGGGCGCTGAGCGGAGCTGGAGCGAAGAGACGGCGGCGGAGGGCGGCAAGTTCGAGTACCGTGTCCGGGCTTTGAACGGCGAGGTCCTGGGCGGTTTCTCCAATGCCGTGATCTTAGGACCGAACCCCTTCGAGGACGTTCGGGAGGGCAAGTGGTACCACGACGCCATCCTCTGGGCCTACTACCACGAGCCCCAGATTACCTCCGGCGCGGACCTGACCCACTTCGCTCCCAACGAGACCTGTACCCGGGGCCAGATTATGACCTTCCTCTGGCACGCGGAGAAGGACCCCAAGCCCTCCGAGCTGACCAACCCCTTCACCGACGTCAAGACGGGCAAGTACTACTATAACGCCGTCCTCTGGGCCTATCACCACGAGCCCCAGATCACCGGCGGCACCTCCCTGACCACCTTCGGCGTCAACGATCCCTGCACCCGGGCCCAGGTGGTGACCTTCCTCTGGAAGGTCAAGGGCGCTCCGGAGCCCGAGACGACGGAGAACCCCTTCAGGGACGTGAAGGAGGGCAAGTACTACTACAAGGCCGTGCTTTGGGCCGTGGAGAATGGCATCAGCTCCGGTATCGGCGACGGCCTCTTCGGAACCAACGAGAGCTGTACCCGCGCCCAGATCGCCACCTTCCTCTATCAGTGCTTTGCCCCCTAAAAGAGAACGCGGCGTCTGCCGGCAAAAACACAGCAGGACCCGGAAACGTCATTCGGCGTTTCCGGGTCCTGCTGCGTCAGGGACAATGAACTGGGAGAAGTCGGCAGAGACTACAGTCCCGTAAAAACAGGGAAACAATCACTGGGCTGTTTCCGCTGTGACGTTGAAGCTGCCAATGCGGTCTCCGTCTGTTTCCGCGGGGATGAACATGATCTGGGGCTGGGTTGAGCTGTAGAAGAGGCTCCATTCGTCCTCCTCGTCGGGCTGGCCGAGAAGGGCCTTGACCTCCTCCCGGGTGGCGCCGATGCCGAGCTTGCCCAGGATGGCAGCGTCGCCGGCCTCGACCTGGATGGAATTGACGAGACCGTCCTTGTCCTCGGAGACGGTGACGCCCTGATAGAAGTGCATGGTCTGCTTCCAGTCGGAGCCGGGGTCGCAGGCGAGGACCTCCTCGGCGGGCTTGATCTCCTTGCCCAGCTTCTCCCGGTACTCCGCGTAGGGGACGCCGGTGTAGACTTCCACGCCGTTTACGGTGACGAAGATGCCCTCCCGTTCCGCGGGCTCCGCGGCGCTGTCCTGCGGGGCGGGCGTAGAAGCGGCGGTTTCAGCGGGCTGCTTCGCGTCGGCGCAGCCGAGCAGCAGAGCGGCGAGCAGCAGAGCTGCGAGCATCAGAAATACAGCCTTTTTCATAGGGGTTCCTCCTTGTATGTTTCCGCGCTCGAAGAAGCTTTGCGGGGCGGGGGCCGCCCGGCCTGCGGCCGCGGCGGGGCCTGTGGGCATTACTCGGCGGCCTTGGGCTCCGGCGTCCCCGCCGCGGGGCCCTTGTATTCCACGCAGAGCATGGTCAGGTCGTCAAACTGCTCGGCGTCCTGCACAAAGGCGTCTACAGCGCTGCGGACGCTGTTTAGAACCTGATTCGGGGAGGAGGACGCGGCCCGGTTCAGAGCCTCCAGCATCCTGTCGGTGCCGAACATGGCCTCCTGTGCGTCCATGGCCTCGGGCACGCCGTCGGTGTAGAGGAAGATCCGGTCTCCGGGCCGGAGCTGAAGCTCGTAGTCCCGGTAGCGCATGCCCTCAAGACCGCCGATGACGAAGCCGTGGGGATCGTCCCGCACCAGGGCGAAGACGCCGTTCTGCTGCAGGGCGGGATACTCGTGGCCGGCGTTGGCCGCGGTGATCCGGCCAGTGGAGATCTCCAGGATGCCCAGCCAGACGGTGACGAACATGTCCATCTTGTTGTTGGTGCAGATGGTCTCGTTGGCGCTGGAGAGGATCTCGGCGGCGGAGTGGCCGAGCATGGCGTTGTTCTTCAGAATGGCCTTGGTGACCATCATGAAGAGGGCCGCCGGGATGCCCTTGCCGCTGACGTCGGCGATTACCATGCAGAGATGGTCCGGGTCGATCAGGAAGAAGTCATAGAAGTCGCCGCCCACCGCCTTGGCGGGGGTCATGGAGGCGTGAATGTCAAATTCCTTGCGGCTGGGGAAGGCGGGGAAGATGTGGGGCAGCATGCTGGTCTGAATCTGGTTCGCCATGCCCAGCTCCGTGTTGACCCGTTCCTTCTCCCGGGTGATCCGGGTGATGTCCTGGATGTAGGCTCGGGTCTTCCTGGAGAGATCGTCGAAGGACTCCGCCAGCACCTCGATCTCGTCGCCGGTCCGGTAGCTGTCCTTCATCTCGAAGAGCTTCCCGGTCTGGCCGCTGTCGATGATGGTCGCGGTCATATCCCGCAGGGGCTTTACGATCCGGGTGGCGCCGATGAAGGCTCCCAGCAGGCTCAGCAGAACGACAGCCGCCAGAATCAGGGTGCCGGACTTTTGGGTTCTGACGCTGCTCTCCCGGAAGCGGGCGCTGGCCTCCTCGTTGATCCGGTCATAGGCGGAGAGCATGGCCTTCTCGGGCTCCTCGGTCTGATCCTGGCGCACCAGGGACACCACAGCCCAGCCCGCGGTGGGCATGGGCGCGCCGGCGACGTAGTAGTTCACGCCGTCGAATTGGATGAGCGCCAGCTCGGTCTCGCTGTGCAGGGCCGTATTGAGGACTTCGCTCAGCTCCGGATTGCCCCGCTCCCGCAGGTCCAGGGGCCCCTGGTCACCGCCGGGGGCAAAGGGGCCCTCCCGCTCCGAGGAGAGGATCACATGACCGTACCCGTTCATTACGAAGACGATGCCAACCTGGTCCTCGGACAGGTTTACGAAATCCATCATGCTGTCCATGACGATGTCGATGCCCGCCACGCCGATGACCTGTCCCTCGGCCTTGACGGGAATGGAGCAGGTGACCATAAGCGCTCCGGTGAAGGCGTCGGTCTCCAGATCCGTGAAGTAGAGCCCGTCGGCCTCCAGGGCCCCCTGGTACCAGGGACGCTCCCGGACCGGGAAGGGGAGGGGCTCGCCGCTGCTGCTGTCCAGCTTTGGAAGCGTCTGATCGTGGGCGACGAAGTCGGATCCGTCGGCAAGCCCGATGTAGCAGGCGTCAATTTTGTCGGAGTTTTCCAGCATTGCCAGCAGGGGCCGCGCAAGGTTGCCCATGACACCCAGATACTCGGATTGGCTGGGATCGACGCCCTCTTCGGCCAGGCACATGACGGAGGGCTCGCCATCCAGCGCCGGGTCCGGCGGATTCACCACGGCCTGGGGAACGAGGTCCCGGTCGGCGTAGATGCCCTCCGCCAGGGATTGGAGCATATAGATGTTGTTGACCACCTCGGCAAAGTTGTTCTCCACCAGCTTTGCCTGCAGCGCGACGTTGTTGACCATGGTGCCGGTCAGAATGCTGTGCATGGTTTCCTTGGAGATCTGGGAGATGGCCTGCTGCTGCTCCGTCCTGGTATCGCCCACGATCCGCGTCAGCGTTTTGCTGGTGTGGGTGCTCAGGAGAAAAAAGACAAGCGACATGACAAGAAGCATGATGAACACGAGCAGGACCGTCTTCTTTTGCAGTCCCCGGGGGAGAATCCGAATGATTTTTTTCACGGCTCCACTTCCCTCCAGCCCGTCTCCGGGCAGAAATAGCGTATTTATTATATTATATCAAATGAGAAGCGTTTTTACAAGATTCAAACAAAGGAAATCGCGAAAAGAACGGGAAAAGAACGGGAAAGATCGGGAAAGAACGGAACTGCCGCGCGCCATCGTTTCCTTGACAGATTCTGACGCTTATGGTATTATATTTCATATTAGATCATGATTTGGAGGCAAATCGTATGGCAAGCTGTCTGACCCTGAAGAAATCCAACTGCAAGAACTGTTACAAGTGCATCCGCCACTGCCCGGTCAAATCCATCCGCTTTTCCGGCAGCCAGGCCCATGTGATGGAGGAGGACTGCGTGCTCTGCGGCCAGTGCGTCGTGGTCTGCCCGCAGAACGCCAAGCAGATTGTGGACGAGACCGAGAAGGCCAAGGTGCTGCTCCAAAGCGGCGCCCCGGTCTATGTCAGCCTGGCGCCGTCCTTTGTGGCGAATTACGACGGGATCGGCATCCGCGGGATGGAGGCCGCGCTGAAGCGGCTCGGCTTTGCCGGCGTCGAGGAGACCGCCCTGGGCGCTACCGTCGTCAAGCGGGAATACGAGCGCCTGCTGCGGGAGGAAAAGCGGGACATTCTGATCTCCTCCTGCTGCCATTCCGTCAATTTGCTGATCGAAAAATACTACCCCAGCGCCCTTCCGTTCCTGGCGGACGTCCAGTCCCCCATGCAGGCCCACTGCGCCGCGATCAAGCGGGCCCACCCCGAGGCGAAAACCGTCTTCATCGGGCCCTGCGTGGCAAAAAAGGACGAGGCCCAGCGCTACGGGGACCTGGTGGACGCGGTGCTGACCTTTGAAGAGCTGACGCTCTGGATGGAGCAGGAGGGCGTGGTGCCGGAGGCCTGTCCCGAGGACAGCGACACGGGCCTGGCCCGGCTCTTCCCGACCTCCGGCGGCATTCTGCGGACCCTCACCGAGCGGATTCCCGGCTATCTCTACCTGGTCGTGGACGGCATGGAAAACGTCATCGCCGCCTTGCAGGACATCGAGCAGGGCAAGGTCCATCGCTGCTTCATTGAGATGTCCGCCTGTCCCGGCTCCTGTGTGAACGGCCCGGTCATGGTGCGCCGCAAATCCGTCATCTCCGGCAGTCTGGCTGTGAACGTCTATGCCGGCGACTCCGATTTCCCGCTGGAGCAGCCGGAGGCCGAGCTGCTGCGGAAGCAGTTCCCCGAGCTGACCCGGAAGCAGAACCTCCCCTCCCCCATGGAGCTGCAGCGGATTCTCAAGCAGATGGGCAAGGAAAAGCCGGAGGACGAGCTCAACTGCGGCACCTGCGGCTACGACACCTGCCGCGAGAAGGCCATCGCCATCTATCAGGGCAAGGCGGATGTGTCCATGTGCCTGCCCTACCTGAAGGAGCAGGCCGAGCACTTCTCCGACAGCATGATGCGCAACACGCCCGTGGCGATGATGGTGCTCAACGAGGATCTGGAGGTCCAGCAACTCAATCAGGCGGCCCAGAAGCTGCTGAACATCCGATACCCCGGCGACGTGCTGGGGGATCAGGTGATCCGGATCATGGATCCCAGCCCCTTCCTGCAGGTCCTGCATTCGGGCCGGGAGATTCGGGATAAGCGGGTCTACCTGGCGGAGTACGACCGCTATGTGGAACAGACCATTTTCCGCGACAAGGAAGCCCACAGCCTGCTCTGCATCCTCCGGGACGTGACCGAGCAGGAGGAGGCGCGTCTCGCCCGGGAGGATATTCACCGCCAGACCGCCGAGGTGGCGGACCGCGTGGTGGAAAAGCAGATGCGCATTGTCCAGCAGATCGCCTCCCTGCTGGGTGAAACCGCGGCCGAGACCAAGATCGCCCTGACCAAGCTGAAGGAGTCTGTCAACGATGAATAAATATTGCGCCGACATCGGCTATCTGAGCGTCAATCATTTTGGCGAGGAGCTCTGCGGCGACCATGTGGAGGTCGTCCCCCATGATCCGGATTCCACGGTGATCGTCCTGGCCGACGGCCTGGGAAGCGGCGTCAAGGCCAGCATTCTCTCCACGCTGACCGCCAAAATCATCTCTACGATGCTGGCGGCCGGCCTGTCGCTGGAGGAATGCGTCAACACCATCATCAGCACCCTGCCGGTGGACAGCCAGAAGGGCGTCGCCTATTCCACCTTCACCGTGATCCACGTGATCCGGAACGAGCTGGCGGATATTATCGAGTATGAGAATCCGGCCTCCATCCTGATCCGGGACGGCGCAAACCTGGAATACCCCAAGCAGGAGATGCTCGTTGGCGGGAAGAAGGTGTTGCGCTCTACCATCCGCCTCCAGGACGGCGACGTCTTCATTGCCATGAGCGACGGCTGCCCCTATGCCAGCGCCGAAGCCGCCTACAATTATAATTGGAAGCGGGAGGACATCATCGCCTTTATGGAGCCCCTGGCAATGGTGGGCTACACGGCAAAGACCCTGGCGACCATGCTGGTTGACGAATGCTACACCCTCTACGGGGGACAGCCCCGGGACGACGCCACGGCCTGTGTGGTGCGGATTCGGCAGCGCACGCCGATGAATATTCTGTTCGGCCCTCCGGCAAACCCCAACGATGCGGAGCGGATGATGCGGCTCTTCTTCTCCCGGGAGGGAAAGCACATTATCTGCGGCGGCACCACAGCCTCCGTCGCCGCCCAGTACTTAGGCGCCGTCATCACCCCGGTGAAGGGCAGCGAAGCCCCGGGCGTGCCGCCGGTCTCTCAGATGGAAGGCGCGGACCTGGTCACGGAGGGCGTTATCACCATGAACCGCGTGGTGGAATATGCCAAGGACTACCTGGCCGACAACCACAGCTATGAGCAGTGGAGCTTCAAGCATGACGGAGCCAGCCTGATCGGCAGAATGCTCTTTGAAGAGGCGACGGACATCAATTTCTATGTGGGACGGGCCATCAATCCCGCCCACCAGAATCCCGATCTGCCCATCAATTTCAATATCAAAATGGGCCTGGTCCGGGATCTGAGCGAAGCCCTGCAGGCCATGGGCAAGCAGGTCAAGGTCAGCTATTTCTGATACTGCCGAGGAAGGAACTTTCAACTTATTTTGCCGCGCATACAAACCCCCGACCCGCTTCAGGGCCGGGGGTTTGTATGCGCGGCAAAAATTCCGCGGCGGATGCAGTGCCTTTTACAGAAGCGCCTCCACAAGCGCCCGCTTTTCGTAGAGCACGCAGCCGCCCGCATGCGCGCCGCTGAGGACGCCCTCGGATTGGAGCCGCCGGAACAGGGGAGAGGCGATGGCCTCCCGCAGGGAGCCGTCCCGGACGTTTACGTCGGAATAGGGGGAGAAGGGGCAGGGCTCGGCGCCGCCGTGGGAGTTGATGTGGAAGAACTCCCGGCCCGCCGCCATGCAGCCGCCCATGGCCAGCTCGTCGCCGGGGAAGGAGAGCAGCACGGCCTCCCGGTATTTCCGCCGCAGCTCCTCCATGGCCTTTGCCATGTATTCCCGCTCGGGCTCTCCCGGAGCCAGATGCCGGGCCTCCTCGGTGACGGGGACGAACTCCACGAAGATCACCAGCTTGCAGCCCCGGTCCATCAGCGTATCCAGGAAGGCCGGGGAGCTGACCTCCCGGACGTTCTCCGTGGTGAGGGTGATGGAGGCCCCGAAGATCAGGCCCTTTTCCTGGAATTTGCGCATATTGTCGGTCACCAGCCGATAGATGCCGGTGCCGCGCCGGGCGTCGGTGATCTCCGGCCCGCCCTCGATGCTCAGCACCGGGATCAGGTTCCGGCACTCGTCCAGGAGCCGGAGACAGCGCTCGTCGAGGAAGGTGCCGTTGGTGAAGACCGGGAAGATGATGTTCCGCATTTTCCCGGCGGCCTCCACCACATCCCGGCGGAGCATGGGCTCGCCCCCGGCCAGCAGGATGAAGCTGATCCCCAGCGCCTCCGCCTCCCGGAAGATCCGCAGCCACTCCTCGTCGGAGAGCTGATCCACCGGAGGCGCGTCGTTGGTGGCGTTGCTGCAGCGGGAATAGCAGCCCGCGCAGTGCAGATTGCAGCGGGAGGTGATGCTGGCGATCAGGAAGCCTGGCACGTGCAGACCCTCCTCCTCCAGCTTCATGCGGGTCTTGGAGGCTCTCCGGCTGGCGGCGGCGAATTTTGCCATGAAGGCGCTCTCCCTGGGGTTCTTCAGGGTGGCCTTCAGCGTGTCGGAGACGATGGCCTCCACGCCCTGCTCGATATGCTTTTGCAGGTCAAAATTGGTCCGGGTGTCAGTCATCCTGTACCTCCGTATGGCAGAGTCTCCTTACAGCTGTTCGGCAAAGGCCCGGATCTCGGCTAACTTCGCCTCGGACTTGTTCTCCTCGCCGGTGGCGGTGAAGATGCCCAGGTCCTGGATTCCGGTGTAGGCGTTGAAGCCCTTGTACTGGGCGATGGCGGCGTCATAGAAGCCGGAAGCGGAGCTGAGCAGCAGAGCGGCCTTCGCGGCCTTGGCGGGCTTGCCGATGCAGTACACCCGCTGCCAGGCGGCCTCCAGCTGGGCCGTGGGCGCGAAATAGTAGATGGGAGAGGCAAAGACGATCATGTCGCTCTCCAAATAGGCGGGCATCAGCTTTTCCAGATCGTCCTTCTGGATGCACTTGCCCGCGCCCTTGCCGTGGCAGTACTCGCAGGCCAGACAGCCGTTGATCTTCATCTTTCCGACGTGGAGTACCTCCACCTCATGGCCCGCGGCCTCCGCGCCCTGCTTGAAGGCCTCCACCATGGCGGCGGTGTTTTCTTTCCGGGGGCTTCCGTTCAAAATCGCAATCTTCATACCTGTTTGTCCTCCAATTTATTTTTTTATAACACACGCATTTTCGATGCGCAGGCTTCCACTTTTCTGCTGCCTGCGGCCCGGGGCCGATTCACTGCCGGATCTCAAAGGACCCGATATATCGGGTGTCGTCGGGGAGGCTGAGCTTTGGGTCGGCGATCTCGAAGGAGGGCGTCAGCCCGAGGGCCTTGGCCGCGAGCTCAAAATGGCAGAGGGCGATGCCCAGGTCGATCTTCTGAATATCCCAGCCGCCGCTGTCGTAGCCGCGGCTTTGTTTTTCGTAGAAATGCGCCTTTTCGCCCCGAAGGACGACGCGCCAGGGCTGCTTGTTCACGGCGGAGGGCGCGAGCCGCACCGCCTCGAGGGCCTCGGCGAGGGCCCCGGCGGCCTCCGGCGTCAGGGGCTTCTCGAAGGAACCGTCGAAGAACAGCTCGCCGAAGCCGAGACGGCTGTCCGCCTTGACGCCCTTGCGCATGACGCTCTCGCGCAGGGACATCTTCTTGGCCGGGTAGCCCAGGGGGCTGACGCAGGGCATGACCTCGTCCTCCGCCAGCTGCATCGCTTGTTCAAAGGCCGCCCGGTTCATCGTTCCGGCGATCCAGGTCGTGCCGATCCCAAGGGTCTCGGCGAACAGAACGAGCTTTTCAAACGTATACCCGAAGGCCTCCTCCGCGTGGGGCGCGCGGCGCAGCTTGCCGGCGATATAACTGTCCGTGCCGACGATTACCGGGCTGGACAGGCCGTGCTTCTTTGCGTCGAGGAGCTTCCAGGTGATCGGGAGCTCGTAGGGGTTTTCGAGCTTCTCTGCGAACGCAAGGATTCTCCGCGCATCCTCCGGGCGCAGCGGGGTCTCCTCGAAGCTTCGGACGCTTCTTCTGTGTCTGATGGCTTCCAAAATATTCATGCTGAGGCTCCTTTCCCTCGGGCGGCTTCAGCCGCTTTCTTATGCGCTTATTTCGCCCGGTATTTGCGTCATTCGTCGTCGCAGGCTTCTCCGGCGGCCCAATGGGCGAGCTGATGCAGGATCGGCCAGAGGGCGCGCCCGCGCTCCGTCAGGGAATACTCGACCCTCGGCGGGATCTCTTCATACTGCTTTCGCAGGATGATCCCGTCCGCCTCCAGCTCCTTCAGGGAGGAGGACAGCATCGCGTTTGTGACGCCCGCCGTCTTGCGCACGAGATCGTTGTACCGCTGCGTGCCGTCCACGGAGAGCGTGCAGAGGATCCGCAGCTTCCATTTTCCGCCGATCACCCGCAGCGCCTCGCCGATGGGACAGGGAGAGGTACAGGGACAAACGCCGGCGCAGGCGGCGCTTTCTGAATGTTTGCTCATTGTATTTGCTCCTTATGAAACCCAAAAGAAAACCCGACGGAGTTCCATTGGAATTATAGCACATATTGATTTCAGAGTCAATATGATTTTCATACTTAAAGATTGACAGGAGGCCGTAGGCCCTACAGGCGCTTCATACCGGCGAAACCGTAATCAGCCGGACCTCCAGCATGTCCAGCATGGCGTCGATGGCCAGGGTATGCTTTTCCGCTTTGGCAAGGTATTTGTCGGTGAGCGGGGTGGAAAGGGTGGCAAGCGTATCAAATTCCTGTTTCGTGTCCGGCTCCAGCGCGCCCATCTCCAGCCACTTGTCAAAGGCGCTGCCGTATTTCCGGTTCACAACGGTTTCGCGGACGATGTAGCTGCCGTCCGGCACCTCATCCAGAATGACGTGGACGTCCAGCGCCTGCTCCGGAGAGAAGACGGTGTAGCGGTCCGTGAAGGTCATATCGAAGCGCTCTCCCACGGAATACAGCCGCGAGAAATGCCGGTAATTGTAGAGAATGATCTGATAGCTGTCCTCCGATTTGGCGGCAAACCAGCCGTCGCCCTTGCCGAGGAACTGATCGCCCAGCCGGGCGAGGAGGACCAGCGCATAGTATCCGGCCTTGGGAATCCCGCTCTCGGTGAACAGCCCGAGGCCGCCGAAGAACAGCTCCTTGGGCAGGTCGGCCTCCACCATCAGGTCGGTGACGGCCCAGGGGGAGAGGGAGGCGATGCGATCCCTTCTGCGGAAAGGACTGGCTGGCATGGTAAAGGAGCATATCATGAACTATCAAGGCATTATTTTCGACCTGGACGGAGTTCTCTGCTCCACGGACGAATACCACTATCAGGCCTGGAAGGGCCTGGCCGACAGCCTGGGCCTGGCCTTTGACCGGCAGAAAAACAACCGCCTGCGGGGCGTGAGCCGCATGGCAAGCCTGGACATCGTGCTGGAGGACTATCCGGAGCCCCTGGCCGAGGCGGAGAAGCTGGCGCTGGCGGAACAGAAAAACGAGAGCTATAAGAGGCTGCTGACCCGGATGAGCCCGGCGGATCTGCCGGAGGCCGTCAAAAGCACGCTCCTCGCCCTCCGGGCCCGGGGCCTGAAGCTGGCCATCGGCTCCTCCTCCAAAAACACACCCTTTATCCTGCGGCAGCTGGGGCTGGACGGCTTCTTCGACGCGGTGTCCGACGGCAATCACATCAGCCGGAGCAAGCCGGATCCCGAGGTCTTTTTGAAGGCCGCCCAGATGCTGGGCCTGAAGCCGGTGGACTGCCTGGTGGTGGAGGACGCCGTGGCCGGGGCCGAGGCCGGACACCGGGGCGGCATGGACGTGGCCTGCGTGGGCGACGCCGCCCAGGCAAAAGCCGGGGAATACAACCTGGCTTCCGTCAGCGGTCTTTTGGAGATCGTATAGGAAACGTACAAGGAGAACCCCATGCGAAACAAAGCTTTTTTGAACACCGCGCTGGCCTGTCTGCCGACGCCGAGGGAGAAGCTCGTCCCGGCGCTCCGCTGCCTGCGCTTCGCGCGGAAAAAAGACGGAATCCGCGCGGAAGAGGCGGAACGGAAGCCGCTGAAAAAGGGCGATAAGCTCTGCCTGGACTTCGGCGATCATCAGGTGGGGTATCTGAGCCTCCGGCTGGGCTTTGCCGGCAGTCATCCCGACGCCCCGGCCTGGCTGCGGCTCCAGTTCGCGGAGCAGCCCGCGGAGCTCTTTGAGCGGGCCGAGGATTATCGGGGCTGGATCAGCACCGGCTGGATCCAGACCGAGCAGCTCCACGTGGACGTTCTGCCCTGCACCCTGCGGCTCCCCCGGCGCTATGCCTTCCGCGATGTGCAGCTCGAGGTGCTGGACCTCAGCTCCAAATACTGCCTCACGGTGGAGGAGGCGGTCTGCGCCGCGGTATCCTCCGCGGAGGATGCGGATCTGACGCCCCTGGCCTCCGGCGACGAGCTGTTGGACCGGATGGACGCGGTGGCCTGCCGGACCCTGCACAACTGTATGCAGCGGGTCTTCGAGGACGGGCCCAAGCGGGACCGCCGCCTGTGGCTGGGCGATCTGCGGCTCCAGGCCCTGGCAAGCTGCGAAAGCTATCGGAATCCGGACATGGTGAAGGGCTGCCTCTATCTCTTCGCGGCCCTGCCCAGGGAGGACGGGCTGCTCTCGGCTGCGATCTTCCTGGAGCCGGAGCCCGAGGCGGACGACACCTTTTTGCCGGACTATTCCCTGCTCTTTGCCGATCCCATGCAGCAGATTTTCTGGACGCCCCAGGGAGCGGAGCACTTCAGATTTTCCGCAACCGGGCCCTGCCCCTGCGGGCGGTGGTGCTGCTGGAGCAGGGGCCGGAGAATCAGATCCTCCGGGAAAGCCCGGCCGGGGCCCTGCCCTTTCTGCTGTCTCAGACCACCGTGAACCGCTGGGACGGCGCCTTCATGGTCGGGGTGACGGAGCTGCTGGAGCGCCTGCTGCGGCAGGTGCCCGTCTTTCGGTTCCGCTGCCGCCCGGACGCCGGGGCGGTCCGCTGCCTCCGGTCGGTTCTGGAAGCGGAGGATTTTGTGAAAACACCCTGCTCCGGGCTTGCGCCGGAGGCCCATCTGTGATATAAAAAGATACGGAGCTCGGGCAGGAAAATAAAAGCGAAGAGGAAGCGATTGTTATGAACTATTCCATTGCCATCGACATCGGCGCCTCCTCCGGCCGGCATATTGTGGGCTGGATGGACGGCGGCGAGCTGAAAACCGAGGAGCTCTACCGCTTCCCCAACGGCGTCACCGAAGAGGACGGGCATCTGACCTGGGACATCGACGCTCTGCTGCGCCATGTAAAGACCGGTATTGACCTGGCCCTGGCGCGCTTCGGAAGGATTGAAAGCCTCTCCATCGACACCTGGGGCTGCGACTACGTGCTGCTCCGGGGCGGCGAGGAGCTGCGGCCCTGCTATGCCTACCGGGATCACAGGACCGAGGCCATCCATGAGGAGGTCCACGCCGCGGTCCCCTTCTCCGTGCTCTACGGTCGGACCGGGAGCCAGTTCCAGCTCTTCAATACCGTCTATCAGCTCTGCGCCGACCGGGAGGCCGGACGCTTGGAGGGCGTGACGGATTTTCTGATGATCCCGGAGTACCTGATGTATAAGCTCACCGGCGTCAAGGCCAAGGAATACACCAACGCCACGACAACCGGGCTGGTGAACGCGGAGACAGGGGAATTTGATCTTGAAATCACCGACGCCCTGGGGCTGCCGAGGCGGCTCTTTCCCAAGCTCCGGCAGCCGGGCACGGAGATCGGAACCTACAAAGGCATCCGGGTCCTCCTCTGCGCCACCCACGACACCGCCTCCGCCGTGGAGGGGATCCCGATGGAGGGCCGCCCCAAAGCCTTCCCCCTGGGGGGAAGGTGCCCCAGTGCGCACACTGGGGCGGATGAGGGGACGTTGGATATTTCTCTTCGTGTCCACTGCTCCAAGGGCACCTACGTCCGCACCCTCTGCCACGACATCGGCGCGGCCCTGGGCTGCGGGGGCTGCATGGCGGCCCTGCGCCGGACCCGGGC
>CAMVKI010000029.1 GCA_947168005.1 uncultured Clostridia bacterium
ATGCCGTCGGTCTTGCCGCTCATGGCCCAGGAGGCCACCACCACGGTGCCCAGGGAGTTGACGCCCACCTGGATGATCATGTTGGACACGGCGTACATGGAGGACTGGAGTCCCGCGGGGACGCCCAGCCGCAGCATGTTTTTCAGGTAGACGCCCTTCAGCCGCAGCTCCCGGAGGCTCAGCCGGTAGCTCTCCTTGGTGGTCATCAGCCTCCAGGTCAGCATACCCATATTCAACACCTGGGCCGCCACGGTGGCCACGGCCACCCCGGCTACGCCCCAGCCCAGCACCAGCACAAAGAGGCTGTCCAGCAGAATGTTGGTGACGCAGCCCGCCACCATGTACAGGAAGGGACTGACGGAGTCCCCCACGGAGCGGAGCATGTTGGACTCCATATTCAGCACCAGAATGAAAGGCACCCCGATGAAGTAGATCCGCAGATAGAGAATGGCGTCCTCCAGGGTGTCCGCCGGGGTCTTCAGCAGCCGCAGCATGGCCGGAGACAGCACCAGGCCGAAGCCCATCAGCAGCAGCCCCAGCAGGGCGAAGACCGCAATGGCGTTGCCGGCGGCGATCTGCACGTCCCGGGCCCGGTTGGCCCCGTAGACCTGGGCGATGACCACCGAGGCCCCGGAGGTGATGGCCACGAAGAAGCCGATCAGCAGATTGATGATCTGTGCGGAGCTGCCGCCCACGGCGGCCAGGGCAGTGGTGCCCACAAAGCGGCCCAGGATCAGGCCGTCCACGGCGTTATAGAGCTGCTGGATACAGGTCCCGGCGGCGATGGGCAGGAAGAAGATCAGCAACTTCTTCCACACCACGCCCTCCGTCAGGTTTTTTCGGTCTAAGTGTTGTTCCATGGGTCACTGCTCCTCAAACCACTTCTCCGCGAAGTCCCCCAGGGCCTCGGTGAGCTTTTTGATGTCCCAGCCGGTGGTGTTCACCGTCAGCTCGAAGGCGCTGCCGTCGCCGCTGGCTTTGCCGGTGAGGATTTCCCGGGTGTTGGCCCGATTCCGGTCGATGCGGCGGATGTTCCGCAGAATCTGCTTCTCTGTCAGCCGTTCCTCTTGGGGACGGTTTGCCTCGTGTCCCATGCAGCGGGCCAGTCGGGCCTGCAGATCTGCGCAGACGAAAATCCGGAAGGGATGATAGTCCTCCAGAATCAGGTCCGCGTCCCGGCCGATGATGATGCAGTCGTTCCCCAGGACGGCGATGTCCCGCAGCACCTCCCGCTCCCGCCGCAGCAGCTGGGCGCTGTGACCCGGGTCATACAGCAGGTGGGAAAAGCTGTTGCGGTAGGTGAGCTGGACATTGTGCCAGCCGTGGTTGGCCAGGGCCCGCTTCACGTATTCCGGATCCAGGCCGTGCTCCGCCGCCAGGGTGTCGATGATTTCCTTGTCGTAATAGTCCCAGCCCAACCGGTCCGCCAGGCGCTTTCCCAGCTCCCGGCCCCCGCTGCCGAACTGGCGGCTGATGGTGATGATTCGCATAATGGATTGCCTCCGAATGTCGTTTTCGTTCCTTCTGATTATATCACAAGTTTCCTCCTGAGACAAGGGGCAAGCATCCAAAGAAGCCTGCGGGCTGAACTGTTACTGCAGGCTCCATTCATATGTTAAATATTTTTTCGCGAATCCCTTTACTTTTTCTGTATTTTCCTGTATATATTATATGCAGCATCAGCGGGCAGGAGCTTCCACGGACAGATCTTTGACCGCCTGGTCCTTGCCGTTTCCTCCTGCAACTAATGCAAAAGAAGCTGTTTGAGCCTGCCGGGATGACCTCGACAAGACTGTGCCACCGCATACGGGATGGGCTTGCTATCGAAAACCTCGCCGAAGGGCTGTGCTATGAGAACGGCGGATGGGTTGCCGCCCAGGACTCCGCCTGGAAGGACGTTGTCGTCTCACTGGACGGCTCGGAGGGCGACGGCTTTGTCAAAAGCAATATCTTCGATATGCTTGCCTGGGATCGTGCGCTGCGGAACGATACGATCCTCACAAAGGAAGAACAGGCGATGATGTACACGCCGGCGCGCCTGAATAACGGCGAGATCGGCGGAGGCGGATACGGCTTCGGCTGGGGGATCTTCGACCAGGAGGGGCTTGCGCGCATCGCCTGGCACGAGGGAAACCTGCCCGGATATCTGTCCTGGTACGGACATTTTCTGGATACGGACCGTGTTCTGGCCGTCCTGTGCTCCCGCGACGGATTTGACGCAAGAGCCATCGAGGGCTTCTTCAACGGGATGCTGACCATCGCGCTGGGGTATGAAGGGCAGCCCGTTCAGCTCACCGAGGAAATGGCGACCGTCGATCCCGACCGGAGCGGCTGGGAGAGCTTTTGCGGAGCATACGAGACGAAAGGCACGGGCTATCTCATCGAGAAGATTTATCCGGAAAACGGAGATCTTTTCGCGGAGATCTTCGACACCGAATCCGGAAGGCGCTTTGCCGCCAGGATGTATCCCTTCGGAGAAAACACCTTCGGCATCCGGGAAAGCAGCGATGATATCGTGTTCGAAGACGCTTGCCTGACCTTCGGAGATAATAGCTGCAAAAAGTTGTAAGCAGGAGCTGTGACAGATTCCGGTTTGTCACCTTCCCATGGTGTACTTTAGGGTGTTCTTTCTATGCTTTGGTATACTTTTACGCGCTTTTTCACATAACAATTAAAATCCCAGCCTGATCTGAAAACAGGCTGGGATTTCATTATCTGCAGGCGGGAATAACGAGCACTTTTTGTAAAACTTTATATTCTGCTATTCCGCCATCCACAGGCCGTGGAGGTTGCAGTACTCGTAGGCGGCGACGACTTCGTCGCCGGGGGTGAGGGCGAAGACGGCGACGGGCTTGTCGCCGGGCTTCAGCAGCTTGCGCTGACGGCCTTCCTTGGTCTCCAGCAGGATCCACTCGATATAGTGAGCCTCCAGCATGGGGTGCTCCACGGAGCCGACGGAGACGGTGACAAGCTGCCCGTCCACACGGATGACCGGAACGTGCTTTTCGCCGGCGGCGTCGGTGGTGTTGGGCTCGATGGGCTTCATCTCCTCGCCGCAGCAGCGGACGCGGACGCCGGAGTCATGGATGTAGGCGACGATGTTGCCGCAATGGGCGCATTTGTAGAACTTCATGTGAAATCTCCTCTCTGTCATCAATCTTTTTCGGCGTTGACTTTGAAATATCTTTGTAGATTTGCATGGGATGGGGTATAACAACGTGATCTCGGTACCGACATGCCGATCCTATACCATTCGGTCGTCCTTCTGTTGTTTGTCTCGATTCGGCTACCGATATGATTATACACCAGATTCCGATAAAACTCAACACTTTATGCAACCGTTCTGATTAAAGCAAAAGAAGATTTCAATCTGATAAGCCAGAGCCTTTTTGCGGGTGATGCTAGAAATAACCGGTTCTGCAGCGTAGCACCATCTTCTATGATTCGCTGATCATCATCAGCTCCAGCCACAGATCCACGGTCGAATCCGGCGAAGACCAAAGGCGAAAGGAAAGCAGATTATACGAACAAGCAAAGGCACCAACCAGCCCTTTCAGTGCATGGTTGGTGCCTTTGCTTATCCGGTGCAATTCTTCTGCGCCATCAAGAGCAAAAAATTCTTGCGCTTGAATGCTTGATCTTAGTGGATGCTCCACGCGGCAAAGAAGCCGCCGCGGACGGCCTCGCCCACCTGACCGACGCCGGTGCAGTCGCCGACGACCGCGGTGGTCGGGTATTTTTTGCAGATCTCCTCTACAATACCGTTGTTGGGCTTCATGCCGAAGGAGACGATCACGGTGTCGGCGGGGATGGTCTTCTCGCCGTCGGGGCCCTCCGCCAGGATGCCGGCCTCGGTAAAGGCCTTGATCTTCGTGGAGGTCAGCTGCTTGACATGGTTGTCCCGCAGACGGAAGAGCAGCGGGTTGCGGTTGTCCAGCAGGGCGGTGGGGCAGAGCTCCGGCAGCATCTCCACGATGGTCACGTCCTTGCCCTCATAGGCCAGATCCAGGGCCGCCTCGCAGCCGCTGACGCCGCCGCCGGCCACCACGATCTTCTCACCCTTGACCAGCTCGGGATGCAGGTGGGACTGGCAGACCTCCACCACGTTCTCGTTGTGGATGCCGGGGATCGGCGGGATGCTGGGCACGGCGCCCAGGGCGATGATGATGCGGTCGGCCTCGGCCAGCTCGGGGGAATCCGGGCCGATCTCCCTGTTCAGGACCACCTTGACGCCGTTCTTGGCGATCTGGGTCTTTTCATACTCCACGAACTCATGCAGATGCTTTTTGAAGGAGGGCACGGAGGCCGCCAGCAGCTGGCCGCCCAGCTTATCGCCCTTCTCGTAGAGGGTCACGTCGTGGCCGATGGCCGCCGCGACTCTGGCAGCCTCGAGACCGCCGGGGCCGCCGCCGACCACCGCGATCTTTCTGGGATGCGCGGTCTTCTTCAGCGGGTACTCCAGCTCGTGGACCGCCTGCGGGTTGATGGCGCAGCTGATGGAGCGGTTCATATAGAGCCGGCCTACGCAGATCTGGTTGCAGAACAGGCAGGGACGCACGTCCTCTTCCTGGCCGTCCAGCAGCTTGTTCGGCATGTCGGGATCGGCGATCAGGGCGCGGCCGAACATGGCGAAGTCGATCTTGCCGTCGGCAATGGCCTTCTCCGCGGAAGCGGGGGTGTGGGTGCCGGAGTTCAGCACGATGACGCCGCAGGCCTCCTTGATCTTCTGGGCATAGTCCGCCATGCAGGAGTCACCCTGGTAGATGGACGGGCAGATCCACTGCTTCTCCTCATAGGCGCCCACGTCGATGTCGAAGGCGTCCACGCCCAGCTCCTTCATGTAGTTGACCACCCGGATGGATTCCTCCAGGGTGCGGCCTCCCTCAAAGTCGTGGGTGGCGGCCATGCGCATCAGGATCGGCATATCCGGGCCGACCTGGGAGCGGATGCCTTCGTAGATCTCCCGGACGATCCGCATCCGGTTTTCGAAGCAGCCGCCGTATTCGTCGGTCCGCTTGTTCCAGACGGGGGTGATGAACTGGTCCAGAATGTAGCCGCTGTGGGCGTGGATCTCCACGGCGTCGGCTTCGGCCAGCTTGGCTCTGGCGGCGGCGCGGGTGAAGCAGCCCACCATGTCGTGGATCTCGTCAATGGTAAAGGCGCGGCACAGCCGGTCGGGGAAGTAGAAGGAGGGGACCTCGGAAGCGCAGACCATCTGATCGTCGGAGAAGGGGAAGGCGTTCCGGCCCAGACCGCAGCCCAGCTGGATGCAGCACTTGGCGCCTTCGGCGTGGATGGCCTCCACCAGGGTGGCCCAGCCCTTCATCTGCTCGTCGGTGTCGGCGGTGGTGATGTAATTGATCCAGGGGTCGGTCTTGTTGGTGACGTACTGCACCTCGGTGATGACCATGCCCACGCCGCCGCGGGCTCTGGCGCGGAAGTATTCCAGCTGATTGGAGGAGACAGAGCCGTCATGGTTTTCCGAGAAGGTGCCCATGGGGCTCATGACGATGCGGTTTTTCAGGGCCAGCTTGCCGATCTTGCCGTAAGAGAACAAATGGGGGTACTTGGTAGGCATAAAACGCTCCTTTCTGCCTGGGGGCCGCGGCTCGGGACTGTGCATTTTTCCATTCCCCGGGAAACGACGGCCGGTTTTGAACTTGTGGATGTTTCGGATTGATTTTGTTGGCATTCCTTGCTATAATATAGCATATCAAATTTGCCGGAATTTGTCGATGGAAGAATGAAACCATTTCAAGCGTTGACAGTGTGCATTTTGCACACAGATGGGAGGAGCCCTTGGAACGGACGGAAGCGATGCCTGCGCAGGACCAGGAGCAGGTATTTGAATACAGGAAGCAGCGCCTGACCGACTGCCTTTTGCAGAAAAAATCCATCGAGGAGCTGGTGCGTCTGGCGGCGGAGCTCTTCGGCTGCCCGATCATCCTGACCACGAATTATTACCGCGTGATCGTCCAGGAGGATCTGGGGATGCCCGTGGACGATCCGATCTGGAACTACGCCGCCAAAACGGGCTACTGCAGCGAGGACGCTGTCGCCAGCTTCGAGCACGAGGGCATCACCCGGACCGTTCTGTCCAATGAGGGCGCCGTGCTTCTGAACCAGGGCGTCGGCGAGGCGATCCCCCGCATCCTGCAGAAGATCCAGGTCTTCGGGAAGACCGGGGCCTATATCGGCGTCTTCCAGGCGGACCGTCCCTTCGAGCCCGTGGATTTCCAAACCACGGATCTGGTCTGCCAGATCCTTTCCCTGATGCTGGAATGGAGCGGTGAGTCCGGCCAGTACGGCATGCAGGTCCAGGAGAGCATCCTCTCTGACCTGCTTCGCGGCGAACTCACCTCTGCCACCCTGTTGGGGGAACGCATGCGGATCGCCCAGTGGAATCCAAAGGTCCTGTTTCGCTGCGTGCTTCTGATCCCGGCCTCTACGGCCAGGCAGATCGACAATTCGGACTATCTGCGTCAATCGCTCCTGCGTCGGTTCCGCGCAAGCTGCGTCCTGCCAGTGGATCACGGCATACTGCTCCTGCTGAATTACGGCGCGGACCGGGATCCGGAGGACGATGAAACGGAGCTCGAGCGGATTGCGGCGCACTATCAGCTGCAGGTCCTTCTCAGCAGCCCCTTCCCGCATCTGATCCATCTGCGTTCCTACTACGAGGCCTGCCTGACCATGAGCCAGCTGCCCCGGGCTCTCCGGGAGGGCAAGCGGATTCTTCGCTTCGAGGATGTGCTTTTCCCGGTCCTGGGACAGATCTTCACAGACCGACAGCGCCGCGCCTTCACCCAGTCGCAGTATCGCATCCTTTTGGACCATGACAGGGAAAACGGAACCGAATACTGTAAAACGCTGCGGACCTACGTGGAGTGCGGCTGTTCCGCGACCAAGGCTGCTCAGAACCTCTATCTTCACCGTAACACCATGGCAAAACGGCTGGGCCGGATCAGCGAGCTCTGCGGCCTTTCCCTGGAAGACGGACGGGCGCTCATTCACTTCTACCTCTCCGATCAGCTTCATAGCACGATTCTATGAAGCCGTAGCGTGCCATATCTATATAACAATCATCCATCGTCGGAGGTGCTGTCATGCGAAAGCTGATTTTTCATATCGACGTGAACAGTGCCTACCTGAGCTGGGAGGCGACACGGCGCGTCAAAAACGGGGAGCCGGATCTGCGGCTGATCCCTTCTGCCATCGGAGGCGACAGGGACAAGCGTACCGGCGTCATCTTGGCGAAATCCATCCCAGCGAAGAAGTTCAAGGTCACAACAGGCGAGCCCGTGGGGATGGCGTTGCGAAAGTGTCCCGATCTGGTGCTCGCGAAGCCGGACTTCAAGCTCTACGTGCAGTGCTCTCGGGCCTTTATCGCGATCTGCCGGAAATACGCTCCGGTGGTGGAGCAGGTCTCCATCGACGAGTGCTTCTGCGACTTCGACAATACGGAGCGCATCTACCCCGACCCGCTGGAGCTGGCCCATCGGATCAAGGACGAGATCCGGGACACCCTGGGCTTTACGGTCAACGTGGGCATCAGCGAGAACAAGCTGCTGGCAAAGATGGCAAGCGACTTTGAGAAACCGGACAAGGTCCACACGCTCTATCCGAGCGAGATCCCGGAAAAGCTGTGGCCTCTGCCTGTGGGGGAGCTGTTCACCGTCGGCAAGGCAACGGCTCAGCGGCTGCGGCAGGCGCGGATCGAAACCATTGGCGACTTGGCGCATACAGACGTGGAGACGCTGGAAAAGATGTTCGGTCCCAAGATGGGCCGCCATCTGCACCGCTATGCCAACGGGATCGATCCCTCGCCGGTTTTGGCCGAGCCGGAGGAGGCCAAGGGCTATTCCATCTCCACGACCCTGGAGGACGACGTGGAGGACTATGATACCGCCCACCGCATCCTCCTTGCGCTGACCGACAGCGTAGCCGCCCGGATGCGTGCGGACGGCGCCAGGACACTCTGCGTCGCCGTGACAATCCGCAGCAACGATTTCAAAAACAAATCCCATCAGATCAAACTCCGCGAGCCGACCGATGGGACGAACGAGATCTATGAAATTGCAAAGAAGCTCTTCTCCGAGCTCTGGAACGGCAAAACGCCCCTGCGTCTGCTGAGCGTTGCCTTGACCGATCTGACAAAAGAGGACTTTGCGCAGATTTCCTTATTCAGCGAGGCCGCCGAGCAAAAGGCTCGCGCTCAAAAGCTGGATCAGACCGTTGACGCCCTGCGATCAAAATACGGGCGTGCAACGATTCAGCGCGGAGCCTTGTTGCGGGACGGTCACGAAGTCGGGAAAAAGTATAAAGCACAGATGGAGACTGAGACAAGCAATACAGGTCAAAAGGAACATAAACCGCAGGGAAACAAATAGGGAACAGAACTGCTGCATGATTATGCAACAAAATAGAATAATAGCGTATATATTTTGACCTTATCTTTGACCTTACCCAGGAAATACCAGATAAATTTCGGTAACACGCAGCAACAGGAAAACTGATATTTTTCCAACAAAATAACACGACAGGAGAGCGCCAGGGACGTGGCGGCAGGGCGGGTTTTGCATTCGAATCCTTCACCCGCTGCCAAAAATAACAGTCATCCCTTTCGGGATGGCTGTTGTTTTTTTGCCCTTGCTTTCGCACTGCGCGCGGCAGGTCTCTGAAAAAGAGATTGACTGCGCGGCTTTGCATGGTTTATAATCGAAACAGGGTGACGCGCTCATAAGCCCGGTTCCCCGGGCGGGCGGCGCAGGAACAGCCCTGCGGCGCGTTTGCTGCGTTCAGCTATGCCCGCAAAGCTTGGGCAAAGCGGATCATCTGCTTTTACAAAACAATTGTAGAAGGTTGAGACAATCATGAAAACACTTTCTCTTTCCTGCCCCTCCTGCGGAGGGAAAATGGAGCTGTCCGCAGACGGAAAACAGGCTTCCTGCCCCTACTGCGGGCACATCATGCTCATCGAAACGAAAAGCTATGGGCAGAAGGAATACGAGCGGCGCATGGCCAGGGCCCGCGCCGAGGAGGACATCAAGGAGCTGCAGCGGGACCGACAGCGCAGGCACCGGCGCAAGGGCTGGCTGATCGCCCTTTGCGTTGTGGCGGGGATTCTCCTGATCAACCTGCTCATCCCGGGCTCTCCCATGCGGGAGCTGGTCTTTCCCCAAAGCGCCGACCCGTTTACAGAGCTGCGCGTCACGTTTTCCGGGATGTCCGGCGAGGGCAGGGTGGATTTGCAGTTCTCCAATCGCGGCGAGGAATATGCCGACGCCGCCCGGTTTGAGGTCAAGCCGGAGACCGATCTGCAAAACGGCGACACGGTCACCGTGAAGGCAATCGCGCCTGTGGGCTGGCGCTTCGAGCCCTCCGAGAAGCAGTTCACCGTCGAGGGACTCACGGAATGGGTGCTTACGCCCGATCAGCTCGACGGGGACAATCTTGCCGCGATCCACGCCAACACGGAACGCCTGATCCGGGAGGACTGGGAGGAGATCCTCTCCTCCCCTCTTGCCACGGAGATGAGCTGCACCCCTTACCGGACCTTTCTGTTCGTTTCGGATGAGAAAACCGGGTATGAGTACAACGTCCTCTACGACAGCTATGAAGTCCGGGTCACCCGGGAAGACGGCTCCGTCCTCACCAGCTACGAGGCCTGCCGCTATACCGACCTGAAACTGCCTGCGGACGGAGTTCTGACGGCTGACTACGGCGATCTGCAGGGTTTTCAATTTGGGTATAACTACGGGTTTGCTTCCACCCATTCCTTCTCCGGCTGGACAGACGCCGCCGAGATGGAGGCGGATCTTCGCCACGTGCGGGACGGGTATCACCTGGTGGAATAACAGCGAAGCCTTGCGGCATCCTCCGCAGCCAGGCGGAGGGCCGCTTCACCCTCTCGGCCTTCAAAAAGAGCGAAGAAATAATAAAATATGATGAAGCGTGTTGCAGAAGGCGTCTATTTGAGGAAGGAGAATTGCTGTGAACGCAAAGCTGTTAGGCCTGTTCAGCGGCTTTCCGACGCATCACTTTCCCGATGAGATTGCGTCGGTGCTTCGGGAAAAGCTTCCCCGGCGGGAAAGCCTGGTCTTTCTCAGCGCCTGGCCGGAGGAGTATGTCCGGAATGACGACGACAGCGACGGGATGCACGAGATGTTCGCCGAGCGCGGCATGGCCTTTGCCGCGCATCGTGTGATCGACCGGCGAACGAGCGCGGCGGATGCGCTGCACTGGGTGCGGGAGGCGGACTGCGTCTTCCTGATGGGCGGGGACCCGGTCCTGCAGATGGCGCTGATCCGCGATTTGGGGCTTGTGTCGGTGCTTCGGGCGATCCATGCCGTAATCCTCGGCGTCAGCGCGGGCTCCATGAACATGGGTCGGTATGTCGCCGACGTCTGGGAGTCGAAGACGCTGTACGAGGGGATCGGCCTGACCGGCATCACGACGAAGGGGCACTATACCGAAGACGCATGGTTTCTACCGGCCTTGAAGGAGATTTCCGGAATTCAGCCGGTGGCTGCCATGGAGGATGAGAGCGCGATTTTTATCCAAGGCAGCGCTGCCTGGAGGATTGGGAATATCCATTGGATCGACAAGGGTGAGATTCGGGACGGGTTTTCACCGGATGTTCCGGAGCTGTGAAGAAGTATTTGGAGGCGGGATCGGCATGGAAAAGGCAACAAGAAAATACCTTGCGGAGCTTGCTGAGAAATTGGCTCAAATCCCCCTTCATGGCTATATCGAGGAAAAAGAATCAAATCTTGACCCGCTCATTTCCTTCTTCCCAAAGTGGGCCCTGAGAGAAGCCGACGGGCGCTGGTGCGCGGCATTTGTATATTATTGCTGCCGGGAAGCGGGATTTGAGCTCCCCTTCCGCCCGGATGAATGCAAAACCTGCCATTTGGCGGGCTGTATCGCCTGGGAGGAATTTGCGCAGGGCGACGACCGGATCGAGTACCACGCAGGAAAAGAGAGCTTCATCCCGGAGGCCGGCGATATCGTCCTCTATGACAGAGTTTTCGAGAATCGGGAGCATGACCACATGGGAATTATCCTGCAGAGCACCGAAAGCGCGATCATCGCCGCGGAAGGAAATCTGAATAACCTGTCGGGGATCATCGAACGCCCGAAGGATGGGCATATCAGGGGCTATATCAGGATCCCGGACGGATACAAATACCGGAGGATGCCGATGGATTACCGAACAGAAAACCTGATCCTTCATTTCGTTACGGAGGAAGATTTGCCCGAGGTTGCCCGGACCTGGCCTTCGGACCATCATCCGCTTACGGATGCGGAGGCACGGGAAGCGATTGCCTATATGCGCGGAAATTACGCGAAAAACACAAGTGGCTGCGTGTATCATCTGTGTCTTGCGGTTTGCGCTGCGGAGGGTCCTCGGACCATCCTGGGCTGGTGCGGTCTGGACGGCACCCGGAGCCGCACGGAACCGGAGCTCTTCATTCTGCTGGAGGAACCGCATCAAAACAAAGGCTATGGGACCGAGTGCGTAAAGGCGCTGCTGCGGATTGCCGCAGAGGACTTTTCCCTGGAAAGCGTGCACGGCGGTTGCGCCAAGGAGAACCTTGCCTCCCGGCGTGTGATGGAAAAAGGCGGGATGGTGCAGTACGGCACAGAGGAAAACGGCGATCCGTTGTTCCGGTATTCTGCACAGAGAAACGGTGTGCTATAAAAGAATCCCGCTGTGACACGGAACGAAAGCATACCGGAGCAAGTGGGCACAGAATGTCAGGAAAAGCTGCATATCAAAATCACAATGGAGGGTGGAACCATGTTGGAGTATCAGATCGTGGAAAAGGCGGCGTTTACCGTCGTCGGCGTCAAGCGGCGCTTTGCATCCGTGCAGAGCGCCGCTTGCTGTTTTTTTGATTATTCTGCGCAGTAGATCCGGATCGCCTCGGCGGCGAAGGCCGCGGCGCCGGGGCCGCCGGCCCTGTCGATGTTCTCGGTGAACTCGCCGCCGCTGCCGTACATCCTGCCCAGCTGGGCGAAGATCTGCTTCGTGCAGCGGTAGTAGTGCGCGGTGATGTAATCCTGGACCCGGCGGGCCTGGGCCTGGGCCTCCGGGGCGGCGGGATCGCCGTCCTGCATGGGGCCGAAGGCCGCCAACAGTTCCATGAGGCCGTCGCCGCTCCGCTTCATCTCCTCCGGGGTCTTCCCGCCGGTTTTCTGCTCGAACTCTTGGTATTCCGGCGTCGCGCCCCAGGATTGCTTGGCCCGGGCCGCATATTCCTCTAACTTTTTCTTGTCGAACGCTTCAAAATCCATAGAAATTCCTCCTGTCCGCTTCACGCTCCGCGCCATGCGGATCAAATTGTCGATGTGCTCCCGCTTCAGAGTCAGAAGCTCGATCTGCTGCTCCAGGGCCCTGTTCCGGTCAAAGGCTGGACTTTCCAGAATTCGCTTAATTTCCTTGAGCGGGAACTCCAGCTCCCGGAACAGCAGGATCTGCTGCAGCCGCTCCAGGGCCGCGTCGTCGTACAGCCGATACCCGGCCTCGGTGTACCGCACAGGCGGCAGAAGCCCGATCTCGTCATAATACCGCAGCGCCCGGATGGAAACCCCGGTCAGCCGGCTGACCTCGCGCACTGTCATCATGGCAGCTCAACTCCTCTCACACGGCTATTATAAACGATCACGCAGCGTAAGAGTCAAGTGTTTTTTCATAAAAATCCCGAACCAAAGCGAATCGCAACAGCGTGTTGCTTGCTTTTGGGAGGAACCGGTCGTATAATCAATATCAGGAGGTGTTGACATGAATACGAAGGACGTTTTGTATACCCTCAGGACCCGGAGCGGCTTATCCCAGGACGAGCTGGCTGAAAAGCTCTTCGTCACCCGGCAGGCGGTTTCCCGCTGGGAGAACGGGGAAACGGTTCCGAACACCGAAACCCTGAAGCTGCTGTCAAAGGAATTTCAGGTATCCATCAATACCCTGCTGGGCTCGCCCCATCCGCTGATCTGCCAGTGCTGCGGCATGCCCATGGGGGACGAGATTCTGGGCCGGAACCGGGACGGCTCTCTCAACGAGGACTATTGCCAATGGTGCTATGCCGACGGCACCTACACCTACAGCGATATGGACGATCTGATCCGCGTGTGCGTCCCGCACATGGTGGAGCAGGGCTTCACCGAGGAACAGGCCCGGGACCATTTGAAGCAGACCCTGCCGACTCTGGATTACTGGAAACGGCAGACGCAGCTGGGCGACGACGGGCAGTTCGAGACCTTCAAGCGGCAGCTGATCGAGGAGATCAACGCCCTCCACGTCCCCGGAATGCCGAAGCTGGAAAAGCTGAACGCCCTGGTCGGCGCATACGTCAATCTGGAGTATCCGCTGCCCGGCGGCATGAAGGTCAAGTTCCTGGACGACCGGACCACCTATTTGGGCAATCAGCTCGAATCCGAGCTTCCCTCCGACAGATGCTTCGGCGTCCTGGCCAATATGGATTTCATTCTGATCTGCACCTACAGGGCCGAAGGGGCCGATCCGGAGCTCGTTCTCTACAAAAAGCGTTGAACTGTGCGAGAGCCCCGGTCTGATTTCAGAGAAGAAGCCAGACTGCGCCCTTTCTTTGAATTTGGTATTATTCAGATTATACAGGGCAGCCGGGGTGCGCAAAACGCGCACCCCGGCTGCCGCTGTATGTGCTGCTGAGCAGGATTGTCCGCCGACGTCACCCAGATCTGGCAAGGGTTCCCTCAGTCCCGCGGCTCGACGACCACGTGGATCGTGTCGCCGTCGTGCTTGCCAAGCGCCTTGCGGATCGCTTTCGTGACGCCGATGAGATAACAGATCGAGCCGTCCGGATTCCTGACGCCCATGTTCACGATGCTGCCGTCGTATCCAATACTGCCAAACGCGGCGTGGACCTTGACCCGGCCCTTTCCGAACACCGCCCGGAGATCCCAGGGGAAGGCCACGTAGGCGCCGCCGTTCTCCGGGATCTCATGCAGGATCGCGTCGTATTCATACTTCACCTTGCTTCCCTCCGGCGGCGCTCAGGCGTGGTTTCCGGTGTCCCGGCACCAGGCGGCAATCTCGGAGATCAGCGCCAGGGGCAGCTCGCCGGAATACGGGATCTGGATCGCGCCCTTGCTGTGCTTGAATCCGCCCGCGTCCAGCCTGTCCGCGAAATGGGCCACCGCCTCCGGGCCGGGGTACAGGCCGAGGTGCTTTTTCGCCGCGGCAAAATGGAGGATGTTGCCGCCCTGCCAGTAGGTCGGCATGGACCAGGAGATCTTCTCCTTTGCATCGGGCAGCTGCGCCCGGATGGCCTCCCGTACCCGCCGCAGCGGCTCCCGGAGGGCTTCGTCCTGGGAGTCGATGTATGCGTCAATGCTTTCCGGGGCCTTCCCGCAGTAGTGATGCTGGTTCTCGCTGCGGAAGGCGCGCCCGCAGTTCGGACAGGTCCACATAGAATTGCTCCTTTGTTATGAAGATATGCTTTCTTCCCTCTGCTCGTTATCATACAACAGAAAACCGCGTTTGTCCATAGGCCAGATCGCAAAAGTCGCGGCGGCAAGCTTTTTGGAAACTTTTGTTGCGCTTTTTCGCCGAAACCGATATAATCAAAGACAACAACGTATTTTTCCTTTGAGACATCTTCTTCTGAATCCGTAGTATATAGATGAGGCCGGCTGGGAGGTGAGTTTGTGGACGACGGAGCGATTATTGAATTGTTTTTTGCCCGATCTGAACAGGCGGTTTCCGAATTGTCCGGAAAATACGGGGCCGCCTGCTTCCGGGTTGCGGAGCATATCCTGAACAATCGGCAGGATTCCGAGGAATGTGTAAACGACGCTTATCTCGCGGTTTGGAATACGATTCCCCCGCAGAGGCCGAATCCGCTTTTGAGCTATCTTTGCCGGATCGTTCGGAATCTCGCCCTCAAAAAATACCATGAGCACACCGCGCAAAAGCGAAACAGCAGCTACGACCTTGCGCTGGAGGAGATCGCAGACTGCATCCCATCCTCCGGGTCTGTCGAGGAGGAAGTCGAAGCAAAGGAACTCGCGGAGCAGATCAACCGCTTCCTGGCAGGGCTGGACCGGGAAACCCGAATCCTGTTTGTCCGGCGCTATTGGCACGCGGACTCGATCGAGGAGCTTGCCCGGCTGTTCCGCACAAGCAGGCACAATATCTCCGTGCGGCTTTCCAGGCTTCGGAAGGCCCTGAAAAACTACTTGACGAAGGAGGGCATGTTCCTATGAAACGGCAAATCGTATCCGAAGCGATCCAGCAGATCGACACGAAATACATTGACGAGGCAAACGCCTTCGGCGCGGAAGGGCTGACGGAGGCAGCTCCCCGGCCTGACGCGCGCAGAAAGCCCTCCCGGCGGCTCCGCTGGGGAACGCTGGCGGCTTGTCTGGCTCTGGCCGCGGTGCTTGGCGGCAGCGCCCTGGCGTTTACCGTCGAGGCAAGGGAGTATCGGACCGCCGCGGCCTTTTTCGAGGAAAACGGTCTGTCAATGGAGGGTCTGAGCCGCGCCGAGGTAAAGGAGGTCTATCGGGACATCACGACCAAGCGCTTTACCCTGCGCAAAACGGCGGAGGTCCTGCAAAATTCCATCCCCGGCTGGGAGCTCCGGCAGGACGAGCCCACGCCGGAGGAGCTGGCGGCAGTCTGGGACCAATTCTGGTACGAGCCCATTGCCGCCAGCGGAACCAGCTACCGCAAGGATTTTCACTACGTCCGGGATGAAGCAGCCGGCTTTGATCTGCTGGAAAGCAGCTCCTTGTCCTGTTATCTGGACGGTGCGCCGGTCTGGACCGCGGTATTCACGGATTTCTATGTGGATGATTACGCGGAGCAGCCCGATTCGGTCGCGGTCTGGGGGCAGAACGAGATCAGATCCAGCGAGGAAGTGACCCGCGGCTGGCTTGCCCGGGTGGACCCCGAGGGCACGGTCCTGTGGCAGCGCCCGCTTGTGCACGGCTTTCAGCATGAGTATATCGCGGACGTGCTGGACAACGGGGACGGCAGCTGGGCCGTCGTCAGCCGGGGCAACCTGAATACCCTGTGTTTGAGCATGGTGGACAGCGAAACCGGAAAGGAAATCGAGTCCCACCGGACCGAGATCGGCAATCTTGGCATTCAAAACGCGACGCGCTTGGGCGAGGACTATCTGATCCAGGTGGGCAATTATATGGAGCGGGATACGGCGCTCCTGTACCGGCTTGACCGGGAGGGGAATGTGCTTGCCGGCTATTCCTATGAAGCGGTGGACTGCGATTACTATATTCAGGATATGGCAGTCTTTGGCGGGCGGATCTATCTTTCCGCCTACGCCGTTCCCAAACAGACAGACCGCGGCGGGCGGCATGAGATTGGGAATCTCCTGGAGTACATCGCTTCCGGCGGATTCTCCTTCGACGTGCCGGCCGGAGAATGGGAGATTCCCAGCGAAAAGCTGACGCCTCTGGTCCGGGACAACTACACCGCCGTTCTGCTCCTCTGCGATCTGGAGGGCGGGACGCCCCAGACCTTCTACTCCGTGAAGGGCTCCCTGGGCGGGCGCCTGGCCGTCAACGCGGCGGGAGAGCTGGAATGGGACGTGGAAAGCATCACCTCCACCTTTTTCTCCCCGGCCACCAGCTCCTTCTCCATCGGCGGCAGCTGCAAGGTATTCCGGTATTCCTTTGCCGAAAACGGTCAGCTGATCAAACACAGCGATACCGGAAACACGGTTCCCTATCGAAGATAGCGCTCATCGGCCTTCCCGCTTCAGCCCCCTCGCGGGGAGCGATTCCCCCACAGCACAAAGGGACGCAGCACAAAGGGACGGCCCATTTGCAGCACAAAGGGACGGCCCATTTGTGTTAACAAAAAGCACAAGGGGGAAGACCATAAACGGGCCGTCCCCTTGTATTCCAGGCGTTCCGCTTTAAGAGGAACAGAAAAGGAGCATTGCATGGAACAGATGAAATCTCTGCTGATCAGGGACACGACCCGGGAGGAGCGGGAACGGATCGTTGCGGAATCCGTCGGCAGCATCGACGGCCTCTGCGACGGCTGCAGCCCGGGCCTGCAGAGAATGTACGAGGACTATATCGAGGGCCGCAGAGAGCTGCGGGAGATCAACATGGAGTTCCGCGCCCGGTATATGTCGGGAGCGGCGGGGCCGGACCGAAGCGGCTGCGGCTTTCCGAAGTGAGAGACAAAGCCCTTAAAACCAGAAAAAGCAACTCGGGAACGAGTTGCTTTTTCTGCAGTGTTGATCTTTCCGAATCTTACAAACCGTTCTCCTGACGAGTATAAATCATCGTATATAAGCTATCAGTTGG
>CAMVKI010000030.1 GCA_947168005.1 uncultured Clostridia bacterium
GTAGGGGCCGAACTCGAAGAGTCACGAAGTATGCCCACATCGGCCCTCCGCCCCCGCCCCGCACGCACCCTCCGTAGGGAGGCATCCCCTGATGCCTCCGCAAAAAACCTCCCACGCCAAGGGGGAACCGGCTGCAGGCCGGCGGAGGGGTCCGCCCCCCATCCCGCAGGCACCCCCGCAAAGCCTTCCCCTTGAGAGGAAGGTAGCAAGAAGCGCCGGATGAGGTGGTCCTCCGACCCCCGCAAAAGCCCCCGCCTCGGGGGCAAATGAACTCTGAAAACTGAAGACTGAAAATTGAATCATAAAGCTCTCTCTCCACGACGATTTGTATTCCATTTTTCAATTCGCAGAATTGAAAAATACCACAGTTATTCATTATTCATTATTCGTTATTCATTCTTCAGTATCCCCGCACCGTAGGGAGGCATCCCCTGATGCCTCCGCCCCCCGTAGGGGACGCTCTTATCCGCGCAGCGGATGAGCGTCCCGGTATTTGCGTCAGCAAATACAATTTGCCGCAGGCAAATCCACCCGCCCCGCCTCGGAGGCACCCCGTAGGGACGGCACTCTGCCGTCCGGTTCGCCGCAGGCGAACAATTTGCCGCAGGCAAATCCACCCACCCCGTCTTGGAGGCACCCCGTAGGGACGGCACTCTGCCGTCCGGTTCGCCGCAGGCGAACAATTTGCCGCAGGCAAATCCACCCACCCCACCAGAAAGGAGCCCTCCCATGACCGTCGAAACCACGCTCCTTCACGAAACGGAACGCGCCGCGACTTATCGCACCGTCCTCACCGACGCCTCGTCCGGCAAGCCCCTTTCCCTCGACTTCGCCGTCTCCAAAAGCGGGGCCCTGCGCTTCGACAACCGCCAGCCCGGAGCCGCGCTCTGTCTGGACCCGGCGCGCTCCCGCCTGTTGGCCGCGGAAATGCTGGAGGCCGCCCGAAAAAAAGTCCCCGGCGCCCTGTCGGGCCGCACGGAAGCCGGCCTGGCCTTCGAGCTTCGCCTCCACTACCGCTTTTGGCGCCGCCATATCCTCCGCAGCCGCACCGCCGTCTCCGACATGGGCGGCCTGACCCGCACCGCCCCCGACTACGACAACAACGCCCTCCTCTTCGAGCGCGCCGCCCGCCGCGGAAGCACCCCGTAGGGACGGCACCCTGCCGTCCGGTTCGCCGCAGGCGAACAATTTGCCGCAGGCAAATCAATCTGTTCGCGGACCCAAAAAACTCCGAAAACGCCGCGGTCAGCAAATGCGCTGACCGCGGCTTTTTCGGAGTTCGGACAAGCAGTTCCTGTCATTCCGCCGTGTTTTGTACCCGGAAGTCCTTCCCGCAGGCCCCGCCGAGGGCGAGGATGGAGAGGATCGAAGCCGGGGTGCTCAGGATAGGGGTCACCATAGCCATGGCGTTGGACAGGGCGGCGTTGGAGGCCATCGCCTCGGCTCCCTGCCGGGCGACCGCCTGGGTGACGACGATTTGCAGCAGCCCGGAGACCACGACGCCGAGGAAGGCATAGAGCAGCGTCGATACGATGGTCAGGGCAATGGTGCCGCCCCGGCCGGGCCGCTTCCACAAAACCAGCAGAATGACCCCGGCGAGAATCAGCCAGAGCAGCGCCATGATAATAGACGGCCAGGGCACCGTGCGGATCGCGGCGATCTCCTCGTTGACGCCGAAGAGCCGCTTCACTGGCTCCTGGAGCACCGTCAGCGTCAGGACCGCAATCAGCGCCAGCGCTCGCAGAACCACCGCCAAAACGGATAAAACGATACAGGTTTTCGGTTTCATAGAAATTCCTCATTTCTGTTATTTGAAAACGTCCAATGAATGTTCATCAAAACACAATATCATACTCGAAAACCTGCCGCGTCTCGTTCTGCGCCTCACTTGTAAACGTCGTATTCCCAGTACAGTTTAAGGTCTTGAACGCGGCATCGATGGAAGCCGCAGTTTTCTCCGTAATCCCGGAAGAACGGGCACATTTTAACGAAAGATGCTGCTGTGTCAGGACGTTTTCTCCCAACCGCATTTCAATCAAAGAATTGATTTGCGGCTCATTTCTGTAATAGACTAACTTCGGACGAATCGGCGAATGTCCCTCAAAGGACGACTGTGCCGCAATCTCTCCTTCTGTCAGTTCGTCGGACGTGGTAGAATGTTCCCCTTTTATCGACGCGCTCAGCAATCCCTTTTCCTTAGCCAGGAATGATCCGCTTGTCTCCGCGGACTCTGATTTTTTATGGAGCGTCTTTTTCTTTTCCTTGATCGTTACCTTAAAGAAAGTCGCGCCCAGATCCTGCGCAATTCTTTGTAACTCCCCGATACGCGCCATACGAAGATAATCAAAGAATTCGTCAATCGCAATATAAAGATTGGGGTCCACAGGACTGACGAAGTAAAACTCCTGATTTATGTCCGGGTAAAACTGTAACCCCCATTCGCTCGCCCGATCTGTGTAAATCGTGACGATCCGTACATCCTTCACGAGCGTTTCATGGCCGATGGAACCTGCGCAAATCTGATTGGATGCGTGTTTCTTATCAATTTGCCGGATTCGTACCATCTTTGAAAGAAGAAAATCCCCATCCGTCAGATTGTGCTTAAAAATCGGATTCAGTGCGTTCAGATCTCTTTTCAATTTTGCCTGTCTCTGTTTTTCCTGGAATTGTCTTTTGATCTCCGCAATGTCATCCAAGCCGAATTTGCCGTCGCCGGTCTGATCGATGGACTGAACAAAAGATTCGGCTGAAGCAGAGACAGCATTTTTTGCCTTTACGGCGCTGTCCTTTGCGGTTTCAATTCCAGATCGAGCTTTTTCGGATAAACCTTCGCCAAGTTTCTTAAAGTCTATTTTCTTTTTTCCGTCCATCCCGATATTTCATCCTTTCATTCTGAAATACTGCCAAATAATCCTTGTATGAACTTTGCTCTGAGAGAAAAGAGGTACGATTCTCCCGGGAATCATATGACGTGGAATCGAAATCAGAAAGAGGTTAACCGTTTTTCCGGTCCGAACGCTTCCTGCCCCCCAGGAAAAGCACCCGTCTCATCCCGGCATCCAGCAGCGGATTCCCGAAGAGGACCAGGAGCAGGATCGCCGCCGCGGGCACCAGGAGCAGCGCCTCCGTCCGGCCGAGGGGCGCGAAGCATTTCCGTTTCCCCGCCAGCCGGAGAACGAAGCCGTGGAGCAGGAACACCCAGAGGGTATTCCGCCCCAGGCAGCTCACGCCGGGGATCCGGAAATCCGCCAGCGACTGCAGCACCAGCAGCCAGCCGATCCAGAGCCCCGCCGCGGCGTACTGGAGCAGCCGGATTCCCGGGCCATAAGCGCGCTCGGCGTAGCTGAAGGAGCCGTAGAGCATCCAGGGCGTGGCCGTCTTTGCCCAGCGCAGCATCAGAAGCGGCAGCAGCGCCAGCCCCGCGGCAAACAGCGCCCAGCGGATCGCACCGAGGCCGCGGAGTCGGTCCTGCAAGGCCTCCCGCCGGGGATTCAGCATACAGCCTAAAAGGAAGAAGGGGAAAAACACCAGAATCCGGGACAGGCTGAGCACGCGCCCCACGCTGTCGTCCAGCCCGGCCAGCAGGGCCAGGCAGAGCGAGGCCGCCAGCAGCGCGGCCTGTTTCCTCAACGAGCTGCTCAGCAGATAGGGCGAGACCGCCCAGTAGGCGATGAGGGCCAGCAGATACCACAGAATCCAATAGGGCGTGGTATACTGCAAGCGCAGCGCGCCGACTTTTCCGTTGATCCGCCACACCGCGATCAAATACAGGGTCTGGAAGAGGAGATACATCAGGAAGAAGCGCCCGAGCTTCGGCCGCTTCCCGCAGAACAGACCGCTGAGAAACACAAAGGCCGGCATGTGGAAGCTGTAGATGGTAAAGTAGATTTCCTTGTTATGGGGAAACTGCCCGCAGATTTCCAGCAGATGGGCGAATACCACCAGGAAGATCAGCAGGGCCCGGAGGTTGTCATACCCATAGAGGCGTTTGGCGTTCATTCGACTGTCTGGGCTTCCTCCGCCGTCTCGTCCCGGGCCACCTTCTCAATGGAGATGACCTTGCTGCCCTCCTCGAGGCGCATGACCCGGACGCCCTGGGTGGCGCGTCCGTAGACGTTGATATCGGCGATCCGCATGCGGATGATGACGCCGTTGTTCTCGATGACCATCAGGTCCTCGTCGCCGGAGACCACCTGGACCCCGGCCACGGGGCCGGTCTTGTCCGTGAGGCCGTAGGCGATCATGCCCTTGCCGCCGCGGCTCTGGGGCTGGGTCCGCTCGCCGTTCTCGTCGAGCTTCAGGAAGGCCGAGAGCTCGGTGCGCTTGCCGAAGCCGTTTTCCGTGACGGAGAGCAGGGTCCTGCCCTCCTCGTAGATGCCGGCGCCGACAATGAAGTCGTCTTCGGCCAGGCTGATGCCCCGGACGCCGAAGGCCGCGCGGCCCATGCAGCGGACGTCGTTCTCGTCAAAGCAGATGCCCATGCCGTCGTGGGTCGCCAGCAGGATTCTCTTCGTGCCGTCGGTGCGCAGGACGGTGATGAGCCGGTCGTCCTCCTCCAGGGAGATGGCCTTGATGCCGGCCTTCCGGGCGGTGTTGAGCTCCGAGAGCTGGACCCGCTTGACGGTGCCCTTCCGGGTGACCATCATCAGGTACTCGTTCTCGCTGAACTCCCGCAGGGTGACCCATGCCGTGACAATCTCCCCGGCCTCCAGGGGCAGGACGTTGATCATGGCGGTGCCCCGGGCGGTGCGTCCGGCCTCGGGGATCTGATAGCCCTTCTTCCGGTGGCACTTGCCCAGGTTGGTGAAGAAGAGGATCACGTCGTGGGTGGAGGCGGCGAAGATGTCCTTCACGAAGTCCTCCTCCTTCAGGTTGGCGGCGTGGATGCCCCGGCCGCCGCGCCTCTGGGCCCGGTACTCGGTGACGGGCATGCGCTTGACGTAGCCCAACTCGGAGATCGTAAAGACGCAGTCCTCCTCCTCGATCAGGTCCTCGATGTCCAGCTCGTCCTCCACGTCCTGGATCTCGGTGAGTCGGTCGTCGCCGTACTTGTCCCGGATCTGGATCAGCTCGTCCTTCAGGATGCCCTTGACCTTGTTCATATCGGCCAGGATCTCCTTGTAATAGGCGATCTTCTCCTCGATCTCCTTGTATTCGGCCTCCAGCTTCTCCCGCTCCAGGCCCTGGAGGGCCTTCAGACGCATATCCAGAATGGTCTGGGCCTGGATCTCGGTCAGGCCGAAGCGCTCCATCAAGCGCTCCTTGGCGTCGTCATAGGCGGAGCGGATGATGCGGATCACCTCGTCGATGTTGTCCTGGGCGATGAGCAGGCCCTCCAGAATGTGGGCCCGTTCCTCGGCCTTTTTCAGATCGTAGCGGGTCCGCCGGACGATGACCTCCTCCTGGAAGGCCAGGTACTCGTCCAGCACGGTCCGCAGGGTCAGACAGCGGGGCTGGCTCTGGTTGTCCACCAGGGCGAGCATGTTCACCGAGAAGGAGGACTGGAGGGCGGTCTGGGCAAAGAGCCGGTTCAGCACCACCTGGGGATTGGCGTCCTTCTTGAGCTCGATGACGATGCGCATGCCGTTGCGGTCGGACTCGTCCCGCAGGTCGGAGATGCCCTCGAGGCGCTTGTCCTTGACCTGCTCGGCGATGTTCTCCACCAGGCGCTTCTTGTTGACCTGGTAGGGCAGCTCCGTCACAATGATGCGGATGCGGTTCTGGCCGTGCTCCTCAAACTCGGTCCGGCCCCGGACCAGGATCCGGCCCCGGCCCGTGGCGTAGGCGGCCCGGATGCCGGAGCGGCCCATGATGATGCCCCTGGTGGGGAAGTCGGGCCCCTTGATGTACTGCATCAGGTCCGCCAGATCCGCCTCGGGGTTGTCCAGCACCTCGATGCAGGCGTCGATGACCTCCCGCAGATTGTGGGGCGGGATGTTCGTCGCCATGCCCACGGCGATGCCGCTGGACCCGTTGACCAGGAGGTTCGGGAAGCGGGAGGGCAGGACCTTGGGCTCCTTCCGGGTCTCGTCGAAGTTGGGAACCCAGTCGATGACCTGCTTGTCGATGTCCCGGAGCATCTCGTTGGAGAGCCTGGACATCCGGGCCTCGGTGTAACGGTAGGCCGCCGGGGGATCGCCGTCCACGGAGCCGAAGTTGCCGTGGCCCTCCACCAGGGGGCGGCGCATGGAGAAGTCCTGGGCCATGCGGACCATGGCGTCATAGACGGAGGCGTCGCCGTGGGGATGGTAACGGCCGATGACGTCGCCCACGCAGGTGGCCGACTTCCGGTAAGGCTTGTCCGAGGTCAGTCCGTCCTCCCAGAGGGCGTAAAGGATCCTCCGGTGCACCGGCTTGAGTCCGTCCCGCACGTCGGGCAGCGCCCGGTCCACGATCACGGACATAGAGTACTCCATAAAGGAGGTCTCCATCTCCTTCACCAGGTCGTTCGTAATGATCGCCTGATTCGGAAACAGAATATCCTCCGGTTTGTAATCACGATTTTTTGCCATATTTCAATCTTCCTTATTCCGTAGGGGGCGGCGTCCCCGACGCCCCGTACCCTTCAAGTTTCATCCGCGTTCCGTCTTTCCCGTCGGCTCGCGATTTCCGCCGTAGGGGGCGGCGTCCCCGACGCCCCGTACCCTTCAAGTTTCATCCGCGTTCCGTCTTTCCCGTCGGCTCGCGATTTCCGCCGTAGGGGGCGGCGTCCCCGACGCCCCGTACCCTGTTTATTCGCTGCGGAATTTCATATATTATTCCAGATAAAAGCAGTCCTCTTTCCACCGTCGCGGATTGTCCGCTATATAGTTCCATATTGTTTCATAATGCCGCTGATCGCGAATGATGTGGTCATGGTATGAGCGCTGAAAAAGGTCCGTTCCGATCTCTTTCGCACACAATCTCTTAAATCCGCCAATCGTATGAGGTATGATCGCGTTTGCCTGAACTTTGTCGGAATAATTGTTTTGCGCAACGATCAAAATCATATGGATATGGTTTGGCATCACAACGTAACGATCTACCCTGACGTATTGTGTCCGGTCGATTGTTTGAATTTGTTTTTCTACGATTCTGCCGATATTGGAATATTTCATCCAAGGCGGATTGATGTCGTCTCCGCCGATGATGCGCCCGAACAGATTTTCCTTATTTTTCGTACAGATCGTAATAAAATAATAACCGACAGAGCTGTAATCGAAGCATTCCAGGCGATTTCTCTTCCGAACCGGATTTTTAAGCCTGTTGATTTCTTCAATCGTTGGTTCTTTCATATGATTCGTTTCCTTTTCCGGAACGTGCGGGGCGTCGAGGACGCCGCCCCCTACGATGGGATCAGAAATCCAGATTGACGACGTACTTTGCGTTCGTCTCAATAAACAGCTTCCGCGGCTCCACATCTTCGCCCATCAGCACCGTAAAGGTCGCGTCGGCGGCCAGGGCGTCCCCCAGGGTGATCCTTCGCAGGGTCCGGGTCTCGGGGTTCATGGTGGTCTCCCAGAGCTCGTGGGGGTCCATCTCGCCCAGGCCCTTGAAGCGGCTGATGTCCACCTTCACGTTGGCGTTGTCGCCCTTCAGCTCGGCGGAGATGGCGTCCCGCTCCTCGTCGGAGTAGGCCACCCGCTCGCTCTTGCCCCGGCGCAGCTTATACAGCGGCGGCACGGCGGCGTAGACGTAGCCGTTCTCGATCAGGGGCCGCATATAGCGGAAGAAGAAGGTCAGCAGCAGGGTCCGGATGTGGGAGCCGTCCACGTCGGCGTCGGCCATGATGATGATCTTGTGGTAGCGCAGCCGGTTCAGATCCAGCTCCTCTCCGATGCCGCAGCCCAGGGCCTGGATCACGGGAGCCAGCTTGTCGTTGTTGTAGATCTTGTCCGCCCGGGCCTTCTCCACGTTGAGCATCTTGCCCCACATGGCCAGGATTGCCTGGAAGCGGGAGTCGCGGCCGCCCTTGGCGGAGCCCGCCGCGGAGTCGCCCTCCACGATGTAGAGCTCGGTCAGGGCCGGGTCCCGCTCGTTGCAGTCCTGGAGCTTGCCGGGCATGCGCTCGCCCTCCAGCACGGACTTGCGGCGGATGTTCTCTCTGGCCCGGCGGGCGGCCTCTCTGGCGCGGTTTGCCATCATGGCCTTGTCCAGGATGGTCCGGGCCACGGAGGGATTCTCCTCCAGATAGTCCGTCAGCTGCTCGTTGACCACGTTGTCCACCAGGGTCCGGATGTAGGCGTTGCCCAGCTTCTGCTTGGTCTGGCCCTCGAACTGGGCCTCGGGGAGCTTGACGGAGATGACGGCGGTCAGGCCCTCCCGGCAGTCCTCGCCGGAGACCTTGTCCTCGCCCTTGATGATGCCGTACTTCGTGCCGTAGGCGTTGAGCACCCGGGTCAGGGCCGTCTTGAAGCCGGTCTCGTGCATGCCGCCCTCGGGGGTGTGGATGTCGTTGGCAAAGCTGACCAGTACCTCGTTGTAGCCGTCGTTGTACTGCATGGCGATCTCCGCCACGGCCTCGTCCTTCCGGCCCGACATATAGATCGGCGCCTCGTGAATGGGGGTCTTGTGCCGGTTGATGTAGGTGACAAACTCCCGGATGCCGCCCTCGTAGCGCATGGTGTCGGAGGGTCCGTCCTCGCTCCGCTTGTCCTCAATGGTGATCCGCAGACCGGCGTTCAGGAAGGCCTGCTCCCGCATCCGCTTGTGGAGGGTCTCGTAGTCGTAGACCAGGGTGTCAAACATCTCCGGGTCCGGCCTGAAGGTGACGGTGGTGCCGGTGTCCTCGCAGGAGCCGACGATCTCCATCTCCTTCGTGATCTGACCCCGGGAGAACTCCATCCGGTAGACCTTGCCCTCCTTGTGGACCTCGGCGGTCAGGGACTCGGAAAGGGCGTTGACCACGGAGGCGCCCACGCCGTGGAGGCCGCCGGAGACCTTGTAGCCGCCTCCGCCGAACTTGCCGCCGGCGTGGAGGACGGTAAAGACGACCTCCAGGGCGGGCCGTCCCGTCTGGGGCTGGATGTCCACGGGGATGCCGCGTCCGTTGTCCCGGACGGTGATGGTGTCCCCGGGATTGATGGTCACGGTGATGTGATCGCAGAAGCCCGCCAGGGCCTCGTCGATGGAGTTGTCCACGATCTCATAGACCAGGTGATGCAGACCGGACTCCGAGGTGGAGCCGATGTACATGCCCGGCCGCTTGCGAACCGCCTCCAGCCCCTCCAGGACCTGGATCTGCGACCCGCCGTATTCGGTATCAACCGCAGTGTTCATAACTTCTTCGTTCATAGTAACATTCCTTTGCATGGAAATTGCGTTCAAGTTTATTTCATCTCATTTCCGCCGTAGGGGGCGGCGCCCACGACGCCCCGCATCCCGTAACCGATTCCGCATCCGTCCGAGCCGTAGGGGGCGGCGCCTACGACGCCCCGCACCCCGTTTTCAATCAACAAAAAAGCAATCGTCCTTCCACCGTCTTGGATTATCATCAATATAAGCCCATATCTTCTGGTAATCTGTTTCTCCACGTATCACATGATCGTGATATCCGCGCTGAAACACAGACTCACTGATTTCTCTGTTGACGAATCGCTTCAGTGTTCCAACGACATGTGGAACCGTTTCATTTGCACGGCAGTTTCTATCAGGCTTGTCGAATGATTCTTTCCCTTCAATCACTACAATCATGTGAAGGTGATTCGGCATGATCACGTATTTTTCCACAAACACGCCGGGGATTCGTTTTGTTGAGAGAATATATTTTTGAATGATGCTTCCTGTTTCGGTAAGCCGTACCTGCGGGGCGTCGAAGGCGCCGCCCCCTACAATCTCACCGAACAGCTTTTCCTTATTTCTCGCGCAGATCGTCAAAAAATAATATCCAGGATTTGAATAACTGAAACATTGCAAGCGATTCGTTTTTCGCTTTGGTTTTCCGTCTGTCATTTGCTCATAACCCTCGATGTTCCAGAACGCTTGAATTGAATTGAACCAAATATACTCGATTCATTCCATATTCCGAGGTCAGAATAAACGACTTCGGTAAATTATCCGTCACCGGCACGACTTCGCCGTTTTCCTCGGCCCGGTTCAAAAACTCCCGCGTCTTATAGGCCCAGGAGCAGTTGTCCAGGTCAAAAATCCCGACGATATTCCGGTCCCGGAGCGCCATATCGTTTCCAATGGGAATATACATTCTGTATTCCTTTCCCTGTAGGGGGCGGCGCCCTCGACGCCCCATTTTCTGTTTCGTTGTGCTGGCTCGGGCCGTCGAAGGCGCCGACCTCTACGTCATGATCGCTCCATTTTCGATCCGGATGGTCTTCCCGATCTCCGTGACCTTCTCCTGCTCGCAGCAGGTGATGAACACCTGCCCGCTTTGGATCCGGTTCAGCACGAAGTCCTGCCGGCCCGGGTCCAGCTCCGAGAGCACGTCGTCCAGCAGCAGCACCGGCAGCTCGCCGGTGTCGGCCTCGAAGAGGTCCCGCTCCGCCAGCTTCAGGCTGATGGCCGCGGTCCGGGTCTGGCCCTGGGAGGCGAAGGCCTTCATGGGCAGGCCGTTCAGGGCGGCCTCAAAGTCGTCCTTGTGGGGCCCGGAGAGACACTGCATGGACTCCAGCTCTGCCCGATAGTGGGAGACCTGGTGCTCCTTCAGCTGCGTATAGACCTCCGCCGCCGGGGCCGCGGGGTCCGTCACCGAGGAAACCGTCTGATAGCTCAGGGTCAGGGTCTCGCTGCCCCCGGAGAAGGCCTGATGGTGGGCGGCGGCCCGGAGCTCGAGCTGCCGCAGGTACTTGGCCCGGGTGGTGACGATGATGGCCCCGGTCTGGGCCATGCGCTCGTTGTAATCCGGGATCAGCTCCAGCATCTCCGGCCGGTCGATCCGTTCCCGCAGGACCGCAGCCTTCTGAGCCAGCAGCCGCCGGTATTCCTCCAGGGCCAGAGCGTAGCGGGGCCGGAGCTGGCAGAGGGCGTCGTCCAGGAGCTTCCGCCGCTCGGCGGCGCCCTTTTTGAGGACCAGCAGGTCCTCGGGGCAGAAGAGCACCGTGTTCAGCACCCCGTCCAGGTCCTCCCGGGAGTTCTTCCTGACCCCCGAGAGCCAGAGCTGCCGGGGTCTCCGCCCGGCGAACATGACGGCCCGGAGCTGCTGCTCCCGTCCGTAGGAGTCCACCGTGGCGCAGAGCTCGGCGAAGTCCGCCCCGAAGCGGATCAGCTCCGCCTCCCGCCGGGTGCGGAAGGCCGAACCCCGGCTCAGATAGCAGATGGCCTCCAGCAGATTGGTCTTCCCCTGGGCGTTCTGCCCCACGATCAGATTGACCCCGGGATCAAAGGCACATTGAAAGGATTCGTAATTTCGAAAGCCCGTCAGAGACAGGTCAAGTATTCTCATAATCTACACACATTTAATTGACAAGTGACAGGTGACAAGTGACAATTAATTGTCACGGTCATCACGTTTTTACTTGTCAATTGTCACTTCTCACTTGTCACCTTATAGAAGCACCCGTCAAACCCAACTCGGTCGCCGGGCCGCAGCTTCTTGCCCCGCATGGTGCAGACCTCGCCGTTGACGGTGACTTCCTCATTCAAAATGAAATTCTTCGCCATCCCGCCGGACTCCACCGCGTTCGCCAGCTTCAAAAAGCTCTCCAGCTTGATATATTCCGTCGTAATCGGAATCTCCTGCTCCGCCGGATTCACACGTCTGACTCGTACCTTCATATTGTATTCCTCAATTCAGTCTGACCGGCTGGATCAAATAGGTAAAGTCCGTCTCCTCTCCCTCGCAGGGCACCAGCAGGATCGGGCTCAGGCCGCCGGAGAGCAGCAGGGTGACCTCGGCGGTGGGGACGGCCTTCAGGGCCTCCAGCATGTAGCGGCAGGAGAAGCCGATCTCCGTGTCCTTGCCGTCGCCGGCCAGGCGGCAGCCGTCGGTGGCGGAGGCCACGGTGGTGACGGTCCGGAACTGGGCCCCGTCCTTGGAGAACATGCAGCGCACCGGGCTCTTGTACTTCTCGTTGACGATCAGACCTACGCGCTCCACGGTGGCGGTGAGCTCCGCCACGTTGGCAACCAGCTGGATTGGGGTGGAGGCGGGGATAAAGCGGCGCCACTCGGCAAACTTGCCCTCCAGCAGGCGGCAGATCAGAGTCGCGTTCTCCACCGAGAAGGAGATGTGCTTCTTTCCCAGGGTGAATTTTACCTCGTCGTCGGTGTCGGAGAGGATCTTTTCCAGCTCCTTCAGGGCCGCCGAGGGCACCACGAAGCTCATGGTCGGGAAGCCGGTCTCATTTTTCCAGGCCCGCTTCGCCATGCGGTAGCCGTCGATGGCGACCATGGTCACGGTGTCCTCCCGGGTCTCCACCAGACAGCCGGTGTAGATGGCGTTGGCCGTGTCCTCGGAGACGGCGAAGATGGTCCCGGAGATCAGATCCCGCAGGGCCTTCTGGGGCAGACGCACCGCGTTCTCCTCCTCCACGGAGGGAAGCTGGGGATATTCGTCCGCCGCCGTCGCCATGAGCTGGAAGGAGGCGACGCCGCCCTTGATGGTGACCCGGTAGTTCTCGTCCACCTCCACGGAGACCACGTCCTCGGGGAGCTTGCGCACGATGTCCGCGAACATCCGGGCGGGCATGACGCACTCGCCGGTCCGGCGGATGGTGGCGTCCAGGCGGACGGTGATCCCGGTCTCCAGGTTGTAGCCGGTCAGCCGCAGGTCTTCGCCGGCGGCCAAATAGATGCCCTCCAGAAAGGCCAGACTGCTCTTCGGGCTGACGGTACGGGAAACGATGGAGATCGCGTTCGTCAGCGTGGCTTTTTCACACAGAAATTTCATAAAAAATCTCCTTTCGCTTCTCTTTCACAGAGAGAAAGAGAGAATTATTTTAGCAGTAAGTGATAGTAGAAAATGTGGATTGTGGAAATCCGGGAAAAGCCGTTGCAGGACCGCAAAATTTTATCCACACCGAATGGGGAGACTCCGAGCGTTTTCCACAGGACGCCCTCTCCCGAAATTCGCCGCCGTTCTTTTCCCCATTCCGTTTTCCACTCTCCCCATTGCCTGTGGAAAAGTGAAAAGTTGAAAAAATGTAATGATTCAGAAGGACGGAAGAGTTCGCTGTAGGCATCAGGCAATAGGCACCAGGCATCAGGCACCGCACGCAAGCGATTGAAAAATTGAAGGCTTGTACCCCGTTCCAAAGTCTTCGAAGAACACCAATATCGATGTTTTTTCATTCATCTACGGCTTCTTTGATGTTTGACGTATATGGCTGATCGTTTCACGCAATTATTCCGAACGGGGTATGCGGTCAGGTTTGAAGATCACCAACCAGGCGGTGCCTGATGCCTGATGCCTGGTCACTGATGCCTTTCATACGAGAAGTCCTCTCTTTGCGACTTACGCCAAGTGAAATCAGAGCTTGGAGTTGATATTCGCCGTGATTTCCCGAATATTGTCCAGCGTCTCCTTGTCTCCCTTGGCGATCAGGGCCTCGACCTTCTGCAGGGAGGAGATGACGGTGGTGTGGTCCCGGCCAAATTCCCGGCCAATGTTCTTGTAGCTCTGGTGGGTCAGATCCCGGATCAGATACATGGCGATCTGCCGGGGCATGACCACGTTGTTGGACTTCAGCCGGCCCCGGAGCAGATTCTCCTCCACGCTGTAGAAGCGGGAGACCTCGCCGATGATCAGGGCGGGGGTGGGCAGGCTGTGGCCGGAATCCATGTACATGTCCTTAATGGCCCGGGAGACGTTGGGCAGATCCAGGGGCATCCCGTTGAGCTCGTGATAGGCCTTGATGATGTTGACGGTGCCCTCCAGGGAGCGGACGTTGTTGGTGATGTTCTCGGCGATGTAGTTGCAGATGTCGTCGGGCAGATCCATGCCTAGGGAGTTGGCCTTGTTCTGGATAATCGCCATGCGAGTCTCGTAGTCCGGCGGGATGATGTCGCAGATCAGACCGCCCTCAAAGCGGGTTCGTAGCCGGTCCGCCAGCAGGGAGATCTCATTGGGGGGCCGGTCGGAGGTCACGACGATCTGCTTCCGGCCCTCAAAGAGCTCGTTGAAGGTGTGGAAGAACTCCTCCTCCGTGGAGGCCTTGCCGCCGATGAACTGAATGTCGTCCATGAGCAGCAGATCCGCGTTGCGGTATTTTTTGCGAAATTCCACGTTTTTGTGCTCGCGCAGGGCGATGATCAGCTCGTTGGTAAACTGCTCGGAGCTGATGTAGACGATATTGAAGTCCGGATAGTTCTCCTGAATCCGGTTGGCGATGGCGTAGAGCAGATGGGTCTTGCCCAGGCCCGAGGGACCGTAGATGAAGAGGGGATTGTAAGCCGCGGCGGGCTTGTCCGTAACGGCCAGGGCCGCGTTGTAGGCGAAGCGGTTGGAGGGCCCCACCACGAAGGAGTCGAAGGTGAACTGGGGGTTGAAGCGGGGCCGGCCGCCCCGGTCCCTGGCCTTGCGGAATTCGGCCAGCTCCTCCTCGCAGATCACGTCCACGTCCAGATCCTCGTTCGTCAGCTCCTGCACCGCGTCCCGGATATAGCCCAGGCAGCGGCGCTCGATGAAGGTCTTGCAGAACTCCGAGGGGGCGTAGACCGTCATGGTGTGATCGGTCTTCTCCAGAATATAGGACTGATCGAAGAAGGTCGAGACGATCCCCGGCGTCATCCGCTCGTCCAGATAGGCAATGACCTTGGCCCAGATATAGGCGTTGGAATACATAAAAAACACACCTCCGGCGCGTGTAAAAAACAAAATAGCTCAGCTAAACAATTATACCACATTTCTCCCCATTTTACAAGCATTTCTTTATATAATTGTAGCACCTGCCCGTAGCGGCGCACAGTGTGCGCCACGCCTTCCCCGTACGGAGGCAATAATTTTTATAAACGAATGTTTGCATTTTTCATCATACTATGATATAATAAAAAAAAGGAGGTTTGTACTATGACTACCACAAAGCGCGATGAGGTACTGAATTTTATCAAAACGTTTATCCATGAACACGGCTACGGTCCCTCGGTCCGGGAGATCATGGCGGCGGTGAAGCTGCTCTCCACGGCCACGGTCTACTACCATCTCCGGGCCCTGAAGGAGCAGGGGCTCATCATCATGGAGGAGGGAAAGAAGCGGGCCATCTCCCTGCCCAGAGAGGAGACGCCGGCCCCCGCCGTGACCCTTTTGGAGCCGGTCCAGCCGAAAAACCGGCTGGTCCCCCTGGTGGGCACCGTTGCCGCCGGCCAGCCCATCCTGGCCGTGGAGAACGTGGAGGGCTACCTGCCCTGGGACGGCGCCGAGGGCTGGTTCGCCCTGCGGGTCAAGGGCGAGAGCATGAAGAACGCGGGCATTCTGCCCGGAGACAAGGTCATCGTCCGGCCCCAGCCCACGGCGGAGAACGGCGAGATCGTCGTCGCCCTCCTGGGCGACGAGGCCACCGTCAAGCGCTTCTCCCGCCAGGACGGCCACATCTGGCTCCTCCCCGAGAACGAGGCCTTCGAGCCCATCGACGGCGACGAGGCGGTCCTCCTCGGCCTGGTCCGCGGCGTCGTCCGGGAGTACGATTAAGCAGCGGGCGAAAAAAGGGATCAGGGATCAAGAATCAAGGATCAGGGTGGGGAAAGAGCCAAGAGAAAAGGGAACAGAGTCCCTTGTAGGGGCGGTCACCGGCCGGCCCACCCCCGTCCGTAGGGGCGGTCATCGGCCGCCCTAACCTCCCGTCCGTAGGGGCGGTCA
>CAMVKI010000031.1 GCA_947168005.1 uncultured Clostridia bacterium
GATCCGTTAGCTCAGCCGGTAGAGCAACTGCCTTTTAAGCAGTGGGTCCGGGGTTCGAGTCCCCGACGGGTCACCAAAGCAATATAATCCGAACCTTTTTCCGTTAGGAGATGGGCTCGGATTTATTGTTTTCTTCCGGGCTCTTTCAGTAATTGGCTTTGAATGATAAAACGACTTCAAACAAAAAAAGAACGGCGGAACAAATGAAAAAAGGCCAACGGGGCAGAGCGCAAACAAGATGCGCTCTGCCCCGTTGGCCTTTACGCAGGAAATGATTCCTGCAGTTGAGACGGCTGATTTGGGATCGCTGCTTTTTGGCTTTCTTTCTTCTTTTCTTCCTGTTCCTCTTTCCATTCTGCGAACATCTGCTGCCCTTCTTCACTTTGGAAGGATGCGAGAATGTCCGGATAGATGGCGCGGGCGATCCGCTCGATTACGTAATCCGGGATATCGGAGTGATTGACAAGCTTCTTTTTTCTTCCCATAGGCACTTCCTCATCGGGAATCCCGGTTCCGGTCCCGCTGGCGCTTCAGGAGCTCCAGGCCTTTTAGGATGTCCCGCTCGATCTGGGCGGGGGTATAGTGGCTGGGAAAGAACTTTGCGAAGTTTTCTCGCTTCAAGCGGATGTGCTCCTGCTGGTTGGGCTTCGGCTCGCCGAGGATGGCCTCGATCATTTCCATGTCCAGAAATCCATCGTTGTATGCTTTGCGCAGACGGACCGCCTGGGAGTAGGAGGGCGTGCAGTCGAAGATCTCCATCTCTTCCCGCAGGAGATGCTGCAGATCTCCGGGCAGATAGGACAGCTCCACGCCCACGGAAAAGGCCATCTTGCCCTGATCCATCAGATCCAGCAGTTCCCGGTTCAGGTGGGTCAGACGGATGTAGCGCTGGACCTGTCTGCCGCTTTCTGAATCTGAAATCTGGTCGCGTGACCACTTCTGGCCAAGTTGGCCAGAAGTCTGTCCCTGATGGCTCAGAGCGTCCATCTTGAGCTTGTAAGCAAAGGCCTTTTCCGAAGGCAGCAGGTGCTCCCGGTGCAGATTGCTGTCCACCAACAGCACGGCGGCCTCCTCCCGGGAAATGTCAAAAACAAAAGCAGGGACCTGGGTGAGCCCTGCCTTCTGCGCCGCCCGGACACGGCGGTGCCCGGAGATGATCTCAAATTCGTTTTCTCTGTTTTCCAGCGGCCGGACGATCACCGGGCTCAGAACGCCGTTCTCCAGGATGCTCTCGGTCAGCTCCTCCATCTCGGCGTCGTCGCGGACCTGATAGGGATGGCGGATAAAGGGGTACAGTTGGCCGATGGGGAGGCACACGGCCTCGTGATTCATGTTGTCGTATTTGTATATCATAAAATGGTCTCCTTTCAAAAAAATGGTGTGTTTTTCGCCTTGTTTTCACAGGTCTTGACCTGGAAAACAGGGTTGTTTTTTCGATAGAAGGAGCTCCGGCGGGGTACGGTACCGTCGGAGCTCCTTCTGTGGGCAGATATTCGTTTTTCGCGGGTGTAGACAGCGTTTTTGCCGGTCCAGGGCTCATTCCAGAGCATCCCCCTTCCTCGGACGATTCAGGGCGGTCCGGTCAAGCTGCGAGTGAGGGATTGCAGTGTAATACCGAAGGACCTCCGGCGGGATCTGGGAGAGGATGCTTCGGGCCTTATCGTAGTCCTCCTGGAGCTTGCCGGTTCGCAGCTTCTTTTGGATGCTCTCGGTAGCGGCGGCTTTGAGCTGCTTTTCCAGCTCTTGCTTCTCCGCGGTCAGATGCTCGACGGCGGCCTTCAGGCGCTTGTTCTCGGCTACGGTGTCGGTGAAGGCGCCCCTGTACTTCTTGAGCTGGGTCTGCATCCGCTCCACGTTCGGGATGTACTGTTCCAGAAACGCCTGGATCTCCGCTGCGCGGGATTTGGCGTTCAGCGCGTTGATGCCGGTCAGCAGCTCCGTCAGCTTCTGCATCTGTCTGGTCAGCCGGGTCATTTCCTTGAAGAGCCGGGGCGGAATGTGGTCCCGTCCGGTTTCACTGGCAGATTCCCCGCGTTCCAGCTCCGGGAAGCGCTTGACCATGTGCTTCCAGTATTCGTCCTGCCACCAGCTCAGATGCTTTTTATTGCCTACGATCTCTTTTGCAGACAAGCGACCGTCCAGAGTCAGCGGCACAAAGGTCAGGTGCATGTGGGGCGTCTTCTCGTCCATGTGGACCACAGCGGAGATGATCATCTCCCCGGGCTGATGGGCCGTGAAGAAATCCAGCGCTTCCCGGAAAAACACCCGGACCTCCTCCGGCTTCTTCCCGCAGAAGAACTCAGGGCTGGCTGTGAACAGGGCCTCCACCATCCGAACGCTGTCGGCCCGGGTCCGGCAGCCCGCAGCCTTGATCTGCCGCTCCGCCTCCTGGCGGTACTTCCGCTCCGGCGTCACCAGATGGAAGTTATCCTTGCTCCGGGTCAGATCCACGTCCGGATTGCTGGCGTACTGCTCCTTGGTCCGCTCATTGTGGGCCTCGATCTGCCCGATCGCCGGTCCCTTGTATTTGGCGAACCGCAGGATCGCGTACTGCGGCTCAATGGCAATGCTGCCTTTCTCTTTTGCTTTCATTTGTTTCCCTTTCGATATCTTCGTTTCTCCCGTAGCAGCGCACAGTGTGCGCCGCTGCGCTCCTGTTTTTGGCACCCTCTTCTCGCGCCTCTCAGGGCCATAATCCCCGGTTTCGGAGGGGGGTGGTATAGGTATATTACCCGCTACGACCGAGGCCGAAAAAACCTTGATTTTTCAAGGGTTTTTGAAGCTCTAAAGCGTGAGAATACCGGTGTACGCATTGGCCTGTCAGGGTGGCCGCCATGCACGAATGAACGCGGCTGTAAGAAAGCGATTCCACAATTTCGATTTGCTCATTTTGCCTTTCCTCCTTTTTTGATCTCGATGATTTCCTCATCTGCTTGATTATTCGGAGGAAAAAGGCGGCAGGCCAAAAATCCTGCAAAATTGCAAGAAAGCAAAAAAGCCGCCCTGAGAAATTGCAAAAATGCAATTTCTCAGGGCGGGTTAAACGATTTCTATATTCTTATCAAAGGCTCTCATGGGAGAAGCAATCCTTTGTGATCCCAATGAAATCCATCTCGGGTCGGCCCAGGTAGGCGCCGCTTCGATAGAAGAGACAGACCTCCCAGGTTTCCGGCTTTCTGCCAAGGGAGAAATACTCAACCTCTCCGCCGGGACTGGCCAGCTGGGTCGTCAGAAAGGGGATAATTGCATAACCCATGCCGGTTGCCGCCATTCGCAGGCAGCTGATATTGGTCGAGAACTCCATCCGGATCTCCGGATGAATTCTCTTATGCCTGAAATAGCGGTTGCAGAAGCTCCGGATCGCATGAGCCTGGAAAAGCAAAAAGAAGGGCTTTCCGTCCAAAGCTTCACTGCGAATCGCCTGTTTGCCGTCGATCCTGTCTTCCTGCGCCACTGCTCCGGCTTTGGCTGCCAGAACCAGTTCTTCGGTGTAGACGCACTCGCTTTCAAGTCCCTGCAGATCCGTCCGCCCAGCGGAGGGCAGGATGACAAGATCTACCCGGCCTTCCTTGAGCGCTTCAAAGAGCGCCTGCCCGCTGTCGGTAATCACCTCGACGTCAATCCCGGGGTATTTCTCTGTAAAAATCGGCAGGATGTGCGGCATCATATAAGAAGCGCGGTCTCTGGACGTTCCCACCCGAAGCTTGCCGGTCATGTGCAGCGTGATATCCCGCAGTTCCTTTTCCAGTCGATCGTTTTCCATCAGGATCTTTCTTGCGCTTTCCATATAACACTGGCCAGCATAGGTCAGCGTCAGGGGCGATGTAGAACGGTCGAACAGCGGCGTTCCCAGCTCCTCTTCGACGTTTTTCAGATAGTGGCTCAGCGCAGATTGTGAAATATACAGCTTTTCCGCAGCCCGCGTCATATTCCGGTACTCCGCCAGCGTGAGAAGATACTTCAGCTTCCGAAATTCCATAGATCTCCCTCCGGTTGTCGTTCTATCTGTTATCATACAGGATCTTTCGTCATTTTGCAATAGCATTATGAGTTTTTTCTCATGGAATACATGTAAATAGTGATATTTTATAAATACATTGTACCGTGCTATACTTTAGCCAGAGCAAAACAATAACACCTATCACAAATCAATGCTTAGGAGGAGCGATCATGGACAGAGAAGAAATCATTCGCCAGGCCCAGGAGGCCTTTGCCGAGCGCATCCGTTCCGAACTCGATCGAATCGAAAGAATGAAGGAAGACAACGAGATCAAGGATTTTTCCAAGCTGGACCGTATTGTCGTCGGCATCCTGCCCGGCGACGGCATCGGACCCATCATCATGGAGCAGGCCCTGCGGGTCGTCAAAAAGCTTCTGGCTCCGGAGCTGGAATCCGGCCGGGTGGAGCTGCGGACCATCGAGGGCATGACCATCGAACACCGCGTAGAGACCATGCAGTCCCTGCCCGACGAGGTCTTTGAGGCCTGCAAGCAGTGCGACGTGCTGGTCAAGGGTCCCTTCGTGACCCCCAGAGCCGGCGACGGTCTTCCCAATCTGGTCAGCGCCAACTCCCTGCTGCGCCGGCAGCTGCAGCTCTTTGCAGCGGTCCGTCCCATTCGCATTCCGGAAAAGGGCATTGACTGGACCTTCTTCCGGGAGAACATTGAAGGCGAATACATTCTGGGCAACAAGGGCATCCAGGTCAACGAGGATCTGGCCATTGACTTCAAGGTCTGCACCAGGCCCGGCGCAGAGCGCATCGCCCGCGCGGCCTTTGACTTCGCCCGAAAGAACGGGAAGAAGAACGTGACGGTGGTCACCAAGGCCAACATCGTCAAGCTGGTGGACGGCAATTTCGTACAGACGGTCCACCGCATCGGCGAGACCGAATACCCCGAAATCGAAGTCACCGAAAAGCTGGTAGACGCCATGGCCGCGAAGATGATGGACCCCGAATTCAGCAAAGGGATGGAGGTCATCGTGCTGCCCAACCTCTACGGCGACATTGTGACCGACGTGGCAGCCGAGCACCAGGGCGGCCTGGGCTCCGCTTCCTCCTCCAACATTGGCAACAAGTACGCCCTGTTTGAAGCGATCCACGGCACGGCCCCCTATCTCATGAGCCACGGCCGCGGGCCCTACGCAAACCCCTGCTCCCTGATCCGCGCCATGGGCGAGATGATGGCCCACATTGGCTACGGGGATCGAAAGGCGATCCTCGAAAAGGCGCTGGATATCTGTACCGTCACCGAAAAGAAGCTGGTGGTCACCACCCTGCCGGAGGACGCCAGCGCCGCCGAATTCACCGACTATCTGCTGGAAACCATCGACAAGCTGCAAAGCAACTGAGGAGGTACTATCATGGGAAAATCCCTTACCCGTAAGATCCTGGAATCGCATTTCGTCTCCGGCAGCATGGAGCCGGGAAACGAGGTCTTCGTCAAGGTCGATCAGACTCTGACCCACGACATCAACGCCGTCATGACCTACCTCGCCTTCGAGGCGGTGGGTCTGCCCCGGGTGCGCACCGAGTGCAGCGTCAGCTATCTGGATCACAACCTGCTCTACGTCAACAACATGACCCCGGACGATCACATCTATCTCCAGTCCGCGGCGAAGAAGTTCGGCGTTTGGGTCTCCCGCCCCGGCAACGGCGTCTGTCATACGGTCCATGTGGCCCGCTTCGGCAAGCCCGGTAAGCTCTCCATGGGTGGTGACAGCCACACGCCGCACGGCGGCGCCATCGGTATGCTCTGCATCGGCGTCGGCGGAATGGACGTGGCCACAGCCATGACCGGCGTGCCCATGCGGCTGAAAATGCCGAAGATCGTCAAGGTCAACCTGACCGGCCGCCTGGCTCCCGGCGTCAACGCCAAGGAAGTCATCCTGGAGATGCTCCGCCGCGAGTCTGTCAAGGGCGGTTTGGGCAAGGTCTATGAATACGTCGGTCCCGGCGCCGCAACGCTGGAGGTCCCCCAGCGGGCCACCATCGCCAACATGGGCGCGGAGATGGGCGCCACCACCTCCATCTTCCCGGCGGATGAGCAGGTCCGGCGCTTCCTCACTGCCCAGGGCAGACCCCAGGATTACGTGGAACTGCTCCCGGACGCGGACGCGGCGTACGACGAGGTGATCGAGCTGAACATGAGCGAGCTCAAGCCGCTGATGGCCTGTCCGCATCTGCCGGACAACGTGAAGCCCCTGACCGAGGTCCCCAAGAAGAAGGTCCAGCAGGTCTTCATCGGCTCCTGCACCAACACCAGTTATGCCGACGTAGCCAAGGCTGCTGCGGTCTTCCGCGGCCGCCATGTCCACGAGGACGTCCAGTGTACCCTGGGCATCGCCTCCCGCCAGACCTACCGGGAGCTGCTGCGCGACGGCTGGCTGGATACGTTGGTGGAGGCCGGTGTCCGCATCCTGGAGATTGCCTGCGGACCCTGCTGTGCCATCGGCCAGACGCCTCCCACCAACGGCGTGGCAGTCCGCACCTCGAACCGCAACTTCAAGGGACGCTCCGGCAACCCCACGGCGGAGATCTATCTGGTGAGCCCGGAATCCGCCGCCGCCACCGCCGTCATGGGCACCTTTGCCACCGCGGAGGAGGTCATGGGCGACGAAATCGCAAAGCTCGCCGAGATCAGGGAGCCCGCCGCCTACATCGTGGACGACAGCATGCTGATCCCCCCGCTGCCGCCTGAGGAGGCCGAAAAGATCGAGATCACCCGCGGTCCCAACATCAAATTCCTGCCGGTTCCCGACGTACCCGAGCAGGTGCTGGAGGCGCCTGTCAGCCTGAAGACCCTGGACAACGTCTCCACCGACGACATCACCCCGGCCAGTGCGGAGTTTTCCTCCATGCGCTCCAACATTCCCCTGATGAGCCAGTACTGCTACCACCGCTACGCGCCGGACTTCGCCGCCCGGGCAAAGGCGCTGGGCAGAAGCATCATCGTGGGCGGCGAGAACTACGGTCAGGGCTCCTCCCGCGAGCACGCCGCCATCAATCCCATGTTCCTGGGCGTCAAGTGCGTGATCGCCAAGTCCATTGCCCGCATCCACAAGGGCAACCTGGTCAATCACGGCATCATCCCCATGCTCTTTGCCGACCCCTCCGCCTATGACAGCATCGAACAGGGCGACGAGCTGCGGATCGAGCAGCTGCTCGACCAGATCCCCACCCGCCGCGTAACCGTCAAAAATGTGACCAAGCACTTCGAGTTCGAGACCGTCCTGGACCTGACCGACAATGAGATCGAGGTCGTCCTGGCCGGCGGCCAGCTGCGCTATCTGAAAAAGCAGCTGGAGCAGCAGTGATCGATTTGGAAAGGAGACGTTATGAAATACGCATACGTGGGCTGCCGGACCACCAAGGCCCGGAACGCCAGAGGCGAAGGCCTCAAGACCTATGAGATTCGCCCCGACGGCAGCTGGAAGGAGCTGCTTCCGGACGTGCGTTTGCGGCTGCCGGTCATCGTGATGGACGGCGCGGCGCTCTATGATATCGGGAAACGGGAGTATCTGAAAACCGTCCGCATCCCCGAAGCGGACGCCCTGCGAATGAAGGAGCTGCTGGACCGAAGCGGTCTGTCTTACTTTACCAATACCATCGAGGATCACCTGCTGGTGGTCCACTGCGGCGAGCTCGGAAACGGAGCGATCCGACAGCTTTACGAAGACAAAAAGCGCTCTGCCTACCGGAACTTCGTTACAAAGCAGGAGGAGCATCTTTCGGAGATCCTGTATTTCATGGTGCTGGACGAGGAAGCCCGCGTTCGTCAGCTGCATGATCAGATCTCCCGGCAGGAATGGAGCGGCGCCTACCATCTGGTCTACGACGGCTGGAAACAATATCCCGGCAGCGCCTGTCTCAAGATCTATGCTGCGGCGGCAAACCGGGAGACGATGCTCCGCGAATTGGAAGCCTCCCTCGGCCTGTCAAAGACCGTGGTGTTCGGAACCATCCCGGGGCGCTGCGACGTCCTGACCGATCCCGCGGACCGGGACGCTATGGTTCGCAAGCTGAAGCAGTATTTTGAACCGGTCTCCCTCCGTGGCTGGAGGAACGTCCTCCGCGTTGGAGATCTCCGAAGAAAAGGAGCGTAATATGGCTGTTCATATCGAAAAAGAAGCGGCACGCTGCCTGACCTGCAAGGTGCCGATGTGTCAGAAGCATTGTCCGATCTCCACGCCGATCCCGACGATCGTGCAGCTGTTCCGGGAAAGAAAGCTCATGGAGGCAGGCCAGATCCTGTTCCAAAACAACCCGATGAGCGTCGTATGCGCCACGGTCTGCGACCATGAGGCCCAGTGCGCCGGTCACTGTGTTCTGGGCAAAAAAGGAACGCCGGTCCAGTTCTACGAGATCGAGAGGTACCTCTCCGACGCCTATCTGGATCGCATGAACCGGACAGCCCCGGAGCGGAACGGGAAGCGTGCTGCGGTCATCGGCTCCGGCCCCGCCGGCATGACGGTTGCGATCCTGCTGGCGCAGAAGGGCTACTCCGTGACCATCTTTGAGAAAAAGCACTTCATCGGCGGCATGCTCCGCTACGGCATCCCGGATTTCCGTCTGCCGAACTCCGTCCTGGACCGGTATGAACGGCTGCTGAAATCCCTTGGCGTCTACATCCGTACGGCAACCACCATCGGCGGAGCTCTGCGCATTGAGAATCTGCTGCGGGACGGTTATTCCTCTGTCTTTGTGGGCACCGGCGCCTGGCGTCCCAGGACCCTGGGCGTGCCCGGTGAATGCCTGGGCAACGTACATTTCGGCGTCTCCTATCTGGAGAACGCCGGCAACGTGGATCTGGGCAGACGGGTTGCCGTCATCGGAATGGGCAACGTCGCCATGGATGTGGCGAGGACCGCCTTCCGGCACGGGGCGGAGCAGGTGACCCTGTTCGCCCGCAGCCGACGTGTTTCCGCCAGCTCCCATGAGCTCAGCTTCGCGCAGCTGGACGGCGCGGAAATGGTCTTCGGCAAGCAGATTGTCGCCATCTCCCCGGATGGTCCCATCTTCCGCAGCGCGATCCTGGACGAGGAGGGCAAGGTCACGGGCTATGAAGAGGAAACGGAGCTCGTGCCTGCCGATTCGGTGGTCATTGCCGTCAGCCAGCAGCCAAAGGACAAGCTGATCCTCTCGACGGACCACCTGGAGGGCAACGCCAAGGGCCTTCTCATCGTGGATGAGAACTGCATGACCACTGTGGACGGCGTGTTCGCCGCCGGAGACGTGGTGACAGGACCGTTGACCGTGGTCCACGCGGTACAGGCCGCGAAGCAGGCGGCAGAGGCCATGGACCGCTATATGCAGGAACAGGAAGGGTGAATCTGTTATGAACGAAACGCAGAAGCAGACGCTGGAACGACTGAAAACCTTTTCCACCCCGGAGCTTTGTGACGGCGCGGGGCTGTTCCATTCCATGGATCACACGATCCGTTCCTGGGTGGGCCGGTCCCGTATCGCTGGGATTGCGGTAACGGTGGACGTACCCTGCGGAGAGGGCGGCTTCGTCGCTGATGCCATCCATTACCTCAGGCCGGGAGACGTAATGGTCATTGCCGGGCACGGAAGCTGCGCATCCAGCTATTGGGGCGACCACAGAAGCTATTGCGCCCGGATGCTCGGCGCGGAAGCCGTAGTCATCGACGGCGCGTTCCGCGACATCGATGGCTGCGAGGAGATCGGCTTCCCGATCTTCGCCCGGGGCGTCACCTGCGGAACGGCTCTGAAAACCGGAACCGGCGCGGTCAACGTCCCGGTCAGCTGCGGCGGCGTAGTCGTCTTCCCCGGGGATTTCATCGTCGGAGACCGGAACGGCGTCTGCGTCATCCGCCCGGAAGAGGCTGCGTCCGTCATGGAGCGGGCGCTTGACAAGCGCCGCCGCCAGGAAGAGACCATCGCTGAGATGGAGCGCACCGGCGTCGTGCTGACCAAGGTGAAGAAGTAAAAACGCTCCGCCGTGAGAAGAAGACATTGGAACAGCGGCGCCTCCGGACCTGGCTCGGTCCCGGAGGCGCCGCTGTTTTTTGAACGGTTGTCCGGTAATGGCGCTCAACCACTCAATCAATTTTAGTATTTCAAGTATGCGGTTTTAGGAGGTTCCATGTCCAAATTATGGTACACATCCTTTGCTATGATATGCTCAGAGAAAGTATAGGAGGATGGGATTGCCATGGACGAAACCTATCTGCCCGGAGGCGCCCGGGAGCGGATTCTGGATTTGATGAAGGAGCGGAAGGTCACGCAAAAGGACCTGGCTGCGCGGATCGGCGCGACGGAAAGCGCACTGAGCCGATTTCTCTCCGGTGCGTCGGACCGGCTGGACAGCGAGGCGCTGCTGCGGATCGCCCGGTGCTTCGGGGTGTCCGCGGATTTCCTTCTGGGCGAGACGGCGGTCCCGGACCGGAAGAATTATGAGATCGTCGAGCTTGGTCTCTCCGCCCAGGCGGCGCGGAATCTCTGCACCGGAAGGGTCTGCGCGGACGTCGTGAGCCGGCTGCTGGAGAGCCCGCGTTTCGCGGAGCTGACCTTCCTGCTGCAGCGCTACTTTGCCGGGACGCTGGCCCAGGGCTACGCCGCACACAACCAGCTGCTTGCCACGCTGAGCAAAGCGGCTTTGCGGGCTTCCATGCCGCACACGTTTTTCGTAAATGGGCAGCTGATCTCCAGCGAAGTTTTTTTCAAAAACCATCCTTTCGCTTTTTGAAAAACGGGCTCGCGGACGGTTCTTGTGAAAAGAAAAATGTGCAAACCCGTGCACACAGAAAACTAAAAAGCGAAAAACAGAGCGTCAGCGTGAAAAGCAAAACGCGAGAAGCGAAGGACGGGAGACGAGGGCTTTTATACACCTTGGACGGCGCGGCTGTGTGGGCTTTCCTGTCGCTCCGCTCCCTCCAAGCCCGCACATCCTTTGTCGGCCAGGCGGCTTTTGCGTTCCGCAAGCCTCGTCTTTTCCGGCCGTCCCGCCCGCAAAACCCGCCTGTCCTACTCTGTATAAGTTCCGCCAACGAAATCAAAGATTTCGGGCGTCACTTATGCGTGGGCGAAAGCGTCTTGTGCTGCCCCGCCACAAGCCCCTTTCGCCCCCGCCCACCGTCCAAGGTGTAACACACTAGACCTTGCAAGCAAGATCGTGTGCCAAGGGAGGCGCTGCCCCCTTTGGAAACCCCTGCCACGAAACCCAGGTTTCATTGGATGCTTCCAGCCAGCGGGGAGCTTCCCCTCCGGACTCCCCTTGCAAAAGAGGCTCCGCCCCCTTTGAAATCCCCCGCCATCGAAACCAGGGTTTCTATATATTTTTCCCTCAGAAATGAGGAAAGGTTTAATTTTTCATGTAGAGATATATGGCTACCTGGCGCTTTTGAAAAGAATGAAGAGCATCTGGATGATGGAGACAACAATATCACCGAATAACCCTTCCTTCCAAAACAGCACTAATACAGGGCAAGAGGAAAGCAGCACCCTTCGTTCTCGGAGGATGCTGCTTTCCCACAAATAAGAATTTTTTATAGCGGAGCTGCTCTCGGTGGATCATAAGTTGCATTGAACACCATATCCAATATCCACTTGCGGAAGGACTCGTTACTGTGGACCTCCCGATAAAGCTCAATGCCGCTGCTCATTGTTGCCAGGATTGCCGCAGTTGTCGCCCTGTCGCTTTCGGCACGGGCGTTCTGCTTATCGGAAAAACGCATAGCATCCCTGCTTTTTCCATATCTGTAAGAGTCTATACTCCTTTCACCTCATCAAAAAGATTTTCTTTCTCTAAGTTTCCTTGTCATATATATAAAGAATGCAACATTTAAAATGATTCCAAAGCATGTGGCAATAGGTGCCGAAAGCCCGATATTCGTGAGACTGGCATCTGGCTGTATGCTCATGAAATATGCAAGCGGAAGCCTTACAAGAAGCGTCTGCGTAAGTCCCTGTATCATGACCCACAGCGTCTTTTCATGACCATTGAAATATCCAACCATAGAGAAAAGAATTGCTGTCACGATTGTTTCCGGAGCAAAGCCTTTTAAATATTCAAAACCTTTCTGTACAACAGCTTCATCCGTAGTAAATATGGTAGTAAGGATATCACCAAAGAACCAAATGCTTGCAAAGACAATGACTCCAACAATCAGCCCCACACCCATTCCGGTGAGCATCGCTTTTTTTGCTCTGTCTTCTTTACCTGCGCCGACATTCTGTGAAACAAAGGATGCCATGGACTGCATCAGGGCGCTGGGGACAAGCATTGCGAAATTTACTATCTTGCATGCGACGCCATATCCCGAAGATGCCTCCAGTCCAAGCCTGTTAATAAAGGCACATACTATTTCCTCTTACTCATGACTATATATAATTTCTCAATCACTTCAATCATGGAATCTGCCTCTTCATCAGTTATATCCGACAGTTCTTCCGAAAGATCGCTAAAATACCTGTCAACATATTTATCGACAAGTTCTCTTCCTTTAGCCGTGATCTTAATAAAAACAAACCTTCCGTCAGCTTCTGTTGTCTCTTTCGCGATAAGCCCTTGTTTCTCCATATCTTTTACTGTTTTTGTGACGCTTGGTCTTGGGAGTCCCAGCGTGTCGCTTATGTCACTGACTTTTACCTTATCCTGTATTTCTTCCAACTTACGAAGTGTAATCGAAATGATCCGACAGCTTAATTTTCTGTTTCTCCAAAATCAGGAACCACCATTCAATGTATTTCCGATTTCCTGATCAAGCCTTGTGACAAGCGTGTGGAAAATACGCATAAAGGTTTCAATCTCATCCTCGGAAAATGACTCGCACGCTCTTTCCTCCGCCCGGTTCAATGGTGTTATGCGGTCAATGACAAATTGCTCTCCCTTGTCTGTCAGGTGGATGGATTTTCCCATTTTTCCGGGGATTTTTCGAAGTTCGACTAATCCGTCTTTTTCCAACTTCTTAAGGGATGAATTGACTGTCTGCGGCGGCATGGATGCGTTTTCGGACAATTCGCTCTGCTTGCAAAGCCCGTCATGATTCCGGAGCATATAGAGAATCCAGAAAGCGCAGTCCGAAAGACCGATTCTTACTGCCGCATCATGATAGATGGCATCCATTTCCTTGTAAAGCTGATTGTATTCCAGGATATATTCGTGCGTTGCTTTCATTCTTCCTCCTGATCTCCCGTTATACTTATCCGAAATCGGATAAGTATATAATAATCCGAAATCGGATAAAAATCAATAGGTTCAGGTAAAGTTCATGAATGTTTTACAAAATCGCACCTCCATCGTCCATTTCGTGCATCGAATATAAAAGCTGCGCAGATTTCCCCTGCGGGAGGGACACGATGTGCTTGGAGTCCCACGCCGCGCTGTACTGATAAAATCCGTCCTTCGTTTCCTTCACGCCGTTCCTCGTGCATTGCCGGGTAGACGCCAGAAGTGCCACATCGTCCCCGGCGTACATTGCGTTTGGGAAGGTCGCTTTCTGACCGCCCACGCCCTGGGCAAGCGTGACCGAGCCGCCCTCCATGTCCTGTTTCGGATGGAGGTGGATATCAAGCCCCGCCGATGTGCCGCCGAGGTTTAGAAGGATCACCGTCTCTTTCGAGCGGACGATGCCGTTGAAGCAGTCAAAGAACGGATTTTGGGATTGTGCAGAGAACAGGACATTTCCATCAACAAACTCTGCACCATGAGCGGCGTGACCCAATCAACGGTCAATAACATCGTCAGCGGCAGAAACAAGAGCGTCACGATCTCCACGATCAAAAAGCTCTGCGACGGCCTGGATATGCCGATCGAGGAGTTTTTTCATTCCGAACTTTTCCGCGGGTTGGAGCAGGAAATTAAATGATAATAGAGATAATCACCGTGGCAGTTGACGTACTGACACGGTGATTATGTTTGGAGAGCAGCTGCCAAGCCATGCCATGCCTTGCCTTGAAACGGACTACGTTTCAAATAATTATCGAGCTTGGTGGATCGTTACTTCTTGATGTGGTCAGCTATCAGAATAATCAAGCTGATGAGTGCAATAATGAGACTCACGATTTCGTAAGCTGTCATTAGCCTCACCTCCGTTTTTCACAAGGATATAAAAATGCGCTGAAAAAGAACGGCGTCAAGGTGGTTTCCGCGACGGAGGTTATTTCAGATGGACCTGACGGCATCATCCTGGAATCGGTGCTGGAGGGTTTTGCGGAATATTACTCCGCGGAGCTTTCGGAGAAGGTCGTCCGGGGTATGACGGATAATGTGCTCAAGGGCAAGTTCAACGGCGGCCCCGTCCCGATGGGCTACACGATTGATGCAGAGCGGCATTATCAGATCGACCCGGTCAAGGCTCCGTTCGTGGTAGAAATCTTTGAGCTTTATGACGCTGGCAGGACGATGAAGGAGATTGTTGACCAGATGACCGAGCAAGGGCTTCTCGCGGTAAACGGAAAGCCCCTGACCTATAATACGATACGCAAAATGCTCCACAATCGCCGTTATATCGGGGAATACAGCTTCCGGGACACCGTGCTTCCGGACGGAGTTCCGGCGATCGTCCCGAGAGACCTGTTTGATCGGGTCCAGGATCGGCTGGAGAAAAACAAAAGAGCTCCCGCCCGCTTCAAAGCGACGGAGGAATACCTGCTGACGACCAAACTGATCTGTGGTTACTGCGGGGCCATGATGTGCGGTGAAAGCGGCATAGGCCGCCATGGGGTCGTCTATCACTACTACAAGTGTGCGACTGCAAAGAAGCGCAAGGGCGGATGTCACAAGAAATCCGTGCGGAAGCAGGAGATCGAAAACGCCGTCGTCTGCTGGCTTCTGAGGCGTATCCAAAGCGACGAGGCGGTAGAGGCGCTGGTGTCCAGCGTTATGCTTCTCCAGGAATCAGAGAACGCGACGATCCCAATGCTGGAACAGCAGCTTCGGGAGACCGAGGCGGGCATCAGTAACATGCTCAATGCGATCCAGCAGGGCGTCCTGACGAAATCGACAAAGGCTCGCCTGGAAGAATTGGAAGCAGCCCGGGATCGGCTGGAGCTGGAGATCTCCCAGGAGAAGCTTGAGAAGCCGGCCCTCTCTGCCGAATTTGTCCGCTGCTGGATCGAGCGCTTTCGCAAGCTCGACCCGCGCATCCCGTCTCATCGCAAAACGCTGATCGACAACTTCCTCAACGTCGCAATTCTTTTCGACGATAAAATCGTCCTTGGCATTAACTTCAAAGAGGGAACGGAAACCATCAGTCTCGCGGACCTGAAAGAGGCCGAAGAATCCTTCCTCGCTCCCGGTTCGGATATGGAAAAGTGTGCTTCACCAGATGAGGCGGTCAAAAAAGATGCCACCCCAAAAAACCCAGGAAATTCCTGGGTTTTTTGGCATTCAGGGGGTCAAAAAAGTATAGGATTTTTCCATAGATGCCAAAGCCCGTTTTTTCGTGTTTTGGTACTCGAACTCTTGAACTGCCTCATTTTGAGAGAATTGCGGACAGATTCCGAACGGATTCTGCCCGCTTTTTTCATATCTGCCCCGGTCGTTATGGATTGATTTTCAAAACGACCGGGGCTTTTTTATTTTCGACCTATTGCACAAAAATCACCAGCGAAATTTGACACACACGAAGGAGGTTATATGGATTTGCGGGTATGTTTTTTTGTTGATTTTTATATTGTTATATCATATAATAATACCATGATGCGGAACCTCCTTGAAAAGCTGGGCTTCTTGCCTTGCGGAACGATCTATGT
>CAMVKI010000032.1 GCA_947168005.1 uncultured Clostridia bacterium
CGGACAACACGGACTCCAAGATCAACCTGGAGGACGCCTTCCGCTGCGCCTGCTCTCCCCTGCGGGGGGTGATGGTGGTCTTCAACGGCAAGGTCATCCTCGGCACCCGGGCCCGGAAGACCCACTCCAAGAGCTTCCGCGCCTTTTCCAGCATCAACTATCCGGAGCTGGCCTACATTCAGGACGGCCACGTGCTGACCTTCATCCAGCCCCCCTGTCAGGACCGGCCGGTCTTCTATGACCGTCTGGGCGAGCAGGTCGCCCTGCTGAAGATGATCCCCGGTACGGACGCCGCCCTGCTGGAATGGCTGGTGGATCACAATGATGCGCTCATCATCGAGAGCTTCGGCGTGGGCGGGATGCCCTCCTACCGGGGCTCGGAGTTCTATGATATCATTTCCGACGCGATCAAGCGGGGCAAGACCATCGTCATGACGACCCAGGTGGAAAACGAGGGCAGCAACCTCTCGATCTACAGCGTGGGCAGCCGGCTCAAAACGGAGCTGGGCGTCCTGGAGGCCTACGATATGACCACGGAGGCTGTAGTGGCGAAGCTCATGTGGATTCTCGGCAGGACCAAGGACCCGAAGCAGATTCGCTGTCTGTTCTATTCCCCGGTGGCGGACGACCTGCTCTATCCCGTATCGGAGAACTGAATCATCAAGCGCGGGCGGCCATAGGCCGCCCGGTTTTTTATTGCTCTTTTCTGGGCCGGAACACGTAGTAGCGCTGGCCGATATAGTTGATGGCGCAGTAGACAAAAGTACAGCCCAGCATGACCAGACTCTCCCGGAATTTGGCTGGGTCGGCGTTCTTTGCCACGATCCCCTGGAGCCAATCGGAGACGCCGATGAAGAAGGGCAGTGTGATCAGGTATTCAAAGACCTTCAGCAGCAGGACCTTGGCGATCAGGTAGCTCGCTGCAACGGTAATCACAAACAGGAGAGGCCAGTATTTGGAGATCCTGAGCCCGCGGAAGGTCACCCAGCGATTCAGGATGAAGGAGATCGTGGTTTGGAGGGCAAACTCGATCAGGATGCTCTCCTGCTTGCCTACGGAAAAGACGTGGTGGAGCACCAGCATGATCGCGTTGCAGATCCCGTAGTTGAGCAGACCCAGGCAGACGTAGAGCCAGAAGGTCTTGTCCATGATTTTTTTAATTTTATTCATTCACAGCCTCCTGCGGGTACATCAAATCCAAATCCACAGCGGTTTCGATCCCGTCCACATGGCCGGAGCCGGTAAACTGCCAGAAGGCCGTCCGGTAGCCGAAGCTCTGATAGCTGCTGTATTCCGCGATCCAGAAGGCATAGTCCGTCAGATTCTCCAGGCGCATGATGGAGTAGCCGTAGCGCTGGTTGAAATACACGCCGGCACGGTAGCCGCCTGCCTCCACAGCTTTGCAAAAGGCAAGCGCCCAGTCGCTCACGGCGGAGCTCGCATGACCGCCGGAGCGGCCCTGGCCGACCTCTTCCCAGTCGAAAAACACCGGAAGCTCCAGGGCTACGCCGTCGAGCATTCTCAGAACGAAGGCGGCCTCCTCCTCGGCCTCGGCAGTGGAAATCGCCTGGGAGTAGAAATAGACGCCCACCTGCAGCCCGGCCTCTCGGGCCTCCACGTAGTTCCTGGCAAAGGAGGAATCCACGTTGAGCCCGCCCTCGGTGTAGCCCCGGAAGCCCACGCGGAGGATTGCGAAATCCACCCCGTCGGCCTTGACGCGGGTCCAGTCGATTTCCTGCTGGTGCGAGGAGACGTCTACGCCCAGCAGGGCGCCGGGATAGGCGGCTCTCCCCTTCCCGTCCTCGGTAAAGTCCTTCGCCTCCAGGCTGTTTCTCGGAATCTGCGGAATTTGATTCTGCTGTCTGCGCCAGGCGCAGCCCGTCAGCAGGATCGAGAACAGCAGGAGAAGGCAGAGCGTTTGTTTGCGCATGATTTTCTCCTGTAAGCGCCGCGGATTATCCCCCCACGGCATTGTTTTCTGCATTATACCAAAAAAATCGGAAATGCAAGGAATCATTTACGGCACGAGGTTGATCGGCGCGCCGTCCAGCCAGGCCCGCAGATTGTCAAAGACGATCCGCGCCCGCAGAGACATGGATTCCCTCGTCGCAAAGGCCACGTGGGGCGTCACAAGGGTATTCGGCGCCCGAAGCAGGGGCTGCTCCCCGGTCAGGGGCGGCTCCTTTGCAAACACGTCCACACAGGCGCCGCCGAGCTCGCCGCGCTCCAAGGCTGCGGCCAGGGCGGCCTCGTCCACCACGGGACCCCGGGCGGCGTTGACCAGCAGGGCTGTGGGCTTCATCAGCCCCAGCTCCCGGGCTCCGATCAGCCCCCGGCTGGCCTCGGTCAGCGGGCAGTGCAGAGAGACAATATCGGAGGCACGGAGCAGCGCCTCGAGCTCGACCTGCTCGGCAAAGTCCGGCGCGTCGGCATGGACGGTCCGGCTGTGCGCCAGAACCCGGCAGCCGAAGGCATGGAAGAGCTCCGCCGTCCGGGTGCCGATCTTGCCCAGGCCCACAATGCCCACGGTCTTGCCCCGGAGCTCCCAGCCCACCAGGCCGTCCTTGACGCCGCCGGCGCGGCAGCGGTCCTCCACCTGGCGGAGCTTCCGGGCAAAGGACAGCACGGTCCCGAGGACCAGCTCCGCCACGGCCTCGGTGGAATAGCCGGAGGCGTTGCAGACGCAGATTCCCCGCTCCCGAGCGGCCTCCAGGCCCACGTGGTCCACGCCGGTAAAGGCGATGTTGATCAATTTCAGCTTCGGGCAGGCCCGGATTACCTCGGCGGGCAGGGGCATATTGGCGAGGATCATCCCGTCGGCGTCCTTCGCCTCCTCGATCAGGGTCGCCGTATCGGCGCTGCGGGCATAGGATACGAACTCCGCCTCCCCGGCGAATTCCGCCTCCAGGGCCTCCAGCTCCGCCGCGGAGATGCCGAGGCCCTCCATCAGAACGATTTTTTTCACAGGCTCGCTCCCCTTCATTTTAGTTAAGAATTCTTTCAATTCCTCCATGGTTTTCACGACGCGGCAGGCTCCCGCCGCCTCCAGCTCTCCGGGCTCGGCATAGCCCCAGGCCACGCCCACGCAGGGTATGCCGCAGCGGGCCGCGCCGATGGCGTCGTATTTCGTATCGCCCACCAGAACCGTATTCTCCGGGTCGGAGCCGCAGAGCCCCATGGCGCGGGTGACGATTTCCCATTTCTGCTCGTTGTTGAGACCGGAGCCGCTTCCCACAACCACGTCGAAGCAGTGCTCCAGCTCCGCTCGGCGCAGAAGGATCTCCGCCGCGTATTGGGGCTTTGAGGTGGCGACGCCCAGGGTCAGCCCGGCGGCCCGGAGCTGGGTCAGCAGCTCCTTAATTCCGGGGAAGGGCGCGCTTTCGTAGAGGCCGATGGGGACATAGCGTTCCCGGAAGTCGATCACGTGCTGTTCCGCCTCCGGCTCGGACAGGCCGAAGACCTCCATAAATTTCTCCACGATCGGAGGCCCGGCAAAGCAGCGCAGCCGCTCCAGCGGCTCCTCCCGTCCGTGCTTGCGCAGGGCGTATTGAATACTCTTTGTGATTCCCTCTACCGTGTCAAAAACGGTTCCGTCAAAATCAAACAGGACGGTTTTCAAGCGCATATACAGGCTCCTCCGACGTGTATTCCTTGATCTGTTGAAAAAAAGCACGCTCTCGCGTGCTTTTTGGTGGACCTTAGGGGGATCGAACCCCTGACCTCAAGATTGCGAACCTTGCGCTCTCCCAGCTGAGCTAAAGGCCCATGGTACTTTTTCGGAAGCAAAGGGGGCTCCGAGCACGGTCTTTTTCCCGTGCGGAATATAATATACCACACATATATAAAAATTGCAAGAACATTTTTCAGAAATTTCGGTTTTTCTTTTTGCTGTCATTCTGCTTCTTGACTTCCGCTTTTTTATCGTCTATGATAATTTTGGTAGAATTTGCTTACCGCTGAAAGGAGGTCCCCCATGCTTGCACGGATCCTCAGCATGCTCATCGGTTACTGCTTCGGCTGCGTTCTGACAGGCGAGATCGCGGCGCGAAAATTCGCCGGAAAATCCGCTTCCAAGATCGGCGAAACCGGAAACCCCGGCATGGCAAATATCATGATCAACCTCGGCTTCCTCCCCGGCATCATCACCCTGCTCGGCGACATCGTCAAATGTCTCCTCGCCATGACGATTTCCGTCCTTTTGTTCAAAAGCACGGGCTGGATCGTCGTGATGTACGCGGGCCTGGGCTGTACCCTGGGCCACGATTTCCCCTTCTGGCGCCGCTTCAAGGGCGGCAAGGGCGTCGCCACCTCCTCCACGGTCATCATCATCTACAGCTTTTTCCTGGGCGTGCTCGCCAATATCGCGGGTATGCTCGTGGCGATCTTCACAAAATATCTCAATATCGCCGCCCCGGTCATTCCCGTGTTCTTTACGGTTTTTATGTTCATCCGGGGCGATGTGGAGGCCGGGATTCTCTCCCTTGTGCTCTCTCTTCTGGCCCTCTGGTGCAACCTCCCCACGGTGATCGGCATCTTCAACGGGACCACCAGCAAGGTTGACGTCATCGGCGCTATCGCAAAGAAATTCAAAAAGAAGTGAGGCGGCAAGATGCGGGAACTGTTTGAAAAAACCGCAGCCCGGCTGCGAAACGGAGAAGAGGTCGTCTGGTGTGTGATCCTGGACGCCGAGGGCTCCACGCCCCGGGGCGTCGGCGCGAAAATGCTCGTCTTTGCCGATGGGACAAGCTTCGGGACCATCGGCGGAGGCGCTGTGGAATATCAAGCCGCCGCCTTTGCCCGCAGCCTTCCGCCGGAGAGGACCCGGACCCACAAACAAGCGGCGATTCGCTCCTTCGAGCTCTACAGCGGCGGCAGCGCGGCCACGGGCATGGTCTGTGGCGGCAGGATTACCGTCGGCTTTCTTCCCTTTCCGCCCTTTTCGCTTGAAAGCTTCGAAGGGATCGACTGGACCGGGGAAAACTGGCTGGAGCTTACTTTGAATGAAAACGGAGATTTTGGGATCGGAATTATCCGTGATCCTGTCCCGTGTCCTTCCGCAGGCGAGGGACAGGCGCTTGTGGAGCGCATGTCAGACGGGACTCTGCGCTATACCGAACCGCTCTTCCGGTCCTACAGAGTCTGGATTTTCGGCGCGGGCCACGTCAGCGAGGCCCTGGTTCCGGTGCTGTGTCCTCTGGGCTTTCCCATGACGGTCATCGATCCGCGGCCGGAGCTGGCGGTGCCGGAGCGTTTTCCCGGCGCAGAACTGCTCTTCGCGGAGTTTGAACCCCTCCCCGCCTCCGTGAGGATCACGGAACGGGATTACGCCGTTGTGATGACGCCGGGACACGAAAAGGATTTGTCAGTCCTGCGTCAGGTGCTTCGGACCCCGGCAAGCTATATCGGCTGCATCGGCAGCCGAAATAAGACCGCCTATGTCAATCAAAAGCTCCGGGAGGAGGGCTTTTCCGAGGCCGAGCTGGCCCGGATTCACGCTCCAATCGGCCTGCCCATCCAAGCCAGAACGCCGGAGGAAATCGCGGTTTCCATCGCCGCGGAGCTGATCCTGCACCGGGCGGAGCATTCCGTTTAATCAAAAATTCAGGGCCGCAGATTTCGTTTTAAAATCTGCGGCCCCGTTTTATACTGGGCTTATTGTGCGGCGAAGTAGGCGGCGGCGCTGTCGCCGTAGGTCAGCAGGGCGTTGGCCAGCTTGGTCTTGAGCTGGTTGTTCCCGCTCCGGATCTCGCCCACGTAGCCCTCGACGGACCAGGTGCGGACGTTGCCGGTCTCGACGCCGTTGATCTGTGCCACGAAGTCATAGGCCACGCGCATCTGCTCCGCGCCGATGCCCTTGTATTCCACGGTGAAGGAGGCGCCGTTCCAGGCGGCGTCCAGGATCTCCAGTACCGTGCCGCTCTCGTGGTCCTTCCTCAGGATCTTGACCTCGTCGTTTTCTTCCGCCCGGACGTTCAGGGTCAGAATGACCTCGTTGTCCAGCGAGACGGAATTGAAGAGAATATTGCTCTGGCCCTCCGGCCGATAATTGCCGTTGGTCTTTTCCACGGCGGGAAGCGTCTTGGTCTGATACTGACGCAGCTTCGCCAGCTGTTCCGTCGTCAGCTCCTGGTTTACGAGATGATCGGTCTCGTAGTTCAGATACTTCTGGGCCGCCGCGCCGTAGTTCAGGATGTCGGCACAGAGGACGCGCTGCTCCACCCGGTTGTTCGTTGCCGTCAGGCGTCCGGCCAGATAGTCGCGGATGCAGACGGTCTTTGCCGAGCTCCTGTAGATCTGACCGCCGGCATCCTGCGCATAGAGCCGGGCCTCGATCTCCAGCCCCATTTCCTTGGCGAAAACGTGCGTAAAGTCCGCCTGCCAGGTGGAAGTGTTTTCGGTCAGGCCCTCGTCCTGCTCCGCGCCGTAGCGATAGCTCGCGTCGCCCTCCGGCGCGTGCTTGACGACCTCGATCCAGAACTTCTCATAGCTCTCCACGTCGGTCTTCGGGGCGCTCCAGGTGACGACCATATCGCTGCCAACAGAGATGGAGCTGAAAACCCGGAGATCGCTGGTCTCAATGGGCTCCGTGGGAGTGGGCTCCGCCTCCGCGGTCAGATGGAGGTTGAGATCGTCGAAGGTGCCCCAGCCTCCCGCGCCGTAGGCGATATGGGCGCCGACGGTGACGGCAGTCTCCTGGGTCACGGTGAAGCGCAGCTCCGGATTCTGCCAGACGGACCAGCCTGCCAGGGCGAAGCTCTCGGTCAGGGTCTCCCCTGCCAGGCTCACGTAGATATACTGCTCCGTGCCGCCCTTGGCGTCGCCCTGGGCGAAGAGGGAGAAGCTGTATTCGCCGGGCTGGAGCGTCACGGTCTGGGAGAAGTCCAGCACGCTGGCGTTGGAATTGTAGAAGTGCAGGCAGCGATTGCCGCCGTGGGGCGTGTCGGTGGACCAGTCGTGATTGCCGGTGAAGGCGTACATGCTCAGATCCGAGCTCTCGAAGTCGAAGTTCAGCAGGAGGTTGGGATGGTTGACGGTGACCGTGGCGGTGGTTTCCGCCGTCCCGAGGCCGAAGCTCAGGGTCACGGTGCCGCGGACCGTGTAGACGCCGGGGGTGTTGACGTCCACGGCGGCCAGATCTTCGACGTTCCATTCCACAGGTTCCGCAATCGTGCCGTCCAGGTTGTAGGTCACCTGGACAGTTTCCGGAAGGGTGACGCTGTCGCCGATGTTCAGCTCCAGCTCCACGTCCTCGATGGACTCCACCTGCTTGCCGAAGAGCGCTTCGGTGCCGAACATCATGTAGTACCAGGTCCAGAGAGAGTCCAGAGCCCGGCCGTGGAAGTCAAACATGGCCTGGTTGTCCACGGCGGAGCCGCCGTGCCACTGGGCTGCGTCGGCCTGATATTCTCCCGCGTAGGAGGAGGCCCAGCCGCAGCCGTACTGTTCCCAGGCCGCCTGGTTGGAGGCCAGGATAGCCGGGTCCAAATTGCCGTTGGCGTCGTAGGCGTACTGGACCGGAATCCAGGCGTTCTCCCAGTAGAAGACGCCCAGGCCCTTCTCGCCCACGGCTGTAACAGCCTGGGTGGCGGCCACCAGCTCGTCGGCCTGTCCCTGCTGGGAGAAGGGGTAGGCGTTGCCGCTGTCGTTGCTGCCCACGCGGACCGTATTGTCGTGGCCGTCGCCGTCGGCAAGGGTCCAGGCCCAGGAGGTCTCGGCCACAAGGACCTCCTTGTCGTAGTTGTCCGCTACGTACTTCAGCACGTTGGTCAGATTCTCCGTGGTGCCGTGCCAGTAGGGATACCAGGAGGTGGCGAAGACGTCGTAGTCCACGCCGTACTGGTTCAGCTGGTCGGCAAAGCCCTTGATATTTGAGGTCCGCTCGGGGTTGGTGAAGTGGATGGTCACCTTGGTATCCTCCATCCGCTCCTCGTCCAGTCTGCGGACGGCCCGGGCGCCGGCGGCGAAGAGCTGCGCCATATTGGCCCAGTTGGTCTCGCCGCAGATGCCGGAGGTCGTCTCGTTGCCGATCTGAACCATGTCCACCATATAGCCCTCGGAGCTCCACTGCTTGATGGTCTTCAGACTGTTGTAGGTATATTCCTCCACGGCGGCCTCCTTCTCCGCCAGGCTGTAGCCCGCCCAGGCCTTGGGTGCCTGCTGCTTGCCGGGATCGGCCCAGAAATCGGAGTAGTGGAAGTCGATCAGGACCCGCAGACCCGCGTCGGTGGCGAGCCGCGCCAGGTACTTGGCAGTATCCAGGTCGTTGTTGCCGCCGCCGTAGCCGTGGCCCTGGGCGTCGAAGGGGTCTACCCAGATCCGGATGCGGACGTAGTTGAAGCCCGCCTGGGACAATAGCGTGAAGAAGCCCACGTCGTCCAGGGGATTGCCCTCATAGTCGTAGAATTGGGCTCCTGCATTGACCAGCGACAGATAGGAGGAGATATCCGTGCCGCGGACAAATTCATAGGCGTCCACGCCCGGCACCCGGGGTACGGCCAGCGTGGGCTCGTGGGAGAAGTTGTCGGGATAGTAATCGCCGTCGCCCCAGAGCTGCAGGTTGTCGAAGTGGCCCCAGTAGCCCGCCGGGACTGTGCCGCTGAGCTCAAACTGCACCCAGCCGGGCTGGGCCAGGGTAAAGGTATCGGTGCGGTGGGTCTCCCACTGGTCATAGCCGCGGGTCTCCAGCTCGCCGGAATCATAGAGCAGGGTATCGCCGCTGCGCAGCGGGGCGCTCTCCTCGGGCTGTTCAGAGCCCATAGAGCTCACCAGCGCATGGAGGCCGCTGAGGCCCTCCTTGCCCTCCAGATCGTAGCTCAGCTCGTAGCTGCCGGGGAGCAGGTGCATGAGATAGGAGGCGCTGGCCTGGGAATCCGCCTCGTCGCTGATCCAAAGGGGCAGACAGTAGCTGCTGTTGACCTCGGAGCCGTCGTTCCAGGCGGGGGCAGAAAAGCCCTGGATGCTCCAGTTGCTGCCGCCGTAGTCGAAGTTGCCGTCGTCGGTGGCCAGGGGCGGCAGACCGCCGTAGATGCCGCCGGTTCCGAAGAGCCGGAGATTGTCCAGGTGATACCATTCGTCGCCTGACACAACTCCGTCTACTTCAAAGCGAAGCGTTTCATGCCCTTCCAGGTAGAATTCATCGGTCTCAAAGGTAAACCATTGATCTGTGCCGTTGGTATCGATCTCATCAGACTCATACAAGCAGCCGCCGTTTACCTCATGGATCACTACGTGGCTGATATGACCTCCCGCACAGCCCTCCATATCGACGGAAAACTTGTACGTACCGCCCGTAAGCGTAACAACATACGTAACGACAAAGGAGTCATTCGAGCGATTGCTCAGATTCAAAATGTAGCTGCTATTGATGCTGGAGCCGGTGTTCTGGATGACCGAGGAATTTCCAAATTCGTCGAGATCCCAATATGTGCCGTCGCCGTACTCAAAGTCGCCGTTTGGAAGCTCGATCTCCGGCATGTCTTGATAGACCCTGCCGGTTCCGTAAAGCGCCAGGTTGTCCAGGTGGCCCCAGTAGCCCGCCGGGATGACGCCGTGCAGGGAGAAGATGACGGTGCTGGTATTCGACACATGGAACTGGCCCGTGGAGAAATCCAGCCAGTTGTCCCAGCCTGTGGTGACGACGGGCCCACCCTCAAACACAACCGTTCCGCCTACGCTGACCGTATATGCCAGATTGCTGTTCATTTCTGCGCCGTCCATCATGAACTCGAAGCGATAATCGCCCTCTGTGAGCTGGACGCCGTAATTCACGACAATCTGCGCCGCCTCCTCGTTGCTGACCCAGAGATTCAGCACCTTAGAGGCGTTATTTGCCGAGCTGTTGTTATCGATCAGCTCGCCCGGCAGGCCAACGAGGTCCCAGTTTTGGGTTCCGGTCTCAAAGTCCCCGCCATCCAGGTCGATCCGGTCCATCTCGTCGCTGTAATCGTAATTGCCGTCGCCGAAGAGGCGGAGATTGTCCAGGTGGCCCCAGTAGCCCGCGGGGGTGACGCCGCCGAGCTCAAAGGTCACCTCGGTGCTTTCCGTCAGGGTAAAGGTCTCTGTCTGAACGTCCAGCCAGGTTCCCCAGCCCTCCGTCACAAGAGAGGCCTCGGCCTGGGCCAGAACGGAGTCCCCGGCGCGGACGGTCCAGAGGAGCTGGCTGTCCGCGGCCTGGCCGGAGAGCTGGAACTGGAAGAGATAGGTGCCGGGGATCAGCTGAAAGCTCTGGCTTGCGCGGATCTCCGCGGCCTCGCTGTCGCTGACCCAGAGGCTCAGCGCATAGCTGGTGTTCACGGGATCGTAGGAGTCCTGCTCCACCGGAGAGGACGGGAGGCCGGAGATCTCCCAGTAAGAAGTGTCGCCGCCCTCAAAGTCGCCGTTGGGTACAATGAGCTCCGGGTAGCCGGGATTCGCCGCTGCGGCCTGCGGTAAAAGCCCGAGGTTCGGAAGTACGCCGACCAGCAGAGTCAGGACCGTCATCAGGGCAAGTACGCGTCTGATTGTGACTTTCATGGTATTCCCTCCTTAGTAAATTTCAGCAGCTCGGGAAAGCTCTGTATATTTATTATATCAGACATTTTCAGGTTGTGCAAGCGCAAAAAAACGCGGCCGGGCGGCCGCGTCTCTTTGTTCCCTATTCCGCCTGCTTCAGCACTTTTTTATAGGGCATCAGCATACCCTCGGTCATTTTTCCGCCGAGCCTGCGGGAGAGCTTTTTGTTCTTCATCATGCCGCCGACGAGATACATGGCAAGCATTTTTCCCTTCTGCTGCTGGGGGAAATCGTAAAAGCCGTGGGCCTTGTAGAAGCGGTGGTCCTCCCGCATGAGGCCCTGCATCTGCCAGATCAGATCCCGGAAGATCTTCATGCCGCCCACGCCGTAGAAGTTGGCGGGCTGGCGCGCGTCGGTGCTGAGGGCATAGGAGAGGCTCTTCGCCAGGGCTTCGATCTCGGCGTCCGGGTCCCGCTGATCCGTGGCGATCCCGGCCAGGGGGTTGCCGCCCACCTGGGAGCGGCCCTCGATCAGAGTGCGCAGGTTTTCCTCCCGGTCCAGGGGACCGGAGATGAGATAGCCCACGGGCCGGCCCATGGTGACGGTCCGGTGGCCGTTGCAGAACTGGCGGTCGTCGTAGAGCTTGAAGCGCGAGCCCATGGAGTGATCCCGGATGGTGAAGGCGTAGACCGTGGCGTCCCCGCTCTGGACCTCCTCCCGGAGGAAGCGGTCGAAGCCGTCCTTATAGACACAGCTCCCCTCGGCAGCACAGTGGAAGCAGCCCAGACAGCCGCCGTCGATGCGTCGCTCCGCCAGGTCGAACACGCGCACGGCGCAGTCCGTGCGGGCGATAAAGGCGTCGATCATGGCCCGGAGCTGCCCGTCGTCGCGGCTCAGGTCCGTCACCAGGGTGACGGTCTTGCCGCCCTTGGGTCTCTCGGCGGGGATCGTCGGCGCGACGCCCTTCCAAGCGGGCTTTGCCCCGGCCTCATACAGCGCGGGCTCGGCCAGGTTTTCCTTCATGCACCAGAAGACCCGGCGCAGGAAGGCCCGGGCCTCCCGTCTGCCCTCCTCCTTCAGCAAATCCTCCATATCGGCGGAAAGGCCACGGATGTAGCGCAGGCCCAGATCCGCGCAATTGTCCTGGATAAAGCGGTGGGCGGTAATATCATAGAAATGCTTGGAGGTGGAGATCTGGGTGGCCCACTTCCCTGCCAGATTCACCCCATTCTCCTTCATCAGCTCCACAAAGCGGTGGAGCTGGGCCGGAACCAGGAAGGTATAGACCGGGTAGCTGAACAGGATCAGATCCGCCTTTTCCAGCGCCGCCGCGCTGGGAGCAAAGTCCTTTTCGATGGACTTGATCCGCTGGCCGACGTGCAGATATTCAAATTCAGCTTTCTCGCAGAGCTTTTCCAGATAGAGAACCGTCTGCAGGGTGATGCTGTTTTCCCCCTTCGGGGAGCCGTTGAGTACGAGTACGTTCATGTTTGTCTCCTTTTTTGACGGGGATGCTTTGATCGTTTTTTTCGCCCCAGGAGGTCTGGCGCGAATGGTATATATTATTTTAGCACGATTCCACGGGAAAGGCAACAGCGCGCGATTTTTCTATTTTGAAATTTATGAAAAAGCTCCGGTGCTATGCGGCTGATATTTCGCCGGAGACAGACAAATGCGAAAAACAAGTGGACAAGTCAAGCCGGATCGGATAAAATTAAACAAAATATGTTTTGAAAGGATGATTCGTACATGACCTACCCCATCGACCTCGCCGGTCTGCACCGGGAGCTGCCCATCTGCAGGGTCAGCGAGGAGCTTTCGATCGCCGGTTTTATTCTGTTCGGAGATCAGGCCCTCACCGTGGCCTGCGCAAAGGCGCTGTTGGAGCTGGTTTCCTCTCTGGACTATGACTATCTCTTTACCTCCGAGGCCAAGAGCATCCCCCTGATCCACGAGATGGCGCGGCAGTCCGGCGCAGAGCGCTATTTTATCGCCCGGAAAGAGAAAAAGGCCTATATGCCGGACCCGATTTTCGTGGAGGATCGCTCCATCACCACCGAGGGCGTCCAGCGGCTCTACCTGGGCCGGGACGACGCGGCGCTGCTGCGGGGCAAACGGGTCCTGCTGGTGGACGACGTAATCTCCAAGGGCGGCTCCATGCTGGCCATGGAGAAGCTAATCTCCCTGGCCGGCGCATCCGTCGCGGGCCGGGCCGCCGTCCTGGCCGAAGGCGCCGCCGCCCTGCGGAAGGATATCCTGGTCCTCGGCTCCATCCCCCTCTTCGACGGCGAAGGGAAGCCTAAAGCTTTGCAGGCGTGAGCAAGCAAAAAACGAGGCTCAGTTGGGGCGCCCTCCGTAAGGAAGGTGCCCCGGACAAATGTTTGCGCCTCTTCTCCACCTCATCCGACCTCGCTTTGCTCGGCCACCTTCCCCTCAAGGGGAAGGCTTGAGGAGCGTGACAACTAAGGGCTTCCCCTTGAGGGGAAGCTGTCAGACGTAAGGCTGACTGATGAGGTGTCTAAAAAAAAGCCGCATTGCTGTCCTTCTCGGCTTTGCGAGAAAGAAGTGCACAGAAATGATATTTTGAGCCAAGTAACAATCATCTAAAAGGAAATGAAACAGGCGTGACCGAAGTGGTCACGCCTGATTTGATTATTGCGGTCTCCGGATTATGTGGGTCAAAATCCGATGCTCGTTATAACTGTGGACAGGGGTATCCCTGCCCCCAGCCATTCGCTTTTGCCGTTCGCTCCGAACATCGTTCCTGCCCGAGAATTACACTCCGGCGTCGCTGCGCTCGTCCCGTTTGTGGGAGTCTTGGCACGGTCATATCCTGTTCGGACGGTCATTCAGTTTTCTTTTGAAGTGGCATTTTCATCTTTTCGGGCAAATAGAAAAAGCCGATTTACACAACCCCTTGCCGAAAGGATAGAGATACCCTTTCAAAGCAAGAAGTCATGTAAATCGGCTTTGTTGCAAAGTCGAAGCCTGTTTGTGCGCCGCACTGTCAACAGGCTGAAAACAGGTGGGCGGCGTCGGCATTTGGTAGCAGCCGAAGCGTTAGCGGCAACTTAGGCGCACCGCAGCCCGTGGCATGAACCACGCAAATCTTTGCTTCTCGGATATTCAGTTGTGTACTCCCCAACGGGGAGCATGGGTTATTATACCAAGGTTGCGAAAATTGTCAAGGAAAAACATGGAGAGTAGAATAGACAAGCTCCACATGTCAATTAAGTGTCTTATGTTTTTCAAATAGAATACGATTATCTCTGGGAGACGGTGAACAGCGAATAGAAGTAACCCTTCTGCGCCATGAGATCATCAAAGGTCCCTTGTTCCGAAACCTCGCCGTTTTTCAGCGCGAACAGACCGGTACAGCGGCGGAGGATATTCTCGTCCAGGTCGTGTGTAACAATGACGCGGGTGTAGCCGTCCAGCTTCAGAATTGCATCCAGCACCTCAAAGGAGGTCTCAGCGTCCAGAGACGCTGTCGCTTCATCTACGAACAGCACAGGCGTCTTTCGCAGCAGCGCCCGGGCGATGGAGATGCGCTGCCGCTCGCCGCCGGAGAGGCCGGAGCCGTTTTCACCGCAGAGATAGTCCGCGCCCTTTTCGTCGATGAGCTTTTTCAGTCCGGACAGCCGCACGGCGCGGTCGATCTCCTCCTCCGGGAACTCGGAAAACATGGTGATGTTGCCGCGGATCGTGCTGTTGAATACAAACACGCTCTGCTGGATGATGGACACGAGATCGTAGAGTGAGCCGGTGGAAACGGTTTTGAGTTCTTTTCCGTCATAGAGGATCTCGCCCTGATAGTTCTTCGAGGACGCCATCAAGAGGTTCAGGATCGTGGACTTGCCGCTGCCGGAACCGCCCACCAGCGCGTAGCAGCCGCCGGCGCGCAGTTCCATGTCCACGTCACGCAGCACAGGCTTTCCCTCTTCGTAAGAAAACCCAAGGTTTTGTACGGAGATCCCCTCGGTCAGCTGCGTGGCGATCTGCTCCCCCTCATCGGGGATGTTCTGATGTAAAGCCAGCGCCAGCTTGTCGATCAAGCTGAGCGCAGACTGTTTCCCGGCGTAATACGTTGGGAAGACCTGGATCGGCGCAAGCACGTAGTTCAGAAGCTGTACAAAAACGATCGCCGTACCGGCGGTGATGCCTGCTTTCCCAGAAAGTGCCAGGGCGGCAGCCACAAAGAACACGCCGAACTGCAATACGCCGCCCGCGAGGCCGGAGGCATAGGAGACGTGGAGCTTGACCTTCTCCCGGCTGTTTGCCGCATCCGCAACGCTGTTGTTGCTCTCGTCGTGGAGGGCGGAAATGCTCTTCTCTGCTTTGAAGCTTTTGATCACCGCGAAGCCGGAAAGCACGTCTTTGAGTATGCCGGTGTAGCGCTCCTTCTTGTCGGACACGTCCTTTTCCGCCACAGCCGCCTTGTTGCCGAGCACAACGGATACAAGGATTGGCAACAGCGAAAAGCCGATGGCGATCAACGTCAGCAGAGGGCTGTACCACAACATCAGTCCCAGTGCGCCGACAAAGGTAATGCCGACCTGGATCGTGTTCTGCAACATACGGATGTAGTCCTGCTCGATGGTGTTCGCGTCGTTGGACAGCGCGGAGAGATAGCGCGCGCTGTTCTCTCCGGAGAAGGCCTGAATGCCTTTTTCCATCAGCCGGTCAAAGGCGTATTTGCGGTATTGCTGCATCGCCCTGGCACGGAATCTGGAGAGGAACGTCCGGTCGAGCGCCCAGGCGATCAGCATCAGCGCAAAGCCGATGCCCGCGATGAACAGCAGCGCGCCGAAACGGATCGTGGTATCGCCGGAGATCAGATCGGAGATTCCCTTGATCGTCCATGAGATCACGAGCTCCGACACCGCTGCGAGAAACGCCGCGAGCACGGTCATCACGAGATTGAACTTGTTGTTCCGGAACAATTCTTTGACGAAGGGGCGCCGTAGCGCCTGGATTTCTTTCTTGCTCATCGGATATCCCTCCTGTCTTGTTCATCAGTAGCGGATGATGTAGTACAGCACGTAGGCCCAGCTGAGCAGGCCGTGG
>CAMVKI010000033.1 GCA_947168005.1 uncultured Clostridia bacterium
CGGGTGATGGCCTGGGCCAGCAGGGTGGCGGTGGTGGTGCCGTCGCCGGCCACGTCGTTGGTCTTGGTGGCAACCTCGCGGATGAGCTGGGCGCCCATGTTCTCAAAGGCGTCCTCCAGCTCCACGTCCTTGGCGATGGTCACGCCGTCGTTGGTGATGAGGGGCGCGCCGTACTTCTTGCCCAGGACCACGTTGCGGCCCTTGGGGCCCAGGGTGACCTTGACGGTATTCGCAAGCTGGTCGAGACCGGCCTGAATCTTCTTCCTGGCTTCTTCGCCGTAAATAATCTGCTTTGCCATAGTTGTTCAGCCTCCTGTTACTCTACAATAGCCAGAATATCGCTCTGGCGAACGATGGAATATTCCACGCCGTCCAGCTTGACCTCGGTGCCGGCGTACTTCGCCACGACGACCTTGTCGCCGGGCTTGACCGCCATCGCGATCTCCTTGCCGTCCACCATGCCGCCGGGGCCCACAGCGATGACCTCGGACACGACGGGCTTCTCCTTGTTGGCGGTGGAGAGGATGATACCGGACTTGGTGGTTTCTTCGGCCTCCGTGGCTTTGAGCAGCACACGGTCAGCCAAGGGCTTTAACTTCATAGGAATGCCTCCTTCAAAATAATACTGGATCCAAATGCAGCGGCGCACAGCGTGCGCCACAAGAAAACGCAATAGGTTAGCACTCTTTATTTCTGAGTGCTAACCTATTATAGCATGTTAATCTGATTTGTCAACCGTTGATTTGTTAATTTTTTGTGATACCAAATCTGTAGTGCCGGCAATCTGCCGGCCTCCGGTCTCAGCTGAGGTTTCCGTTCTTGTCGCAGCTCAGGCTCAGATTGGAATAGCCCGCGGTCATGAGGGCGCCGCCGACATACATGCCCAGCGTAACCACCGAATGGGCCGTGTTTCCGCTGTGGGTGGTGTTTTCACTGATGACTGTCCAGCCGCTCTGATAGAGATTGACCGTGGTGTAGGCGTTGGCGCAGACGGAGGTCGTCCCGTTATACTGGAAGGTGCCGGTCAGCGTGACCTTCCAGATGAGTTGGTTGCTGCTGGAATAGTGTTTGTTGGTTTTAGAACCGGTGATTTGATCTGTGCCCTTGATACCCGGGAAGACAACGATTTCGATCTCGTCCCAGCTCCCGTCCGCATGATAAACAACTGTATGCGATACCGGAGCGACTTCCTCCGTTTCGGCGGACACAGGAATCATGACAGACGTCAAAACACACAGTACCAACATAAAGACCATCAAAACGCGAAGCGGCTTGTCCATATCCACGTCATCCTTTCATTTACGGAATCAAAGAATCAGAAGCGTCGATGTTCTCAATCACCTCAATGACCACAGGGCCTTCTGTTACCGTATACCCCTCAAGCACCGTATGCCGGAGCTGGATATGGCAAATTGTCAGAAACACGCCCCAGGAGATCAGAAGCAGCGCCGCGGCGGCGGCGACGATGGCAAGCACGCGGCGCTTCCATTGGAGCTGCTTCAACACCGCGCCGGTGTCGGTGTTCTCCAGGCAGGAGGCCGCGATGACTTCGGGCGCGCCGAACCGGGTGCGAAGGGCCTCCGCGTCGGCCTGGGGCGCTTCCTCCAGGAAGTCGCTCACGCTCTGTACCAGGGGAGCGGTGATCTCATCCTTCAGCTTCCCGGCGCAGGGGAGAAGCCGCCGGACCTGCCGCAAATACCGCCGGGCGGCCGGATTTGTCAGCTTATCCATGTTCCTTGCCCTCCACGATCCGCAGCACACCGTTGACGACGGCCCGGTAATCGGCGTTGAGCCGCTCCATATAGGCCTCCCCCGCGGGCTCCAGATGATAGTAGACCCGGGTCATGCGCTTGCCCACCAGCACCTTCTCCGCGGAGATATAGCCCGCGTCCTGGAGCTTGTAGAGCACGGGGTACAGCGCCCCCTCCTGCATACAGAGCGCGCCCAGAGACTGCCGCTCCATTTCCTGTACCAGCTGATAGCCGTACATGTCCTGCTGCTTGAGCAAGCCCAGCAGCACCAGCGAAGCCACGCCGCGCTGATAATTGACTGAATTTTCCTGATTTGACATAAGCTTCTTACCTCAATTTAATTATATCAGATTTTTTATGGGAGTCAATACCTATGAATAGAAAACAAATACTTGACAAGAGAGGGTATTTAGAATATAATTACATCGGATTCAATGGAATTCCGAGTGAAATATAGTAACATATCACATCATTTAGATTGGGAGGACTAAAAAATGACAAATAGAAAAAGGCATTTGGCAGCATTGCTGTCGGTAATTGTGTTACTTATGACGTTCAGTACAATTGTTTCCGCTGAAGCTTCCGATTTTGTAGATTTGCCGCCGGAAGGCCATTGGGCACATGACGCGATCGTATGGGCTTATGAGGAGGGAGTTACGTCCGGCGTTGATCCGACGCATTTTGCTCCCAAAGAAAAAATCGACAGGGCCCAGGCTGTAATGATGGTCTGGCGGGCGAAGAACAGTATTCGTCCGCACAATACAGAGGAGATGCCGTTTCTCGATGTAAACCCGAATGCATACTATTATCAGGCACTTCTTTCAGCGTGGGAGAGGAACTGGGTAAGCGGCGTTGCGCCGGACAGCTTTGCACCCCATGCCCTGTGCACCAGAGCGCAGGCTGTCGCGCTCCTTGGGAAGGCTTTTCATGTTATACCGCACGTTGCAGAGGATGATGCGGAAACGCCTCCTATCAAAGACGCGGAGGATTTCGTGGACGTAAACCGGAACAGCTATTACTATGACTCCCTTTGGATGTTTGCCGCCGCAGGGGTTGTTTCCGGCACGGACGAGACGCATTTCAGTCCAAACGAGCCCTGCACCCGCGCACAGTTCGCGGTAATGCTGTATCGGATCATAGAAACCCAGATATTCGGCTGACAATTCAAAAATGCCATGCTGCAGGGACAAGCGCGGCTTGTCCCTGCATTGCGTGAAGCCCGAATCTCCCCGATCCTGAATCCCCGCCCCTACACCGTCCTCTGGGCCACGCCCTCGATCTGGGCAATGACGAATTCGTGGGCGTCCACGGTGACGACGCTGCCGCAGTAGGGGCACTTGGCGCTCTCGTTGATCGAAAGAGGCGCGCCGCAGTGGGGGCAGGAGACGGAGCGGACGCCGCTCCCGACGTCGGAGTGCTGGCCCGTGGGACGGGTCAGATGGTAGCGGTAGGTCATGAACTTCTCTTTGGATTTGCTGCCGGAGACAAGCTTGCCCGTGGCGTCGTCGAGCTTGTAGTCCACGATCCGGGTATTGACGGTAGCGAAGATGTGATCCTCACCCTCCTCCTGGCAGAAGCCGTCGAGGCTGATGCTCAGGACCACAGGCCGCTCGATGTAGTTGGTGACGCCCTTCCGGCGATAGGCGTCGAGCTGGCGCTCAAGCTGACTGTAATAGGCGTCGGTGAAGTAGGGCCGCAGGCTTTCGATGTTCCTGTCCTGCCAGCACTGCTGCATCTGAATGTAGAGATTGGAGAGCTTCTGCTTCAGCTTCGAGGCGCTGAAGCTCGGGTCGATGTCCGCATAGCGGTCTATGTCCTTCAGGTCCCTGTATTCCTCGGGCAGGACGGGCCCGGAGGCGCTGCGGGTACGGACCCGGCTCGGGTTGAAATCCTCTTTGTCCGCGTTGTTCCGGTATTCGTAGCTGTCCTCGTAGCTGTCGCCGCCCTCGCTGCTTCCGCCGCTGTTCGAGCTGGCCGCGACCGCGCGGATGATCAGAATGACAAGCCCGATGATCACGATGGCGATGATGACGCCGGGGGACACGTTCCCGTCGCCGCTGCTGCGGTCGGAGCTGTCGCTCCAGCTGTAATCATAGTCGTTGTCGTTTCCGCCCCAGTCCCAGCCGCCGCCCCAGTCGCCGCCGTCGTCATCATCCCAGCCGCCGCCGTAATCGTCGTCCCCGCCGAAGTCGCCGAAATCGGCAAAGGCGGGCACGCACAGGGCGCAGAGCAGGGCAAGGCAGAGCAGCAGGGCGAGTAGCTTCAGAAGATGGTTTTTCATTGTGGTTTGTCCTTTCCCTCCAGCTCCAGAATGGTCCGGAACTGGGTCTCGTAGAGCTCCCGGTAGACGCCGTTCAGCGCCAGAAGGCTCTCGTGGCTGCCGGCCTCGGCGATTTTGCCGTCCTTGACCACTAAAATCCGGTCGGCCTTGAGGATCGTGGAGAGCCGGTGGGCGATGACGATGGAGGTCCGGCCCTGCATCAGGTGCTCCAGAGCCTCCTGGATGGCGTTCTCCGAGATGGAGTCCAGGGCCGAGGTTGCCTCGTCCAGGATCAGGATCTTCGGGTCCTTGAGGATGACCCGGGCGATGGAGAGGCGCTGCTTCTCGCCGCCGGAGAGCTTCAGGCCCCGGTTGCCCACCACGGTCTCGTAGCCCTCGGGCTGGTTGGCGATATAGCTGTGGATGTTGGCGATCTGGCAGGCCCGCTCCAGCTCGGCGTCGGTGGCGTCGGGCTTGGCGTAGAGCAGGTTCTCCCGGATGGTGCCGTTGAAGAGATAGCTCTCCTGGGTCACCACGCCGATGTTGGAGCGCAGGTAGGTGAGATCCATGTCCCGCACGTCCACGCCGCCCACGGTGACGCTGCCCGCCAGCACGTCGTAGAGCCGGGGCAGGAGGTTGACCACCGTGGATTTGCCGGAGCCCGAGGGGCCCACGATGGCGTACATCTTCCCGGCGGGCACGGTGAAGTCGATGTCCGTCAGCAGAGGCTTGGCCGGGTCGTAGGAGAAGGCCACGTGGTCGTAGCGGATATCGGCGTTCATATCGGGCTTCATCCCATTGTCCTTGGAGACGATGGGATTTTTCATATCAAAGTAGTCGAAGATGCGGGTGAAGAGGGCCAGGGAGCGGGTGAAGTCCACCTGGATGTTCAGCAGGCTCTGGACCGGCCGGTAGAGCCGGTTGATCAGGGCCACGGTGGCCGTAATCGTACCCACGGTGAGGCTGGCGTCGGACTTCGCGATGATGAGCCAGCCGCCGGCGAAGTAGATCAGCAGGGGACCGAGCTGGGTGAACATGCCCATGATCACGCCGAACCACTTGCCCGAGCGCTGTTCCTTCAGGCTGAGCCGGGTGACCTCCTCGTTGATGCCCACGAAGCGCTCGTACTCCCGCTCCTCCCGGGCGAAGAGCTTGACCAGCAGAGAGCCGCTGACGGAGAGGGTCTCGTTGATCATCTGGTTCATCTCGTCATGCTTGGCCTGGCTCTCGGTCAGGAGCTTCCAGCGGGTGTGGCCCACGCTGCGGGTGGGGAGGATCAGCAGGGGAATGACCACCAGACCCACCAGGGCCAGCTGCCAGCTCATGGTGAAGAGGGCCACCAGGGAGGTCACCACCGTGGCCACGTTGCTGACGATGGAGGCCAGGGTCCCGGAGATCACGGAGCTGACGCCGGAGATGTCGGTGTTCATGCGGGTGATGATGTCGCCCTGCTTTTCCGAGGTGAAAAAGGCGTGGGGCATGTGCTGCAGATGGTCGTACATCTGGTTCTTCATGTCGAAGATGATGCGCTGGGAGATCCAGGCGTTGATGTAGCTCTCCAGCACGCCGATGACCTGGGAGATCGTCAGGGTGCCGAAGGCCGCCAGCAGGAGCTGGATCAGCAGCTTCATGTTCTTGCCCACCAGGGCCTCGTCCACGATGCGGCCGGTGATGATGGAGGGCAGCAGACCCACGGTGGCCGAGAGCAGGATCGCGACGAACACAAAGAGGAACTGGAGCCAATAGGGCTTGAGATAGGAGAGAATGCGGAGCAGCAGGCCCTTGGTGACCTTGGGCATGTGTTTCTTTTCCTCGTCGGTGAGGAAGCCGCGCGGACCGAGTCCGCCCCTCGAGCCGAGACCGCCGCCGGGACCGGGCATAGAATCACTCCCTTTTCAGAGCAAAATGCAGAGCGCGGGAATGCGGACGGGGAAACTGCGAAATACCACATAGTCAGTTATATCATAACATAAGATTCGGTATTTGTAAATCAATAATCGTTGATTTTCGCAGAAAATTGTGATAAAGTAACAAAAACGGCAAAAGGGGGGAAAAACGTGGGGAAGCGCTGGAGGCTTTGGCCGGCCCTGGGGGCTACGGTCCTTTGGCTCTGGTTCATCTATGCCAGATCGGCCCAGCCCGCCGACATTTCCCGGGCGGAGAGCGAGGGCGTTCTGGAGCTCCTGCTGCACGTCTTTCCCTTTTTAAATATGGTCATCGTGCGGAAGCTGGCCCACTTCACCGAGTTTTTCCTGCTCGGCGGCCTGCTGTACCTGGACTGGAGCCTGCTGGGAAAGCCCGCTCTGCTGCTTTCCGCGCTCACAGGTCTGCTGGCGGCCGCGGCGGACGAGCTTTTGCAGACCTTTGTTCCGGGCCGCAGCGGGCAGCTCAGCGACGTGCTGCTGGACCTTTTCGGTGTGATTGTCGGGGCGGGGCTGGCGCTGCTGCTCCGCAGAAGGAAGGAGGCGAAGGGCCGTGGAGCCTGAGGAAAAGCTGGAAATCTCCCACAGCGGACACCGGGCCCGGATGCTGGAAAGCTTCCTCGCTGCCGGTCTGGATGGCCTCTCCGATGTGGAGGCCCTGGAGCTTCTGCTGGGCTACGCCATCCCCCGGCGGGACGTCAACCCCCTGGCCCACCGCCTGCTGGACGAATTCGGCAGTCTGCACCGGGTCTTTGAGGTCCCGGCGGAAAAGCTCAGCCAAGTCCCCGGCGCGGGCCCCCGCACGGCGGCCCTGATCCGGCTGACGGCGGAGCTCTGGGGCCGCTGCGAGCGCTCCCGGCTGTCGGGACAGCTCTTTCTGCGCAGCACGGCGGACCTGGGACGCTATCTGACCGCCCGGACCGGCGGCGTGACGGAGGAACGGGCCTGGCTGCTCTCTCTGGACGCCCGCTGCCGGCTGATCGAGTGCCGGGAGCTCTGCCGCGGCGCCCTCAACTCCGCGAACCTGCCCTTCCGCCGGGTGGTGGAGGCGGCTCTGCTCGCCAACGCCACCACCGTGGTCCTGGCCCACAACCACACCAGCGGCACCCTGCTGCCCTCCCTGGAGGATCTGGAATACACCAGGCAGGTATCCAGAGCCCTGGAGCTGGTGGACGTGGCCCTCTCCGACCACCTCATCCTCGGCGAGCGGAACTACATCTCCATGAAGGCCAGCGGCATGATGGTCCGATGACAGATGACAGGTGACAGGTGACAAGTGACAGGTGACAGGCAGGATTGCCGGGAATTGTCACTTGTCACCTGTCACTTGTCATTTATATTGCGCCGCGTTTCGGGGGAAGGGTCCTTTTTTCGACGGAACGCATAGAATGTCCGGGAGGGATTTCTATGCTTGACTTGTATTTTACCGTCCGATCCGTCACCCCGGGGCAGAAGGGGAGGGACGCGCTGAACGCGGCGGGACTGCGCTGCCGTCTGCTCCGGGCGCCCCGGGCCGCCGCGCCGGGGGGCTGCGCCTATGCCCTGGCCCTGGCCCGGCGGGACGGCCCCCGGGCCGCCGCGGTGCTGGACCGGGCCGGGGTCCGGGTGGAGGGCCAATGGCTGCGGAGCCCCGAGGGCAGCTTTGAGCGGGTGGGGCCATGATCTACCTCGATAACGCCGCCACCACCCTGCGCAAGCCCCCCGAAGTGGCAAAGGCCGTGCTGGAGGCCCTGAAGCGCTGCGCCAATCCCGGCCGGGGCGGCCACGCCGCCGCGGTCCGGGCCGGGGAGCTCCTCTGGCGGACCCGAAGCCTGGCGGCCCGGTACTTCGGCCTGGAGCCGGAGCAGGTCTGCTTCACCGCCAACGCCACGGAGGGGCTGAACATCGCCCTGCGCAGCCTCGTCCGGCCGGGAGATCGGGTGGTGCTCTCGGGCCTGGAGCACAACGCCGTCACCCGAACCCTGACGGGCCTCGGGGCGGAGCTTGTGCCGGTGAGAGCCCCGCTCTTCGACGGGGCCGCCTGGCTGGAGGGCTTTGACCGGGCCCTGGGGCCCGGGACGAAGGCCGCGGTCTGCCTCCAGCTCTCCAACGTCTTCGGGGCGGTGCTGCCCGTAAAGGAGATCGGCGCTCTCTGCGCGGCCCGGGGCATTCCCTTTGTGGTGGACGCCTCCCAGTCCGCGGGGCTCCTGCCGGTCCGGCCCGGGGAATGGGGCGCGGCCTTCACGGCCATGCCGGGCCACAAGGGCCTGCTGGGGCCCCAGGGCACCGGGCTCCTGCTCTGCCGGGCACAGCCCGCGCCCCTCCGCTTCGGCGGCACCGGGAGCCGGTCCCTGGACCAGGCCATGCCCGCGGAGCTGCCGGAGCGCCTGGAGGCCGGGACCCCCAACGTCCCCGGCGTCGCCGGGCTCGGGGCCGGTCTTGCCTGGCTCTCCCGGCAGGACCCGAAGCGGCTGGCGGCCCGGGAGCGAAGCCTGCTCAAAACCGCGGCCGGGGGCCTCTCGGCCCTGGGGGCGGAGCTCTTCACCGGACCGGACCAGGCGGGGGTCCTGTCCTTCCGCCTGCCCGGCGCGGACCCCGAGACCGCCGCCGAGGCCTATGCCGCCCGGGGCGTCGCCCTCCGGGCCGGCCTCCACTGCGCTCCCCTGGCCCACGAGACCGCCGGCACGCTCCCGGAGGGGACGCTCCGCCTGTCCGTATCCCCCCTGACGACGCGGGAGGAGATTGAAGCCTTCCTGCGGATCTCCCGCGGAATTGTTCCGCGCTTCGGGAGGAAAAAAAGCACTTGCTATTTGCTTTCAAATAGGGTATAATCTACAAGATTAAATAGGATCATTGTGTAAAGCGGTCTGCGCATCGCGGGTTCAGGAGATTTTTATGAAAGAAAAAATACTTGAATTTTTTGAAAATCTGAAGGGCACCTTTCCAACCATCGGCCCGATGGATATACTCGACATCCTTCTGGTGGCGGGCATTATCTTCTACGTCGTCTATCTGATCTGGAACACCAGCGCCAAGCGGATCGCCTGGGCCATCGTGATTCTGCTGCTGGTGACGCTGATTACAGACCTGCTGAATCTGCACACGGTCAACTATCTGTTGGACCGCATCCTTCAGCTCGGCTTCGTGGCCCTGGTGATCGTCTTCCAGCCGGAGCTCCGCCGTCTGCTGGAGCGGATCGGCGGCAAGAGCACCGTCAAGGGGCTGATCGGCCTTGCCAACGGCCCCAGCGAGGTGGAGAGCGCAGAGGCCATCAACCAGATTGTCCAGGCCTGCGAGATCATGTCCGAGGAGCGGGTGGGCGCGCTGATTGTCTTCGAGCGGAGCAATTCCCTGGAGCAGATTGCGGTCACCGGCACCAAGGTGGACGCCGAGGTCTCCCAGGAGTTGATCCGCAACATCTTCTTCCCCAAGGCCTCCCTCCACGACGGCGCCATGATCGTCCGCGACGGGCGCATCGAGGCGGCGGGCTGCGTGCTGCCCCTGTCCGAGAACCGGTCCCTCTCCACGGACCTGGGCACCCGGCATCGGGCGGGCGTGGGCATGAGCGAGAGCTCCGACGCCCTTGTGGTCATCGTCTCCGAGGAGACGGGGGCCATCTCCGTGGCGGAGGAGGGCATGCTGAAGCGGCACCTGGCCGCCAAAACCCTCCAAAAGCTCCTGTATCAGAAGCTGATTGGAGACGAGCGACCGCGGGGCGGCGTTTTCGACATCATCAAGAACCGGACCCGCGGGAAGGGAGGCGACGGCAATGTCACAAAGTCGTAAAATTGTTCTGCTGCTGGTCTCCCTCCTGGGCGCCGTGGTTCTGTGGCTCTATGTGGTCACAAATGTCGCCACCGAGACCACCAAATGGGTTCGGAATATCCCCATCGTCATCAACGGCGCTACCGTGAGAGACGGACGGGTTGAGATTTACAGCCAGGGAAAATACTACGTGATCACCGACCAGGACATCGATTCTGTCTCTCTGGAGATCAGCAGCTCCCGCGCCAACATGAGCAAGCTCAACGCGAGCACCATCGGCGTCACTGCCACCATCGGCAGAACCCCCATTTCCCGGCCCGGGGAATACGAGTTCGATCTGAGCATCAGCGACCTGCCGAACACCGTCCGCTCCGGCGACGTGGAGATTGTCGCCCAGAGCAAGGGCAAGGTCCTGGTCACTGTGGACGAGCTGATAATGGACCGTCAGATCGACATCGAGCTTGTCACCGTCGGCTCCCGGGACCCGGAATATTTGATCGAGACCGACAGCGTGGAGCTGAATCCCGCTTCCGTGTTCGTCACCGGCCCCAAGTCCGAGGTGGATCAGATCGCCAGGGCTGTAGTCAGCTACGATACCACCGGCCTGCAGGAGGATGCCGAAGCCACCCTTCCCGTGACGCTTCTGAACGCGGAGGGAGAGGAGCTGGTCCTCTCCGAGCTCACCGGCGTCTCCGTGGAGGAGACCCACATGCTCCTGGCTGTGAACCGCCTGCGGGAGCTCAAAATGGCGCTTGGCTACATTGAGAGTCCCGGCGTCACCAAAAACGATGTGGAGGCGACCTTCACCCCCGAGACAATCACCGTGAAGGGGCCGGATGATGTGCTCGACCGGCTCGGCGGCATTTGGGTCCTGGAGGAATCCATAGACCTCGGCACGATCGAGCTGCACTGGACCAAGGACTATGAGCTGAACCTGCCCCTCAGCGTGACGAACGTCAGTGGTCAGACGGAGATCCATGCGGACATCCGGCTCAATGGAATCGTAGATCGGCAGGTCACCGTCAAGGAGGACAACATTCTGGTTTCCAATGCCCCGCCTGCCGGTCTCTATCCGGAGATTGTGACCAAGGAGGCGCAGGTGTCGGTCCGCGGTCACAGTGCCGATGTGCAGAATCTGCTCACCGGCGGGCGGAACGGACTCGTCGTCGAGGTGGATCTGTCCGAGCTCACCGAGCCCGGCACCTATACAGTCCCCGGCGTCGCGGTCGTCCCGGAGGGCTCCAACGTCAGCGCGCAGAACGTGGAAATCGCTGTCGTGATCTCCGATGAGCCCCCCGAGACTTCAGAGTAAGCCGTAGGAGCGCCCCATGTTCGGCTATGTCAGACCCCGCCGCGATCAGCTGGAGGAAGCGGAGCTGGAGGCCTATCAGGCGGCCTACTGCGGCCTGTGCCGGGCTCTGGGGAAGCGCTACGGCTTCCTTGCCCGGTTCCTGGTCAACTACGATATGTGCTTCCTCAGCCTGCTTCGCAGCTCCGTAAAGGAGCCTGCCCGGGAGGCCCGCTGCTGGTGCCCCGCCCGGGTCTGCGGCAAAAAGAACTGCGTCCTGGACCCGGAGGGCTATGAAGTCCCCGCGGCCTGCACCGTCATTCTCTGTTATGAAAAGCTGCGGGACAACGTGCGGGACGAGGGCTTTTTCAAGGGCCTGCCCGCCCGGCTGCTCCGCCTTGTCTACCACCGCGCCTACGGGCGGGCGGCCCGCCGCCTGCCGGACTTCGCCGCCCTGACGGCCCGGCAGCTCGCCGCTCTGGGAGAGCTGGAGGCCGCCCAAAGCCCCTCCATCGACGCGGTGGCGGACGCCTTCGCCCGGATCACCGCGGCCTGCGCCGCCGATCTCGAGGACCCGGCCCTCCGCCGCCCCATGGAGCAGGTCCTGTACCAGACGGGCCGCTTCCTCTACCTGGCCGACGCCCTGGACGACCTGAAGGAGGACTGCGCGAAGGGGAATTACAACCCCCTGCGCTTCCGCTTCACGCCGGAGAACGGCGCCCTGAGGCCGGAGGACGAGGCCTATCTGACCCAGCTCACCGACAGCTCGGTGAACCTTGCCGGGGCCGCCCTGGCCCTGCTTCCCCTCCGCGCCCACGAGGCCCTGCTGGAGAATATCGTGTACCTGGGCTTCCCCTCGGTCTTTTCCCTGGTGAAAGCCGGGAAGTTTAACAGCAGAGATCAGATACGCTTTACGAAGGAGAAAAATAAATGAAGGATCCCTACGAGGTGCTGGGCGTGTCCCGCACCGCCTCCGACAGTGAGATCAAAGCCGCCTACCGGGAGCTGGTCAAGAAGTACCATCCCGACAATTACGCCAATAACCCCCTGGCTGACCTGGCCTCCGAGAAGATGAAGGAGATCAACGAGGCCTACGACTCCATCACCAAGGCCCGGGCCGGCCAGAGCGCCGGCGGCTATCAGACCAACAGCCAGAGCGGCTACCAGAGCGCCTATCAGAACTACGGCAGCCAGAACGCCCGGAACAGCAATTACGCCCAGATCCGCTCCTATATCAACGCCAACCAGCTCGACATGGCGGAGTCCTATCTGAACACCGCCGCCGAGCGGGACGCGGAGTGGTACTATCTCAAGGGCGTCATCGCCTACCGCCGGGGCTGGCTGGACGAGGCCCGCCAGCACTACCAGACCGCCTGCGCCATGATGCCCGGCAACTATGAGTATCAGAACGCCCTGCGCACGGTCCAGGGCGGCTATACCCCCTATCGGCAGACCAATTACCAGAACAACAACATGGACGCGGCCTGCGACATCTGCAACACCCTGCTGTGTCTGAACTGCCTGTGCGGAGGCTGCGGCAGATGAGCCGGACGAAAAAGCTGACCTTTTCCGCCCTGATCGCGGCCCTGTGCGTCCTCTGCCTGGCGGGGAGCGCCCTGCTGCCCCGGATCACCCTCTCCCTGGCGGCCCTGGCCGGGCTCTTCCCGGCGGCGGCGGTCATCGTCTGCGGGTACGGCTGGGCAGGGGGGGCCTCGGCGACCGCCGCGCTCCTGGCTCTGCTCCTGCTCCCGGATAAGACCGCGGGGATCTGGTTTGCCTGCTTCTTCGGCCACTACCCCATCTGGAAGGCCCTGATCGAGCGCTTCCAGACCGAGCGGAAACAGCCCTGGCTGGGCTGGCTCCTGAAGCTCCTGGGCTTCGCGGGCTGTATGTGCCTGCTGTATTTCGCCTTCGCCAGCTTCTTTGCCGCCGCCCTGCCTGAGGGGATGTTCGATTCCGGCTATGGCAGGATCGTCCTTCTGATCGTCCTTCCCATCGCCTTCGTTGTCTACGACGTCGCCTTCTCCATCCTCATCGGCTGGTTCCGGATCAACGTTTTGCCGAAGCTCAAATAAACAAGCGGACAAGCAATGCTTGTCCCTGCATCCCTTGAACGAAGGAGAGAATAAGTTTGATTAAGAGTATGACCGGCTACGGACGGGCCGTCGGGGTCTTTGCGGACAAGCAGATCACCGTCGAGCTCCGCTCCGTCAACAACCGTTATTTAGACTGCGGCGTCAAGCTGCCCCGACTCTACGCCTTCTGCGAGGAGGCCGTCAAGCAGGCCGTCAAGCAGTCCGTCACCCGGGGCAAGGTGGACGTCTTCGTCACCGTCAACGTGACCCAGAGCAGCGACGTGTCCATCGGCCTGAACAAGCCTGTTCTGGAGGGCTATTTGGCCGCCATGAAGGCCATCGCCGACGGCTATCCGGTCCGGGACGACATCTCCGTCAGCACCCTCTCCCGGCTCCCCGACGTCTTCACCGTGGAGAAGGCCGAGCAGGACGAGGACGCCCTGAAGGCCCAGCTCCTGGGCGTGGTGCGGGAGGCCCTGGCGAGCTACGACGCCATGCGCTCCGCCGAGGGCGAGGCCCTGGCCCGGGACCTGAACGCCAAGGCCGATCTGATCCTGGAGAAGGTTGCCTTCGTGGAGGAGCGTTCCCCGCAGTCCGTGGCGGAATACCGGGAAAAGCTCCTGGCCCGGATGCGGGAGGTCCTGGAGGACCGCGCCGTGGACGAGGCCCGGATCCTCACCGAAGCCGCCATCTTTGCCGACAAGGTGGCCGTGGACGAGGAGACCGTCCGGCTCCGCTCCCACCTGGACCAGCTCCGGGCCATGCTCTCCGCCAAGGAGCCCATCGGCCGGAAGCTGGACTTCCTCATGCAGGAGATCAACCGCGAGACCAACACCATCGGCTCCAAGTGCGCCGACCTTGAAATCGCCCGCACCGTCGTGGACGTAAAGGCCGAGCTCGAAAAGATCCGCGAGCAGATCCAAAATATTGAGTGACACGATATGAAACTTATCAACATCGGTTACGGCAACCTGGTCTCGGCGAACAGATTACTGTCCGTCGTCAGCCCGGACTCCGCCCCGGTCAAGCGGCTGGTGCAGGAGGCCCGGGACCGGGGGATGCTGATCGACGCCAGCTTTGGCAGAAAAACAAAATCGGTCCTGGTGATGGACACGGATCACGTGATCCTCTCCGCCCTGGAGCCGAAGACCATCCGCGCCCGGGCGGGCGGGGAAGAAGAGGAGGAAGAAGATGAAGAGGAAGGGTAGACTGATCGTAATCTCCGGGCCCTCCGGCGTAGGCAAGGGCACCGTCGTCAAGACGCTCATGGACCGGGACCCCCGGGTCCGGCTGTCCGTCTCCGCCACCACCCGGCCCATGCGCCCCTCGGAGACCGAGGGCGTGCAGTACCATTTCGTCAGCCACGAGGAGTTTGAGCGCATGATCGCCGCCGACGCCTTTTTGGAGCACGCCCAGTACGTGGGCAACCGCTACGGCACCCCCGAGAAGGCCGTGGACGAGATGCTCCAGCAGGGCTTCGACGTGGTCCTGGAGATCGAGGTCCAGGGCGGCCTGCAGGTCATGAAGCGCCGCCCCGACGCCATTACGATCTTTATCGCGGCCCCCTCCTTCGAGGAGCTGGCCCGCCGCCTTCGCGGCCGGGGCGACACCGACGAGGAGAAGGTCCAGATGCGGCTCCAGCAGGCCCGTATGGAGTACCTGGTGGCCCCGCAGTATCAATACATCGTGGTCAACGACGACCTGGAGGACGCCGTGGACGACGTCCAGTCCATACTCCGCTCTGCGGAGCTCAAATCCGAAAATCAGCAGCATCTTGTAAAGGAGGCACTGTAATATGCTTTATCCCCCCATGAGTGAGCTTTTGACCCACATTGACAGCCGCTATCTTCTGGTGAACGTGGTGGCCCGCCGGGCCCGCCAGATCGCCATCGAGGCCAAGGAATTCGGCGAAGAGCTGCCCGAAAAGCCCGTGACCCTGGCTATCCGCGAGGTGGCCGACGGCAAGCTGGCCGCCGAGGTCAAGAAGGAATACCTGCGCTAAGCCCCCTGCTTTCGCGGGAAGAACGACATGATCGCCAAAATCGCCTTAGACGGTCTGGTCTACGCCATTGACAAGCCCTACAGCTATCGCCTGCCCGAGGCCCTGGCAGCGGCCCGGCCGGGCTGCCGCGTCAGCGTGCCCTTCGGCCAGGGCAACCGGCTCCGGGAGGGGATGATCCTCGCCCTGGAGGCCGGAAGCGCCCCGGAGCTGAAGGAGGTCCGGGCCCTGCTGGACCCGGAGCCCGTCCTCTCCGAGGGGATGCTGCGGCTGGCGGCCTTCGTCCGGGAGCGCTGGTTCTGTACCTTCTACGACGCCATCCGGGCCATGCTGCCCGCGGGGCTCTGGCTCAAAAGCCGGGAGGTCTTCGCCCTGGCAAAGCTCCCGGAGGACTGGGAGCAGCGCCTCGCCGACGAGCCC
>CAMVKI010000034.1 GCA_947168005.1 uncultured Clostridia bacterium
TTCAGGTTGATCGCGCCCTCCCAGGTGAAGAGCCGGGCGTGGCGGGCGTTCCGGGCGGGCATCACGCAGTCGAAGAAGTCCACGCCCCGCCAGACCGCCTCGATGATGTTGGAGGGCGTCCCCACGCCCATCAGATAGCGGGTCCGGTCCGCGGGCAGGAAGGGCTCCACGACCTCGATGATCTCGTACATGACCTCCGTGGGCTCGCCCACGGCCAGGCCGCCGATGGCGTAGCCCGGCAGGTCCAGATCGGCGATCATCTTCGCGTGCTCCACGCGCAGGTCCGCGTAGGCGCCGCCCTGGTTGATGCCCCAGAGCATCTGCTGCGGATTCACCGTATCCGGCAGGGCGTTGAGCCGGGCGTTCTCGGCCTTGCAGCGGAGCAGCCAGCGGTAGGTGAGGGCCATGGATTGTTTCACATAGTCCTTCGGGGAGGGATTCTCCACGCACTCGTCGAAGGCCATGCAGATATCCGAGCCCAGGTTAGACTGGATCCGCATGCTCTCCTCGGGCCCCATGAAGATTTTTCGTCCGTCGATGTGGGAGGCGAAGTAGACGCCCTCCTCCCTGATCTTCCGCAGGCTCGCCAGGGAGAAGACCTGGAAGCCGCCGGAGTCCGTCAGGATGGGCCCGTCCCAGGTCATGAATTTGTGCAGGCCGCCGAGGCGCTTTACGGTCTCGTCGCCGGGCCGCAGATGCAGGTGATAGGTGTTGGAGAGCTCCACCTGGCAGCGGATGCGCTTCAGGTCCTCGGCGCTGAGACCGCCCTTGATGGCGGCCTGGGTGCCGACGTTCATAAATACCGGCGTCTGGACCGTCCCATGGGCGCAGCTGAACACACCCCGCCGGGCCTTGCCCTCGGTTTTCAAAATCTCAAACATAGGCACCTCCGTCAATGGATGAACATCGCGTCGCCGAAGCTGACGGGATCAAGGATTGAATTTGCCAGAGAATTTTCATTCATGATCGCAGAGCACAAAGCCCTTATATCCGCTTCTCCCCGCCAATGGGCCTGAACTCAATGTGGATTTGCATTCCCATCCCAGCGGCAATTCGTTTCAGCGTTCTCAAAGAGGGATTTGCACTGCCATTTTCCAGCTTGCTGATGTCGCCCTGTGCGATACCGGTTGCCTCCGCAAGCTGCTTCTGCGTCATTCCGGCTTCCATCCTGCCGGCGACCATGGCACGAATGATCTCAAATTCGGGCTCAAGTGCCTCATACTCTCGCTTGAAATCGGGATTCTGCATCATTTCTTTACGAAATTCCTCAAACGTAACACTCATTTCTTTCCCTCCATTCTGCGAAGATAATCCGATTTGCGTTTTTTCGCGAGCTCAATCTCCTTAAGCGGTGTCTTCTGTGTTTTCTTCAAAAAGCCGTTCGTCAACACGATTCTCTTCCCGACAAAAAAGAAATACAATACTCTGCTTGCATCGTTTCCGACCTGTGTCCGAAGCTCAAAGATTCCATCTACAAGAGGTTTTGAATATGGTTCCCGAAGCTCGGGACCAACTTCTGAGAGCAACTCCAAAAATCGAAAAACCTTTGCGGACATCTTCCTGTCGAGTCCGCGAAGAAATTCAGCAACCGGCTGCGTTCCGTCCGCCTGCTCATAGAACTCAATGTCGTATTTTTTCATAACGTGCTCTCTTTCTCTACGCTGCTATTATATAGGATATATCCCATAATGTCAAGACGGACGAAAAAAATATTGTCCTTTATCGAATGTACATGGCGTCGCCGAAGCTGAAAAAGCGGTAGCGCTGCTCCACGGCGATCTTGTAGGCGTTCAGGACGGTCTCCCGGCCCGCGAAGGCGGAGACCAGCATGATCAGGGTGGACTCCGGCAGGTGGAAGTTGGTGATCAGAGCGTCCATAGCCTTGAAGCGGTAACCGGGATAGATAAAGATGTCCGTCCAGCCGGAGCGCTCGGTGAAGCTCCCGTCCTCCGACGCGAAGCTCTCGAGGGTCCGGCAGGAGGTGGTCCCCACGCAGACAATCCGCCCGCCCTCGGCTCTGGTCTGATTCAGGATCGCCGCGGTCTCGGCGGAGAGCATGCAGTATTCGGCGTGCATGTGGTGGTCGGTGATCTCCTCGGCCTTGACGGGGCGGAAGGTGCCCAGGCCCACGTGGAGGGTCACCCAAGCCAGCCTGACGCCCTTGGCCTCGATGGCGGCCAGCAGCTCCGGGGTGAAGTGGAGCCCGGCGGTGGGGGCGGCGGCGGAGCCGTTGACCCTGGAATAGACGGTCTGATAGCGCTCCTGATCCTGCAGCTCTTCTTTGATGTAGGGCGGCAGGGGCATCTTGCCCAGCTGCTCCAGCAGCTCCAGGAAGATCCCCTCATAGCGGAACTGCACCAGCTTGTTGCCGTCCTCCCTGGCGCCGACGACGACGGCGGAAAGCAGCCCCTCGCCGAAGCTGAGCTCCGCCCCGACGGGGGTCTTGCGTCCGGGCTTGGTCAGGCACTCCCAGGTGTCGTTTCCCGTGTCCTTCAGGAGCAGGACCTCCACGGCCCCGCCGCTGGCCCGCTTGCCCAGCAGGCGGGCGGGAAGGACCCGGGAATCGTTCAGCACCAGGCAGTCGCCGGGGTTCAGATAGTCCGGAATATCGTGAAAATGCCGATGCTCCACGGAGCCGTCGGCCTTGTTCAAAACCAGGAGCCGGGAGCTGTCCCGCCGGGCGAGGGGCGTCTGGGCGATCAACTCGGGGGGAAGATCATAGTAAAAATCACGTGTTTTCAAGGGTATCGACCTCGCTGTTCAATATCGTTTTATTTTATCTATTATACATGAAAGAGCCTGTTTCGTCAACGGTGGATTCTCGCCCCGCGCGATTGCCGAAAAAAGCCTTTACAACCCCCGGATTCTACTGTATAATCAATGCAGTTCCGGCAAGAACGCCGCAGCATGAAAGGAGAAAGAAAATGAAACGAATCATCACGCTGGTGCTTGCTCTGCTTCTGCTGGCCGCGCTCTGCGGCTGCACTCCCGCGGAATCCATCACCTTCAAAAACGACCATCTCTGCGATATCCACGGCATCTATATTTCCCCGATCTCTGAGGAAGAGTGGACCGATTCCGTGAATTACACCATCCTGAAAAAGGACGCCACGCTCAGGATCAGCTTCAAGAAATTTGCCGCCGACACAGACGCCTATGACGTGGGCGTTCTGGACGATACGGATATGTTCTACGAGTTTTTCGAGGTGCCCCTGGCCGTCGGCGACACCCTGGCCTTCTCCGGCACCGGCATGTTCGGCACGCTGACCGTGACCAGCGCGGACGGGAACGTCGAGACCTACGAGGGCTACGGCAACGAGGTGGAAACCACCACAAACTAAAAGCAACTGACCGCAGCAGAAAGGAAGCGCTCGATTGGGAGCGCTTCCTTTTCTTTTGAGGCAGTATGCCGGGCGTCGGCTTATTCCGCTTCGCCCAGGCACGGCAGCAGGGGACCGAGCACCTCTGAAATCCGTTCCAGCGCCGGGGCGAAATACGCGGAGCGCAGTCCCTGCCGGTACGGCTCGGTCAGTGGAACGACGGCGTAATCGTACTCACCGAAGCGCTTGAAGACCCGGCAGGGGAGATAGCCCTGCTCCGCGAGCACCACCTTGCCCGCCTCGTCCCGCCCGAAGGCGAGACGGAGGATCAGCGTGTCCTTGGTGACGGTTTTCTTCTGGTGCGAGACGAAGTTCCCCATGGAGTAGATCACGGGTACGCTCCGCCCGTCGGCGCTTGTCACGCTGTCGAAGGGCTGGAGGGCGTGGGGATGAGAGCCGACGATGAAGTCAAAGCCCGCGTCGGCCAGCTCCCGGGCGATCCGGTATTGCTTTTCGTTGGGCGTGTTGGTGTACTCGGTGCCCCAGTGGATATAGACCAGAAGGTATTCGGCCCCGGCCTCCCGGGCGGCGGCAGCGTCCCGGGCCGCGGCTTCCGGGTCGTAGGGATTCAGCAGGGTACGGACCCCTTCGGCGCTCAGGTGGGCGTCCTTCTTGTTGAAGTAGGTCGCGTAGCTCATGATACCGAAGCGGATGCCGTTGACCTCGACCAGTACATACCGGGGCTCTCTCTCGTTCCGGAAGGTGCCCGTGTGGATCAGTCCGGCTTCCTCCACCCGGTCCAGGGTCTCCCAGATGCCCCGCACCCCGGCGTCGCAGTTGTGATTGTTGCTCATGACCACCAGGTCAAAGCCGGCGAAGCGCAGGGCCTCCAGATAGGAAGCCGGCGCGTTGAGGTGAGGCCGCCCCTCCACGGCGGGCTGCTCCGCCATATAGGGCGCGTGCTCGCTGAGGGTCGCCTCCAGGTTGCCGATCACCAGATCCGCTTCGGCGAGGACGGGCTGTACGTAGTGGAAGCTCCCTCGGAAGTCGTAGCCGGAATCGCTCTTCGCCGCCTCCTGCTGTCGGGTTTGGCAGATGAGGTCTCCGGTCAGCATCAGCACGGCGGCGCCGTCGGAGCCTTCGGAACCGCGCCAGATTCCGTCCGGGCCGAGGCTGTATCTCGGAGCGGAGTAGGGAGCGAGGGGCTGCTCCGGCTCCCGCTCGACGGGGGCAAAGTCCAGCGCAGAGGCCTCGTACAGGCGCACGGCGTCCTCGACGGAAAGAGGCTCGGCAGGCGCCTCGGCCTCGTCCTCTGTCGCCGCGGGAGCTTCCGTGCTTGGAGCCGGGTTTTCCGGAAGGGCTTCCGTCGTCGGCGCCGCCGTCTGCGGCGGGAGCTCCGAGGAGGGCTCTGTCAGGGCTTCGGAGAAGCTTGACGGCTCCGCCCTCGGCGCCGTCGGTCGTTTCGCGCAGCCCGGAGTCACGAGCAGGAGCAGAAGCGCGAGAAGCAGAAGCGGGATCCGGCAGGCCGTTCGGAATCCTTTGAAGGTAGTTTTCATAGCGTTTTCTTCCATAAATCAGAGATCGTAGTGTATAAAGGACGAATATAAATGATTAGGCGTAAGTCGCAAAGAGAGGACTTCTCGTATGAAAGGCATCAGTGACCAGGCATCAGGCATCAGGCACCGCTCCAAATCACTTCGATTTTTTAACTGCATACCCCGTTCGATTCTTTTTTGTGTTTCTGATTTCCAGCCTTTTTCTGAAAACAGGTTTTCTCTTACGGGGGAAGCAGTTTTTTCAGCATAAGGCTTTCAGGCGGTGCCTGAACTCGAAGAGTCACGTAGTATGCCTGATGCCTGATGCCTATTGCCCGGTACGATCAACGCATCAAGCACATGGTTTCAACCAGGTCCTCAAATTGCAACTAACACAAATGATTATACCCGATTTCTCTGGAAGCGTCAATCCTGAATAAACGACTGAGAGCGCGAATACCCTGTTCCGTGAGAGATCCATAGGGGCCGACGTGGGCATTGGCCCCTACGGGAATCAGTTCGACAATTCGGAATTTGCTGAACAGGAGGACGTCTATGAAAACACCTATTTTTCGCGGAACCTGCACGGCGCTGGTGACGCCGTTTACAGATTGCGGCATCGACTACGCCGCGCTGGACCGGCTGCTGGAGACCCAGCTCGAGGCCGGGGTGGAGGCCCTGGTGGTGGCCGGAACGACAGGGGAGGCGGCGACGCTGACCCACGAGGAGCTGGTGGCCCTGATCGCCCACTGTGTCCGCTTCTGCGAGGGCAGAACAAAGCTGATCGCCGGGACCGGCGGCAACGACACCCGGAGGGCCGCGGAGACGGCCCGAGCCGCCGAGGCCCTGGGGGCCGACGCGCTGCTCTGCGTCACGCCCTACTACAACCGCTGCACCCAGGCGGGCCTGCTGGCCCACTACGAGGCGATCTCCGCGGCCGCCTCTCTGCCCATGCTCCTGTACAACGTCCCCGCCAGGACGAACGTGCGCATCGAGCCGGAGACCTGTGCGGCCCTGGCCCAGCTGCCAAACACAGCGGGGATCAAGGAGGCAGACCCGGACGTGGGCCGGGTGCTGAAGCTCCACGCCCTTTGCGGCGAGGACTTCCCGATCTACTGCGGCTGCGACGACCGTATCCTGCCCTTTATGGCCTGCGGCGCCCTCGGCGCGGTATCGGTCCTGTCCAATCTCCGCCCGAAGGCGGTGAAAGAGCTGACAGACGCCGCCCTGCGGGGGGAATACGGGAGGGCGCTCAGCCTCCAGCGAGAACAGCAGCCCCTGATCGAAGCCCTCTCCGCCGCCGTCAACCCCATCCCCATCAAGGCCGCCCTGGCCCTTGCCGGCCTGGACTGCGGTCCCTGCCGCCTGCCCTTAACGCCTGCCGAACCTGCCCTGCTGGAACGCCTGCAAGCGCTGCTCTGAGGCTTCTCAAACGAGAAAAACCGCCTGTCATCAGGCGGTTTTTCTCGTTTGAGAAGCACGAACTCACGATATGGAAGCCGGCGCCTTCTGCGCTTTGCGCTTGCTTTTCTTTGCAAGCTCGTTGAGAAGCTTCTTCTCGCGGCTCTGGCAGGTGAAGACCAGGACCTGACGGGTCTGGCTGAGCTCCTTCAGCGTCTCCAGGGCCAGGGCCGCCCGCTTGTCGTCGAAGTAGACCAGGGCGTCGTCGAGGACGATGGGCGCCTTGGGCAGCAGCAGCTCACAGATCGCCAGCCGCAGAGCAAAATAGAGCTGATCCACCGTGCCGCCGCTGAGATAGGAGAGGGGACGGTAGACTGCGCTGTCCTTGGGATGGACGGTGACGTGCAGGCTGCGGTCCAGCTGAATGGCGTCGTACTTTCCCGCGGTCAGCTTGGAGAAGAGCTCGCCGGTCTTCTGGCAGAGCAGAGGGGCGAACTTGGCGCGCAGGGTTTCGTCGGCCTCGGTCAGGGCCCGTCTGGCGAGACGCAGGGCCGCGTAACGGTCCTCCAGCCGCCGAATCTCCGCGCCGATGCGGTCCGCCTCGGCGTTGAGGGCAAAGGGATCGCCCATCTGCCCGATGGCGCCGGCCAGCTTGTCGGCCATGGAGGTTGTGGCTTCGATCTGCCCCTCCAGGGACCGGAGTTCTTCGGTGACCGTATCCCGGTCATAGCCTTCAAAGCGGGCGGCGGCTTCTTCGTCTACCGGCTCGGAGCCGAGGGCGAAGCGCAGCGCCTGAAGCTGTTCCGCGCGCTGCTGTTCCACCAGCCGCGCCTGGGCAAGCTCCTGCCGGGACCTGGCGGCCTCCTGGAAGAGGGCTTCCGCCTTCTCGGGGGTCCCGCAGCCGGGCATCAGGGCCTCCAGCTTTTCAAAGATTACAGCCCGGCGGTCGGCCAGGGACTCCAGCTCCTTGCGCTCCCGGCTCTCCTCCTCCGATTCCTCGGCGGCAAGACCCTGGATGTAGCTGATGCCGCGCAGGACGACGCCCTTGGCGTTTTTGGCCCCGTAGAGCTCCAGAATCCGCCGGGCCTCCTTTTGCAGGGAGATGTAGGCGTCCTTCCGGCGGTTGTATTCGATCCGCAGCCACAGCCACCATCCAAGTCCGCCGAGGGCGGCGGCGATGCCGAAAATCACCAGAATCAGCTTGGAGAGCAGCGCGCCGGCGAATCCGACGCCGATGCCGAGGAGAATCAGAATGAGCCAGAAGGGGGAGCGCTTGCGGCGGGGCCGCTTCGCGTTCTTCGCGTTCTGGACAACGGTGGCGTCGGCGGCGGCCTTGTCGTGGGCCTCTCTCGCGCCCATTCGCTTGAAGACCGGGTCGGGCTCCGGGAGCTCCAGCTCCGAGATGGTCAGGCCCTCCTCCAGAGCGACCCGCTGCAGGTCGTTTTGCAGCTGTTGGAGTCCGGATTCCAGCTCCTGTAATACTTCCTCCTCCGGCAGATCGGCGCAGACCGCTTCCCAGCCCTCCCGATCCTCCCGGGCGGAGGCAAGGGCGGCCTCGGCGGCGTCTACCCGCTCCTGGCGGAGCTTGCGGTCCTGGGCTTCGAGGCTGTTCAGAATCTCCCGCTTCTGTTCCCGCTGCTCCTTCAGCTCCGTCAGCTCCAGCTCCAGAGCGGAGAGCTGCCGCTGACTGTCCTCGATCTCCTGCAGGCGGTCCAGCAGCTTTTGCCGGGCGGACTCGGCCCGGGGCAGAGCGCCGGATTGATTGTGCCGGATGGAGCTTTGCAGCTTTTTCAGCTGATCGTCGATCTCGGCAAAGGAGTAATCCTCGCTGCCGGAGGTGACCAGGCCGCTCAGCCGTTTTTCCAGCTGGGCGTCGGCGGACACAGGAATCCGCTGCTGGCGCAGACAGCCGCTGCGGGCATAGACCGCGGCCTCCACGCCCACCAGGGTCTGACCGCAGGTCTTGCCGGTCAGCTCCTCGATGGGGGAGCCGCTCTCGGTGTCCCAGGCCCGGAAATCGCCCATGAGGGAGGTCTCGCTGGTCCGCTCCAGGGTCACGCGGCGGCCCTCGGCCTCCAGCTCCATGGTGCCGGACATGGGCTTTCCGTTCCAGGGCTGATATTTCAATTTATCCGGGACGAAGCCGCCCCGGGCCCGGTCCTTGGTGTCCACGCCGTAGAGCATGGCCATGAGGAAGGCGAGCCAGGTGGTCTTGCCCGTTTCGTTGGCGCCGCTGATGACGTTCAGGCCGGGCTGGAGCCGGAGCTCCTGCCCGTCGAGCTTGCCGAAGCTGGCGCGCATGTTCCGAATGATCATAGCTCCGGCACCTCCCGTCCCTCCATGAGCGCCAGACCGAGCCGCGCGGCCCGGGCGACCAGTCTGCGGTCGTCCTCACCCGCGTCCTCCGCGTCATAGCAGCTCTTCAGCTGGCGAAGGAATTCCCCCTTCAGGCTGTCCTCCTCCAAATCCTTCCAAAGATCCAGGGGAGGCAGGGTTTTGTCGATGAGCTCCAGCCCGTAGAAATGGGGGGAGAGCTCCGCATAGAGACCGGCCATATCCGGGGCCGGACAGGTTCCGACCAGGGTGATCCGGTAGATGTCCTCCGAGGTCTCCTCCGGCAGGGATTCCATAATGTCCGCCAGCGGGTCCGCACCGACGCTGATCTCCATGCTCTGATAGACCCGGCCGCCGAGATTGACAGCCTCCACGCGGCAGTCGTCGCCGTCCAGCTCCACATACAGCGCACAGCCGGGTCCGAGCTCGTCGAAGCCTCGGCTCATGGCAAAGCCGGGGTTGCCCACGGTGGTCTTTCCCAGCGTGCGGGCTTCCATTTTATGGGCGTGGCCGAGGGCCAGATAGTCCAGGCCGGAGGCTGCGACGGCCTCCTCCCGGATCGGATTGTAGACGGAATCCGACACGCCGAAGGCGCCGTGCATCACCATGATCTTGGGAAGCTCGTCGGCGTCGGCCAGGAAGTTTTCCAGAAGGCCGGTCTCCCGGGGCTCGGTAAAGGCCGCACCGTAGACGTGGACGGCGGGGTTCTCCAGATGGACGGCCTCGATGGCTCTGGACCGGAAAATATGGACGTTCTCCGGCCAGGGCAGGGTGGCGTAGAGGGAGGCGGGGGAGAAAGGATCGTGGTTTCCGGGGGCGATGAACACCCGGGCCCGGACGGTGCCCAGGGCCTCGCAGAGCTGTTCCGCCGTCTCGCGGAACACGTGCTCGGAGTCGAAGAGATCTCCGGCCAGAAGCAGCAGATCACAGCCCCGGCTGTCGCATTCCGTGGTCAGACGCCAGATGATATCGCGCTGCTCCTGTCGGCGCTGAATCGCAAGCTCCGGGGAGAGCGCGGCAAAGGGGCTGTCCAGATGGAGGTCAGCCGCATGCAGAATTCGTATCATGATACAGGATCCTTTCTGTGTGGATACAGACGCCTGTTTTCGCGTCTATGGTAAAGAGCACGGCCTCCAGCTTGCAGGGGCCGGGAGCGGACTCATAGCGGGAGCTGAGCTCGCCGCGGAAGGAAGCGATGGACTGCTCGACCCGGATCCCGATTACGGAGCGGATCGGACCGGTCATGCCCAGGTCCGTCACATAGCCGGTCCCCTTTGGCAGAATCTGATCGTCCGCCGTGGGGACGTGGGTATGGGTTCCCCAGAGGGCCGAGACCTTGCCGTCTAAATGCCAGCCCAGGGCCAGCTTTTCCGAGCTGGCCTCGGCGTGGAAATCCACCAGGGTCACAGGGGTTTCCACGTCCTTCAAAAGCTTTTCCGCCAGGAGGAAGGGATTATCCGGCCCGAAGGCCATATCGCAGCGTCCGATCAGGTTGATGACCGTCACAGGCCCGGCCTTTGTATCGTAGACCCCGAGGCCCCGGCCGGGGCGAAGGGGAGGATCGTTGGCGGGGCGGAGGATATAGCGGCAGTCCTCCAGATAGGGCACAATCTCCCGGCGGTTGTAGCTGTGGTTGCCCAGGGTGATCACGTCGGCACCCGCGTCGAGGATCGTATCGGCCTGGCGGGGCGTGATCCCCACGACCGAGGCGTTCTCGCCGTTTACCACGCAAAAATCCACCTGATGCTCCCGCCGCAGCCTGCGAAGCTGGCGGCGCAGCAGCTCCACGCCGGAGGCGCCGCAGACGTCGCCCACCGCGAGGACACGAAGCTCCATAGTCAATCCTCCTGCTAATTGTACACTATTCATCTTATTATACAGGCTATCGACAAAAAAAGCAACGTTTTTTTGCAAAAGGAAAGGAAGGAAGAACTTGTTTATATTTTCTATCCGAACTTTTTACAAAAAGTTCACCGATTTCATCCAGTCTGCGCTATAATAGTTCTGATCAGTCAAAGAATCAGAAGAGAGGAGCTTCTTTCCTATGGCAACGAAGATTTTGATTGTGGAGGACGACAACAACATTGCCGATTTGCTGCGGCTGTATCTGGAGAAAGAAAGCTATGAGGTCTGCATTGCCTCCGACGGCGGCAAGGGCGTGGAGCAGTTCCGCCGCTTCCAGCCCGATCTGGTCCTGCTGGACCTGATGCTTCCGGTTTTGGACGGCTGGGGCGTCTGCAAGACCATCCGCGCCGAGTCCAAGACGCCGGTGATCATGCTGACGGCCAAGGGCGAGACCGAGGACAAGGTCAACGGCCTGAAAATCGGCGCCGACGACTATATCACCAAGCCCTTTGAGATGCAGGAGGTCCTGGCCCGGATCGAGGCCGTGCTCCGCCGGACGGGAAACGTCCCCGAGAAAAACGAGCGCCGCCTGGTCTTCGACAAGCTCATCATCGACATGGATTCCTTTGAGCTCACCGTGGACGGCAAGAAGATTCCCACCCCGCCGAAGGAAATGGAGCTGCTCTATCATCTGGCCTCCACGCCCAACCGGGTCTATCAGCGCAACAAGCTTCTCGATGAGGTCTGGGGCTTCGACTACTTCGGCGACACCCGGACCGTGGACGTGCACATCAAGCGCCTGCGCGAAAAGCTGGAGGGCGTCTCCGACCAGTGGTCCCTCAAGACCGTCTGGGGCGTCGGCTACAAGTTCGAGGTGGTGTAAGCCGTGAAACGCAGCTTCGGCGGGCAGATGACGCTTACGGTCTGCCTGCTCCTCCTGACTCTGACGCTTTTCAGCACCGCGGCGCAGTTTCTCTATCGCCGCTTGACGCTGGACATGCTTGGCAAGGCCGTCACATCCTCCGCCGAGGCCGCCGCCGATATGACGGAGCTCCTCGGAACGGAGGACGCCAGAGGGATTCAGCAGCTCCGCCTGCAGCTCAACTACACCGCCCGGGCCACGGGAAACGACACCGTGGTCTGCGACGAGACGGGCACAATCATCGCCTGCTCCTGCGGTCTGCAAAACTGCGAGCACCTCGGTTTTCAATTTGACCCCGCGCTGCTGAAGGACGTCTCCGCCGAACAGTCAATCTTCCGTCGAAGCGAAAAGCTGGACTGTTACGGGGAGCCCCGCATGACGGCGGTGAGCCTGTCTCAGGCGAAGAACGGGACCACCCGCTACGTGGTCAGCTCCCGCTCCTCGGCAGTATTCGACCAGTGGCTTCGGGAAGCGGTTCGCTTGAATATTCTGGCGGTGCTTGTGATGATGGCTCTGGCAATTCCCGTTGTCTGGTATATTGTCCGGCAGCAGATGAAGCCCATCAAGCAGATGACCGCCGCGGCCCGCCGCATGGCCCACGGGCAGATGGACGTCCGGGTGGACGTGAACGAGACCGACACGGCGGAGCTCAACGAGCTGGCCGTGGCCTTCAACAACATGGCCCAGGCCCTGGCCCAGTCCGAGCGCAAGCGCCAGGAATTTGTGGCAAACGTCAGCCATGAGCTGAAAACCCCCATGACGACGATCTCCGGCTATATGGACGGCATGCTGGACGGGACCATTCCGGCCGATCAGAGGCCGAAGTATATGGAGATCATCTCCGCGGAGGTCAGGCGCCTGTCCCGGCTGGTCCGTTCCATGCTGGAGGTCTCCCGGATTCAGGATCAGGGCATTCCCCCCGAGCGGAAGCGGACCTTCGACCTCTGTCAGACAGCGGGAGAGGTTCTGCTGAGCTTCGAGAAGAAGATCAACGACAAAAAGCTCGAGGTGGAGACAGACCTGCCGGACCTGGGCGCGAGGACGATCGCCGATCCCGACGCCATCACGCAGGTGATTTACAATCTCATCGACAACGCGGTAAAGTTCTGCCCGGAGGGCGGTACCCTGGGGCTCGCAATCACCCAGGCAAAGGGCGGGAAATACCTGGTTTCCATCCGCAACACCGGCCCGACCATTCCCCCCGGGGAGCTGCCCCTGGTCTTCGACCGTTTCCATAAGACCGACAAGAGCCGCTCCGCAGACCGGGACGGCTGGGGTCTGGGGCTCTATATCGTCAAGACCATCATTCTCAGCCACGAGGAGGACATCTACGTCACCAGCCGCGACGGTGTGACCGAGTTCTCCTTCACGCTCCCCAAAGCGCCCAGCCCTTAGAGCGGCCCAAACCGGACCGCCGCATCCCGGCAGACTGCGCTCAGCCCACCCGAAAGAAACACAAGGAGGCGTAAGCCATGGACGATAAACGGACCCCAATGGAGGCGGAGGTGCAGGAGCTTCCTCTCGCGCAGGCGCACTGCGCGGACGACTCCTACGGCACCGCCGTCCGTCCGCGCCCCCGGCGCAGCTATGTGGGCCTGTGGGTCTGCGTCGGCCTTGCCGTAATCACCGGCTGTACCTTCTGCGTGATCGCGGCGCTCTCTCAGCTGCGGCTGGAGAACGGGAGCAACGGTCTTCGCCTTGTCAACGGAAGCGTCGAGGAAACCCAGGCGTCGGAGAACCCCATCCGAAGCGTAACCCTTCCCGGCGAGGAAGAATATCTTAACGCCGGGGAGAATCCTGGAGACCTGCGGCTTCCGCTGGGGGACAGCTCCGAGGAGACGCTGACCCCCGCTGAGATTTACGAGATGGTATCGCCCGCGGTCGTCTGCGTAACGGCGGACAGCAGCTACAGCAGCGCCGATTATACGGGCGTCGTGGTGGATCCGAACGGCTATATTCTGACCGCCATCGACAATTTGAACAACGCGGCCTCCTTTACGGTTTCCTTTTCTGACGGCAGCGTGTTCAACGCCCGCCGTTTAGGGGAGGATCTGGTATCCGGGGTCTGTCTGCTGAAGGTCAACGCCGAGGGCCTGCAAACGGTCCGCTTCTCAGAGCAGACAGACTATTCCGAAGGTCAGCGCGTCTATACCATCTGCAATCCCTACGGCGCCCTTATTCCCAACGTGTTTTGCGACGGAATCCTCTCGAAGAGCTGTACCGTGGAGCTGTATAATCACTCCTACACGGTGCTCCAGTCCTCCGCATGTCCGGATTCCGCGTCCTACGGCTGTCCGCTGCTGGATGAACACGGGCTTGTTATCGGCGTTACGACCCCCATCGGCCAGGTCCTGGTGAGCGGCAAGGATCCCTGCTTTGCCATCATTTCCACCAACCTTGCGCGGATCGTGACGGAACTGGATACCAAATCCTCCCGAAATTCCATCTGGAGCGGCCTGGAGGTGGAGAACATCCCCGAGGGCTATCGCTATCTCTTTGGCTATCCGGGCAGTGTTTGGATCAGCAGCATCGCGCCGGGCAGTCCCCTGGAGGGGAAGCTCTACGAAAACGATATTCTCGTCGCGGTAGATGGGATTGAAATCACCGACGCGGCGCAGTTTGAACGGGTTATTATGAACTACGAACCGAAGGACCGCTTCCTCCTTACGATTTGCCGAAACGGGAGACTCATACCGCTTCAAGTGTCTGTGCTCGCAAAATAACAATCTGGCGAAGCTTCCGGTCACGAAGCTTCGCCTTTTGGCATACACTGTGACGAAAGGTGGTGCGCCGCATGGATTATCAAAGCGAACAGGCAGTCTGGCGCCGGGTAAAAGCAGGGAGCAGAGTGAGCGCTGAGGAGGCCCTGCTGCCGGAACGGCTGGAGGCCCTGATTTTGCAGGAGCGGGCGGACGCCGCGTCCCTGCGCCGATTGGCCCGCCGCATGGGCGGGAGGGGGAGCGCCGCTGTCACGCGGGCCGCCGCAAGCGCAGAATCCCGCGCAAGGCGGCTTCTGACGCTGCACTATCTGCTGAGCGGCCGACAGCTTCGCTTGCAGACGCCGCCCTGCCCAAAGCAGGGGACGCCCCTGGAGGCCCTGCGGGAGGCAAGCCTGCGGATGGAGCAGACGGCGAAAGCCTACGAAGCTCTGGCGGAGGAGTTTCCCGAACGGAGCAGACTCTTTGCGGAGCTCGGCTGTCAGAGCAGAGGGCAGTACCGAGCCCTGGCAATGCAGCTGCAAGCCCTGCTCTGCGACAGAATTTGAACAGAAAAATCGGATTCCAAAGAAAATGTCTTTTTTTTCGGAGGAACTTGTGTTATAATAAATAAACTGAGCCTGCGTCCGGCCTCCGCCGGACGTACATAAGAAAGGAATCACCATGGGACTGATTACCAAACTCTTTGGAACGACCTCGGAGCGGGAGGTCAAGAAGCTGCGCCCCCTTGTAGATAAGATCGAGGCCCTGGAGCCCTCCATGAAGGCCCTGTCCGACGAAGCGCTGCGGGGCAAGACCGCCGAATTCAAGGACCGCCTCGGCCGGGGCGAGAGCCTGGACGATCTGCTGCCCGAGGCCTTTGCCGCGGTCCGGGAGGCCGCCTTCCGGGTCCTCGGCATGCGGCCCTACCGGGTCCAGCTCATCGGCGGCATCATCCTCCACCAGGG